>NZ_NTZO01000059.1 GCF_002559405.1 Bacillus sp. AFS001701 | reverse complement strand
TTAATTTAGATTCCAGTCTTATCATTATCTTTTCAGAAAAAATAATACTAATTATCCTAACAGAAAAAATACTTTTATGCGAAAGAAAAGATGAACTTTTATTGAATTATTAACAAAACTGTATCATTTTTACAATAAAAGACATGAAAAACCTCTAATGAATCATTAATTAGCTAGTTCTAAAAAGTGGCAATACATATGATAAAATGAAGATGCATAAATATTTGTCCATAAACAATTTATAGATAGGAGCGATTAGATGACTGAAATGATTCCATTAGTTTTCTCACTTCAAAACAAAAAGATTACAATCATCGGTGGAGGAAAAATCGCTTTTCGAAAAGCAAAAGCATTTATAAAAAGTGGTGCACAAATTACGATTATTAGCCCTCAACTATGTGTTGAATTTAAACAGTTACCTACAATAAAATGGATAAAAAAGTATTTTGAAAAGGCTGATCTAACTGGAGCTCACATTGTTATTGCTGCTACAGACGATAAAAATATAAATAAATTCGTCAAAGATTGTACATCAGATTTCCAATGGTTTAATGATGTAAGTGATCAAAATAATAGTGATTTCCATACACCGGCAGTGGTTCGTAGAGGAGACCTTATTGTATCAGTCTCAACTTCAGGTAAAAGTCCAGTCCTATCAAAAAAGATAAAAAAGGAACTAGATACTTATTTTGACGATCATTATAGTGAAGTCGTGGATGAATATGCAATTGAACGAAAAAAACCAGTCATAGAGTAAACTCATATGACTGGTTAGAAGTACAGAGTGTCTGCCTTTATTGTTTTTTCAACTTAGCTAAGGCTTCTGCAAATGGGTTATTAAATGGTTCATCCTCTTGTTTGTTCTGTTGCTTTAAATATTTTTGAACATCTCGTTTAGAAACTTTACTATTTTTTTCTTTCGAACGTCGATCTTTAAAAGTAGAAAGTTTTTCTCTATGCCCACATGCACATACAAAAATTTGACCTTCTCCTTCGCCTCTTAGCTCTAAACGTTTGAAACAGTTAGGACATCTCGTGTTAGTTGACTGTGAAATTGTTTTACGATGACCACATTCCCTGTCCTGACAAACTAACATTTTTCCACGTTTACCATTTACTTCTAACATAAGCTTTCCGCAGTCGGGACATTTAGTGCTAGTCATGTTATCATGCTTAAATTTTTGTTCAGTTTGTTTTATTTCTTTCACAGCATCTGAAGAAAAACTAATCATTTCACTCATAAATTTTGATTTAGCTAATTTACCTTTGGAGATGGCTTGAAGCTTCTGCTCCCACTCGGCTGTTAAGGCAGGTGACTTCAAGGCTTCTGGAACAAGGTTTAATAATTGCTTGCCTTTATTTGTGATGAAAATATCTTTTCCCTTTTTTTCTATTAAAAAGCTACTGAAAAGTTTTTCAATAATATCCGCTCTTGTTGCAACTGTTCCCAATCCACCTGTTTCGCCTATTGTCTTCTTCAAATCATTACTATTACCAGACATAAAATGGACTGGATTTTCCATCGCACTTAAAAGTGTGGCTTCATTAAAGTATGCTGGTGGTTTCGTATGCCCTTTAGTTTCAATAACTTTAGCTACTTCAATACGCTCATTCTCATTAATAACTGGTAATCGTTGATCCTCTGTACTATCAAGATCGTCTTCGTCTTTAAAGACTTCTTTCCATCCCAGTGATATGACCCTTTTACCTTTCGCAACAAACATCTCATTCTCAATTTCTGCGATAACTTTTTCTTGTTCATATACATACGGAGGTAGTAAAACTGCTAAAAATCTTCTTACGATTAAATCATATATTTTAAATTCTTTTGAAGAAAGTTCACTTATTATAGGTGCCTGCTCTGTTGGTATAATCGCATGGTGATCTGAAACCTTATTATCATCTACAAATGATTTATTTACTTTAATCGGTTGATTCGTTAACTTCATAATGATTTTTCCATAAGGTTTGATGTTACATGCTAATAAACGTTCCTTTAATGTATCAACTAAATCTGATGATAAGTATCTAGAATCAGTTCGCGGATACGTAACAACTTTATGGTGCTCATATAGCTTTTGCATGATGGATAAGGTTTCTTTAGGTGAAAAGTTAAATCGTTTATTCGCCTCTCTTTGGAGCTCAGTTAAATCATAAAGTTGCGGAGCAAAAGATTTTTTTTCAGCAGTCGAAACTTCCTTAATCTTTAGCTGTTTTCCTTTTATCGCTCCAATAATTTTTTGTAATTCATCGGACGTTTTAATTTTTTGGTCATTCGACTTACGATTTTGCCACGTAAAGGTTACATTATTTGCTAATACTTGTAAACCGTAATAAGTTTGTTGCTTAAATTCTTTTATTTCCTTTTCACGCTCTAGAATCATCGAAAGTGTCGGAGTTTGAACCCTACCACATGAAAGTTGAGCATTATGCTTACAAGTAAGTGCTCTTGTTGCATTAATCCCCACGATCCAATCTGCCTCAGCTCTTGCTACAGCAGAAAGATATAAATTTTCATATTCCTTACCATTACGTAAATTTTCAAAACCCTTTTTTACTGCCTGATCTGTTGCAGAAGAAATCCACAGTCTTTTAATTGGTTTATTAACCTTTGCCAATTGAAGTATCCATCTTGCAACAAGCTCACCTTCTCGCCCTGCATCCGTTGCAATAACGATATCTGAAACATCTTTTCTTAATAATTGAGTTTTTACAGCTTGGAACTGCTTGCCTGTCTTTTTAATAACAACAAGCTTTAATTTATCTGGAATCATTGGTAAATCTTCTAAATTCCATGACTTATATTTATTATCATATCCTTCAGGATCAGCCAAAGTTACAAGATGCCCTAATGCCCAGGTCACAATATACTTTTTACCTTCTAAAAAACCATTACCTTTTTGATTGCACCCTAGCACTTTAGCTATATCTCTAGCAACTGAAGGCTTTTCCGCTAATACTACTGTTTTGCTCATATCATACTCCTTAGTTTATTTACAATTTTCTTATTTACTAACTTTAACACTAAGAACAGGGGAAAGGGAAGTGAACGGAATATAATCAAGGAAAACTTAAATTACAGGATTAGAGATCGAGAACAAGTTATATGAATATAACATTTTAAAAAATACATTAATTCTACAAAATTTCTATTTTCTCTTTTATTCTACCTAATTTTACTATATTCCCTGTTCTTCCTGTTTTTTCAACAAATGTTCTTTTTTTGCTGAAAATTGACGTTTTATTTTACTAAGAAAACAAAGGAATTCACTCTCTATATGGCAAATTTAGTAATTAATTCCATATATAAGGAGAGAGACAATGATTAATAAGATTGTATCTGTAATTTTAGGGGTATTTTTATTCCTATTACCCACAGCCAACGCGACTTCTTTTTCGCAAAGTTTTAGTGATGATGAGTTATCAAATTATATAGATAATCTAAATTTAAACACTACTGAAGCCACATTTGGACAATCTATTGAAGTTGGATTAACGACTAAAGAACATTTCAACAATGTAACTCTCACATTTAAAAACGGGACTAATTTAACGGAAGTATTACTAAAAAACCCATCGTCTTCTGATCTTTACTATGCTGGAAAAATAGGTGTTACAGCTTCTTTTATAAAAGGTACTTATCAACTAAGTTCAGTTACACTAGATGACCAAACTCTAGCCGTTTCAGACCAGACTATTAAATTTATGATTAAAGATTTACCAACTCCAAAAATTAACCCAATTACAAATAAATCTACATCCATTACAGGAACCTTTTTAGCAAACAGTAGCCTTCAACTATTCAACAATAATAAACTTGTAAGCACTGTACAAACGGATACAAAAGGCAATTTTAAATTCAATACTAAACCTCTAAAAGAATTTACTAAAATAAATGCAGTTGGTGTTTCAATTGGATTAAAAAGTAAAACTGCTACATCATATGTTTCAGATGTAATCGCACCTTCTATCACTTCCATACCTTCAATATCAGATCAATCACAAAGCATATCAGGTAAATCGGAACCGAACGCTGATGTTCTCATTTACTTAAATAAGAAAGTATTAGCAAAAGGTAAAGTTAACTCGGCAGGTAAGTTTACTATTAAAATGGCGAAGCAAAAGGCAAACACAGTACTTCAAGTCGTTGCAGTTGATAAGAGTAAAAATCAAAGTAAACCTGTTTCAATTCGTGTGTTAGATCGTACTGCACCTGCTGCACCTACAATCCAAACAGTTAAAGAAAATGCCACTATCATTAGTGGAAAAACCGAACCAAATGCTTCTGTTAAACTGTATCTAAACGGTAAATATACAGCTAAAACGGCTGCAACAAAGAATGGTAGTTATAGTTTTAAGGTCAGTAAATTAAAAGTATTTACTCCTATAAAAGTACAGTCAATTGACACTGCTGGAAACCAAAGTAAGCCTTCATTTACTGAGGCAAAGAGCTCCCAACCTCTTTCGAATGGGCAGCTAATTATTGTTAATACAAAAACAAATAAACTTTCATATTACAACAAGGGAAAACTAGTAAAAACATTTAGTGTAGCAACAGGAAAAGCCTCCTCTCCTACCCCTACTGGAAAGTTTAAAATCTTAAACAAAATTAAAAATAGACCTTGGTATAAGGAAAATATTCCTGGCGGAGCTCCAAATAATCCACTAGGTAAAAGATGGATGGGCTTAAGTATGGGTAGTTCCCCTGGAAACTCATATGGAATACACGGAAATGCTAATGAGAGCTCAATTGGTAAATCAGTTAGTCACGGCTGTATTCGAATGCATAACAGTGAGATTGAATGGTTATTCGATCAAATAAATGTTGGAACGACAGTTATAATTGCAAAATCTTCTAGTACTAATGGGCAGATTGCTCACTCATATGGAATAGCGATCGCGTAAAAAGCAAACCTTCTCGGTTTGCTTTTTTTATAGTTTAATAGATTGTTCTTTCGTTTTTCTAAAAGCATTCTTTTCACTTTTCACTGATAATATTTAGTAAAAAGGAAATAGTTAGAAAGGGGTAATTTTATTTTGAAGAGGTATCTACCTATACTTATTTTGTTTTTTGGTATTCTCTATATCTTTTTTATTCCTTCAGAGCCTGTAAGCATAAAAATATTATTTAAGCTAATTCCAATGGTGTTGATTATCACTTATGCCTTTTCACAAATCCCTTATCAATCAACTAAATATCGCGCTCTTATACTTTTAGGTCTTATTTTTTGTATGATTGGTGACGGAACGTTAATATGGTTTGTTATCGGTTTAAGTGCTTTTCTAATTGGGCATTTGTTTTACGCTACCGGTTTTATATCAGGATGGAAATTTTCAATTTATCGCGTACTATCGATTATTCCAATTGCAGTTTATGCGTATTTTCTATGCTCTAATTTAGTAAGCTCTTTAAACGAAAGTGGTCAGGAAAATTTAGTTATTCCGGTAATAGCCTATTCAGTAGCAATTTCAATGATGGTGTTTACTGCCATAATGACTGGAAACAAATGGGCAATTTTGGGGAGCCTATTATTTATCATTTCAGATTCGATCTTATCGTGGGACCTATTTGTAGAAAGCGTTAAATTTGGTCACGAATTAATCATGATCACCTACTACTCCGCACAGTTTTTAATCGCTAAAAGCATTTTAAATAGAAATAGAGTTGCGTAATATTTTACTTTCAAATAAAGAAAGAACTACAATGTAAATATAGCCTCTCTTCATTAAAAACAAAAAATGAAAGCGCATTACATACGGATTATGAAATGTAAAAAAGGAGATTTTCATATGAAAAATGAATTAATTAATCGTTTAATTAGTTATGCAAAAGTTGATACACAATCAAATGCAAGTAGTGAAACATGCCCTTCTACACCTGGCCAATTAATTTTGGGCCGCATGCTAGTGGAAGAGTTAAACAAAATTGGATTAGTTGACGTAACAATGGATGACAATGGTTATGTAATGGCTACACTTCCGGCAAATTCCGACAAAGATATTCCGACAATTGGATTTTTAGCACATTTAGACACAGCGACAGACTTTACAGGAAAAAACGTTAACCCTCAGCTAGTTGAAAACTATGATGGAAACGACATCGTTTTAAATGAAAGTTTAAATGTTGTATTATCTCCAAGTCATTCACCAGAGTTAAGTAAATATGTAGGTCATACATTAATGACAACTGATGGAACAACATTACTTGGTGCAGATAATAAGGCTGGTATTGCTGAAATTATGACTGCGATGGAGTATTTAGTTCAACATCCTGAAATCAAACACGGCAAAATAAGAGTCGCATTTACACCAGATGAAGAGATCGGTAGAGGCCCACATAAATTTGATGTAAAAGCATTTGATGCTAAATATGCTTACACAATGGACGGTGGTCCACTAGGAGAGCTTCAATACGAGAGCTTTAATGCTGCAGGTGCAATGATTACAGTAAAAGGTAAAAATGTGCACCCAGGTACTGCTAAAGGTAAAATGATAAATTCTATGAAAATTGCCATGGAAATAAATAATTTATTACCTGTAGAAGAAGCGCCAGAATCAACTGAAGGTTACGAAGGCTTTTATCATCTAGTATCAATTGAAGGTGATGTAGAGTTAACAAAAATGCATTACATTATTAGAGATCATGATAAAACAAAATTTGCTAATCGAAAAGAGACATTGTCGAATATTGTGAATCAAATAAAAGAAAAACATGGTGAAAACAGTATTATTTTAGAGTTAAAAGACCAGTACTATAATATGGGTGAGAAAATCTTACCTGTTAAAGAGGTTGTTGATATTGCTCACGAGGCAATGACAAACCTAGAAATTACACCAATTGTAGAACCAATTCGTGGGGGTACAGATGGCTCACAGCTTTCATATATGGGACTACCTACTCCAAATATTTTTACAGGCGGAGAAAACTACCACGGTAAATTTGAATACATCTCAATTGACAATATGGTTAAAGCAACGAATGTTATGATTGAAGTAATCAAATTATATGAACAAAAAGAGACTTCAAAGTAAAAAAGTAGGACTGACATCTTTCTGTCAGTCCATTTTTTTACTTAATTTTACGAATAAATACGACCTTTAAATAGTTACCTTCTTTAAACTGTTTAGTTGTTTTAAAATCATTAGGTAGGCTGAATTCCTCCATTAATTTATATTGCCCGCCTAATTCTTTAAACGCTGTGTCAATAAACCCTTTAAATTTATTCATTCCAAAAGTACTACAGTTCGTTGAAGCAACAATTACACCATCATTTTCTGTAATCGTAATCGCTTCTTTCAGCAGGTTCTTATAATCCTTTTCGGCACTAAAAGTATGTTTTTTAGATCTTGCAAAGCTTGGTGGATCTAAAATAACCATATCAAATGAAAGGTTCTTTTTAACTGCATATTTAAAGTAATGAAATACATCCTCAACGACTATACTCTCGGTAGCAGGATCGATTCCATTAATTTTAAATTGTTCTTTTGTTTTTTCTAAACTCCTATTTGCTAAGTCAACACTAGTAGTCTTACTTGCCCCTCCAGCTGCTGCAAAGACTGAGAATGCCCCTGTATAGGAGAAGGTATTTAAAACTGTTTTTTCGTAAGCATATTTATCTCGAATTAGTTTTCTAACTTCACGCTGATCCAAAAATACGCCTACCATTGCGCCATCATTTAAATAAATTGCGAAATTAACTCCATTTTCCTTTACGATAATAGGAAATTGACCTCTTTCCCCCATCACAAAGTCATCGTCTTCAATGTACTGACCTTTTGTATCAAAGCGCTTTTTCTGATAAATCCCTTTGAATTCGACAATATTCTTTATTGCTTGAATAACCCAATCTTTGAATTGATAGATTCCTTCGCTATACCAACTAATCAAATAAAATCCATCAAAAAAATCGATTGTTAATCCACCGATCCCATCGCCTTCTCCATTAAATACTCTAAACGCTGTCGTATCAGAGCTATTATAAAAATGTTTTCGGTCTTCGATTGCTTGTTTAATTTTATCTTCAAAGAACTTAGGACCAATCTTTTCATGCTCCTTCAGGCTAAGAATCCACCCTAAACCTTTATTTTGCTTTCCGTAATAACCCTTTCCAATAAAACCATTACGTTCATCTACTAGATTAATTATTGTTCCTTCATTAATGAAATCTTTACTATTCACGATCGATTCTTTTGAAATTAGTGGATACCCGTTTTTATAATCTTTTACAAACTTTTGTTTAATTTTTAGATTCATTTCTTTATCCATAAGCCCATCCATTCATTCTCTTTTTTACTCATTATTTCCATAATCAATTATTATAGTGTGACCTGTTAGACAAAACTGCAGATTGTGGTAATATAAAATCTTTTCTATGAAATAACCGCTAAAGCCATTTCACGCACAACTGCTATCAAGTCTTTTATTATAACATGACAAACAAGCAAATAACTTAATCTCTCTTTTTCTTAGCAAGAATGATAGTAGTCTTTAAATTTGATGCATAAAATCATCTCTTTCATTTAAAGTCTTAGTGATTTACTCTGCTAGTTATTTTAATATTACTATCTTGAATACCTTTTGATGTTGTTGTATAAGTGGCAATACTAAAGTAAGCGCCAAATGATTTAGGTCAGAACAAATCTTGTTCAAAGTGAAAGGGAATACATTATGGAAATTATTAATGAAACAACACAAATAGAGGACTTAAAAGAGAATAATATAATAGGGAACCCTAAACTAACAAATTCAAAAATAATATTTAGAGGAAAAGGAAATCTTTTATATTGTGATAATGAAAATGTTCATTTAGTAAATAGTAATATTGAGTTTAATGGAAATGACACAATTATTTTTCTTTGTAAAAATAGGTTTAATTATATACTCAATGCAATTGTTTACAATAATTCCGTATTATTTTTTGGAAGAGATAATTATTTTAACAACAAGTTAAATATAATTATTTCAGAACAAAAAAATGTTATTTTAGGAGAAGGTTGTTTATTTTCATTTGACTGTTGGTTTAGAACAGCGGACCCTCATCTAATTTATGATTCTTTCACGAAGAAAAGAGTTAACCCAAGTAAAAGCATTTATATTGGCGATCATGTTTGGATTGGTCAACATGCGTTCATTTTAAAAGGAACTCAAATTGGTTCAGGTAGTATTATCGGAGGCATGTCATTAGTTAGTGGGAAAAAAATTGAATCTAATTCTTCATATGCGGGCAATCCAGCAAGAAAAATTGGAGAATCGATTTTTTATACTAGTGACAGCGTACATGCGTTTACAGAATCAGAAACACAAAGTCATGATGTTTTTGAGAGTGACGAATTTATTTATTCATATAATCAGAATGAGGCGCTCCCATTTTCTTCAATTGAAAAATCATTAACAGAATTTAAGTTGGTTTCAGAAAAACTTGATTTTCTATTAGAGAACTTGCAGATGAACCGAAACAAGAACCGTTTTTTCATAGGAAAAACTATTGTTAAGCAGAGTCTTGTAGAGAGAATTAAAAAGAATGTATATAAGTATTTACTGTTAAAGAAGTAAAGTCGCACACTTTGGTTTAATAAGAGAAAAGTAAAGCCCACAATAGTCACGAACCTTAAAATAGAAATGTAAAAGGCTGAGTTATTTTCTTGGAAATAGCTCTTTTTTTCATGTTGTCCTATTAAGCCATTTTTCTATATTTCTTTTTACATAATTAGATGGAACTAACCACGTAAAATTTTTGCCTTAAAAAACACCCCTTAAAGGTGATGTTTCCAAAACACAGGGTTTCTTCTACATCAACTTTAAGGGGTGCAGTCTAAATTGAATAAGGCTTTAACTTCATTCATTAACCTGTTGAATTCTTCGAGCAAAGTCAACAAATTTGAACTTATCAGGGCGATGTCTAGATTGACCGTATTGTAATAGAGAACCATCGTCTAAATAGACGAAAGTATTTACAACTACTACCATATCATAGCCATCTAAATCTAAATATTTTTGGTCATCTTCTGTGCAAGCTTGTACTACAATTTCTTTTTTTGCAAAGCCAATATTTAAGTGTAGAGTATTTTCTATATAGTCAAATATTGACCCTTCGCAAATTGACCTTGAAAGTTTTTCGACATATGCACTATTGTAATACTCTTTGTCTAAAATTATTTTTTTTCCATCGATTTTTCGAGCTCTAACTACTTTCCAAATCGCTGTTTGGTCATCTATTTCTAGTTGTTCTCTTATAAACTTACTAGGCAACTTCTTTTCAAGAATTTCTACAATCGTTTCTGCTTCTCTACCGATTTGGTTTGATAATTCTTTAAAACTAATTAAACCTGTTACCGGGAAATTTAATTTTGCAGTGTCTAAAATAAACGAACCTTTACCTTTGACTTTATTTATATAACCGTTTTGCTCAAGCATTTGTAATGATTTTCTAATTGTATCTCTAGAAACATCAAATTGCTCCATTAATGACTTTTCAGAAGGTATTTTACTACCAACAGTAAAAGCCCCTTTTTCAATCTGTTCAATTAACTTATGATAGATCGAAATATACTTTGCGTTCATTTTCATCACCTAGAAAAATTTTATTATATTCTCACATTTTTCTCAAGAAGGTAACAAATAGACTCATATGGGCGCAACGTAAATTCGGTTAAATCCTGACTAAAATCATTATAATTTGAAATTAATACCTGTTTGTTGTACTCCCCAATAGCAATATCTTCTGGTAATTTAAAAAGTGTATCTTCGCCATAAAAATTATTAACGACTAACAACATTTGATTACCTAACTTACGAGTGTATGCAAAGATTTGTTCATGATTTAGCAATAAAGAATCATACGTACCTTTTGAAATAATGTCGAATTCTTTTCTTAATTTAATTAGTTTTTTATAATGATGAAACACTGAATCTTCATCAACTAGAGACTTTTCGACATTTATTTGTTCGTAATCTTTTCCTGTTGAAATCCAAGGTGTCCCAGTTGTAAATCCTGCATGTATTGAATCATTCCATTGCATTGGCGTACGTGAATTATCCCTTGATTTGCTCTTTAAAATGGCTAATATTTCTCTTTCGGGAACCCCATTTTCTTTTAATATTTTATAATAATTTAAGCTTTCTACATCTCGATAGTCTTCAATTGAATCAAATCTAGGATTAGGCATTCCAATTTCTTCACCTTGGTAAATATATGGAGTTCCCCTTAATAAATGCATTGAAGTAGCAAGCATTTTGGCTGATTCTTTATGATACTTTTGATCGTTTCCAATTCGTGAAACAATACGCGGTTGGTCATGGTTACACCAAAATAAGGCGTTCCATCCATTTCCAGATTGCATACCTTTTTGCCACTGATCCAGAATTGACTTAAGTGACATAAAATCAAAATCCATTAATGACCATTTTTGCCCATCTTTATAGTCAATTTTTAAATGATGAAAGCTAAAAACCATCGATAACTCATTCTCAGACGGATTTGAATATCGAATACAATGGTCGATTGAAGTTGAAGACATTTCACCGACAGTAATGATTTCTTCGTTCTTACCAAACGTCTCATTATTTAATTTCTTTAAATACTCATGAATTCGAGGTCCGTCTGTATAGTATTTTCTGCCGTCACCTGTTTCGTCATCAACCATAACTTCTGGCTTAGAAATCAGATTAATAACATCCAAACGAAATCCTTTTACTCCTTTATCAATCCAGAAATTAACGATATCGAATATTTCGTTTTGTACCTCATCATTTTCCCAGTTTAAATCTGGTTGGGTTTTATCAAAGAGATGCAGATAATACTCATTTGAATTCTCAACTTTTTCCCAAGTTGAACCACCAAATTTGGAGATCCAATTCGTTGGCTCTTTTCCGTCCTTTTCTTCTCTAAAAATATAATAATTTTTATATTTTTTATCACCATCAAGGGCTTTCTTAAACCACTCATGTTCTGATGAAGTATGATTAAATACCATATCCAGCATTATTTCTATATCACAACGTTTCGCAGCCTTCACCAATTCATCAATATCTTCCATTGTTCCGTATGCTGGATCAATATTTCGATAGTCCGCGACATCATAACCATTATCATTTTGAGGAGATACATAAAATGGAGTAAGCCAAATGTAGTCAACACCTAATTCTTTTAAATAATCAAGCTTTTTTGTAACTCCTCTTAAGTCTCCAAAACCATCTCCATTTGAATCATAAAAAGACTTAGGATAAATTTGGTATACGACACTGTTCTTAAAATCCTTCATTTTGATAATCTCCTTGATTTATAAATAAATTCGAAAGGAAGGAAAATAAATTTCCTTCCCCTTAAATAATTATGAGTTTTTCACTAGCAGTTTTTTCTTGTTAAAGATAATCGTTAAAATGAATGGGACAACAACTGCAACTAGCATAGCGATTGAAAACATTCCAATATGTTTAGGCTGAATAGATAAAATTGCTGGAAGACCTCCAACACCAATTGAATTCGCCATTACACCTGTACCAACTGAAACAATAGCAGCTATACCAGAGCCGATCATAGCAGCTAAGAATGGATATGCATACTTTAAGTTAATACCAAACATTGCTGGCTCTGTTACCCCTAAGAAACAAGAGATAGCGGCAGGAATTGATACTTGTTTTTCTTCTTCATTCTTTCTATTTAAATAAATGATTGCTAAAACAGCTGAGCCTTGTGCGATATTTGATAAAGCGATCATCGGCCACAGATTCGTTCCGTGAAGCTGACTCATTAGTTGAAGATCGATTGCGTTTGTCATATGATGCAATCCAGTTATAACTAGTGGTGCATAGAAGAATCCAAAAACTAAGGCAAATAACCATCCAAATGAAGACGTTAATCCTGAATAAACTAAATGTGAGATAACTGAACCGATTTTCCAACCAATCGGACCTAATACTATATGTGCAATTAACACTGTTGGTACTAGTGCAAAGAACGGTACCACAATCATGGAAATTGCACTTGGAACGATTTTTCGAATATTTGTCTCTAAAATCGCTAAAGTGAAACCGGCTAAAATAGCTGGAATAACTTGCGCTTGATAACCAATCATATCGATTTTAGCAAAACCAAAGTCCCAAACTGGCGGCACAGCCCCGCCTGCTACTGCGTATGCATTTAGTAGTTGTGGTGAAACAAGTGTAATACCTAAAACAATCCCTAGAATTTGAGTCGTACCCATTTTCTTTGTAATTGACCATGTTATACCAACTGGTAAGAAATGAAAAATGGCTTCACCAATCAACCATAAAAAGGAATGTGTACCTGCCCAAAATTGAGAGGTTTCGACAAGTGTTTTAGTACCATGATCTAATAGTTTAATATCCCCAATTATGTTACGGAATCCTAAGATTAGACCCCCTACAACAATAGCTGGAATTAATGGTGAAAAGATTTCCGCTAAGTGAGCAAGTATTCTTTGAATCCATGTCATATTTTGCCTTGCAGCTATTTTAGCTTCATCTTTTGACGTTTCCTCTACCCCAGCTAATTTTACAAATTCATTATAAAAAATAGATACTTCATTACCGATAATTACTTGAAATTGCCCGGCTTGCGTAAAAGTTCCTTTAACTATTTTAATTTCTTGAATCATTTTTTCATCAGCTTTTTTAACGTCTTTCAGCACAAAACGCATTCGTGTTGCACAATGAGTTACTGTAGCGATGTTTTCTTTACCACCAATGTACTGAAGTAATTGTTTTGCTTCATCACTAAATCGGCTCATGATATCCCCTCCTCGAGCAATCTATATATATATTTTATAAATCCATCCTGTACGTACAAGATTAGTATATTCTTGTACGTACAGGATTGCAAGCGTTTTTTTGTAAACGTTCTCACTCCTTATTAATTTCCATGGAAATCGATAGTCAAATTATTACTAATAAACTTTATTAGACTAATAGCGCATATCTTCCGAATAAGCAGTTTAATGTCTCAAACCTAAGTGCTTGGCCTCAATTTAAAACTACTGCCTTCAACTAAGTGAAAATTACTATAACCAAGTAATAGCAGACTATACTTTATTTCGCGATTTAAGACATACCGAAAAGGTACTATAAGAAATCAGGAAGGGTTTATGCTATTTATTTTTGAATGTGCCATAAATCATATTGAGGAATTAATCAGTAAATTAATGATTGCCATAAAAGTTTTACCACGATGAAAACGGTATGATTGCTAACCCATATTTATCAAGATTTCATTTATTTAAACATATAAAAAAACCGTTAATGCTCTATCTGTTCCCAGGTAGAGCATTAACGGTTTTTAGCTTTTATTACATAGTTTCCTCTGTAAAGTGATCAAATACGATACATCCAGCTCCTTGTGCAACGATGTTATACGCTGTTGATGATTTTATGATTTGAACAGGACTGTTTGGATAACTTTTCAATCTTCCTTGTGCTGTTTCGCATGCTACATCAAAGAATAATGGCTTTGGAACTAATGTACCTCCACAAATTACAATATCAGGGCGTACGATATAAATAAGATTAGTTAGTCCAATTCCAAAGTAATTAGCCGCCTTTTTTATGACCTCTAAACAAAGTGGGTCTTCCTTCTCTAAAGCTTCAAGAATTTGATGATAGCTAATATTTTCGACATCGTTTACTTCACACATCAAAGAACTAATCTCGCCGCGCTTAACACGTTTGATCACCTCTTCTCGAATCGCAGGTAAACTACTGTACGCTTGTAGACAACCATATGAACCACATGAACAAAGTTTTCCATGAATATCAACGATCATATGTCCAAAAGCATCGTTCATTTCGTTCTTATTACTTATTAATTTACCTTGTTGAATAATTCCACAACGTATTCCCATATCACTCGAAACAAAAACAATACTTTCGTTTTCTTTACTGAAATTTAGTCTATACTCTGCTAGAGCAGCTAAATTTGTACCGTTATTTAGTAATACAGGGCAATTATTAGCTTCTTCTAACTGCCTAACAATATTTAAATCGTCCCAGCCATCTGCTAAAAATGATCCCGATTTTATTACGCCCTTCTCTTGATCAATTGGGTCCAACACTCCAATACCAATACCTAATAATTGTTCTTTATTAATCTTATTTTGATCTAATAATTCACTTACACTTTTGGTTACAAAATTTAAAGTATATTCTCCAGTACTCGCGTTGCTCATTTTTAACTTTTTTGATTCGACAATTGTTAGATTTAAGTCAAGCAGTAGTACTGTTGTAAATAAATTCGTGATTTCGACACCGATTAAGTAGAATGTAGTTGGGTTAATCACATACATTGCTGGTCTCCTTCCACCGCTAGAAACCCCTAAACCACTGTCGTATATAAGTCCTTCCTGTACTAATTCATCTAATAACCGAACACAAGTAGTATGCTTATACCCTGTCATTTCAGTTAATGTACTAACTTTAATTGGCCCTAATTTTCGTATTAAGCTATATAAAAGCTTTAAACTTTTGATTTTAGGCGACTGAAAGCCTATAAATTGCCTGATCATTGACTCCTCCAAAACGCTAATCTTATTTTACTTTCACTCAACTTTTTATATTTTATGAATTAAGTATAGCTATTTATACACTATATTTACAGCTTTTTTTGATAAAAAAACACAGACTTTTTACCAAAATGATTTTTAGTCTGTTTACAAGTAAGGAATTATCCATTAGACTTATGGTGAAAGCATAATTATTTATTAGAATTCTTATTAAATCCCTATCGCTCATATTAGGAGGAAAAATAAATGCATAAAACTGAACATATTTTAGAAACAAGAGATTTTATATTAAGTAAAACAACCTACCGTCCAACGGTTGGATTAATATTAGGTTCTGGCTTAGGTACTCTTGCAGATGAAATCGAAAACTCTGTTGTAATTCCTTACAGTGAAATCCCTCATTTTGCAAAGTCTGAAGCAGTCGGACACGCAAATGAATTAGTAATCGGTGAATTAAATGGCCAAGCTGTTGTAGCAATGAAAGGCCGTTTCCATTATTATGAAGGCTTTACTTTAGATGAAGTAACATTCCCTGTGCGTGTAATGAAAGCACTTGGAGTAGAAAAATTAATCGTAACAAATGCTTGTGGCGCAGTTAACACTAGTTTTAATCCAGGCGATTTAATGTTAATTACTGATCATATTAATTTAGTTGGTACAAATCCTTTAATTGGACCAAATAACCCAGAACTAGGAACTCGCTTCCCTGACGTTTCTGAAGTATATAATAAAGAATTACGTAGCCTTGCATTAAATGTTGCTGCGAAACAAGATCTTAAATTACAACAAGGTGTATATGCTTGGTGGAGTGGCCCTTCATACGAAACACCTGCTGAAATCCGTATGATCCGTACACTTGGTGCTGATTCTGTTGGGATGTCAACGGTTCCTGAAGCAATCGTAGCTGTTCACGGAAGTATGAAAGTTTTAGGTATCTCTTGCCTAACAAACATGGCTTGTGGCATCCTAGACCAACCATTAAACCACGAAGAAGTAATTGAAGTAGCAAGCATGGTTAGAACGAAATTCGTTAACTTAGTTAAGGGCATTTTAGGAGAAATGTAATTCGAAATGCGGAAGGCGTTTGATTGGCTCTGGAGGGAGTATTACCGGAGAAATATCTCGCTCAACTAGACAGTAACAAAATATGAAATTAGAGATAAGTAAAGAGGTTTTCCCTCTTTACTTCATTGTGTAGATAAATTACAAAAAACTTGAGGTTTCAGACTGATTGCAAGCGCTTGTCTTTCGAGGCGCGAAGCCTGGTGAGGAGCGGAGTTACCTAGACGGTAATGAGCACCGCAGACAGGCGAAGCAACGAAGAAAGCGAGCGTTTGTCAACAGTCTGAAGTAAAGAGGCTCTGCCTCTTTACTTCTTTTTATTAAACGGGGTGTTATTTTGAAAGGTATACTATATATTCTTATCGGTTCTGTTTGTTATGGCGTTTTGTCTACCTTTGTAAAATTGGCTTATGGTGATGGTTTTATTGTAAATGATGTAGTCGGTATGCAAATGTTTGTTGGGGCTATATTGTTATGGTCCATCGTACTTTTTAATAAAAGTAAATCCGCTAAATCAAATAATGAAAAATATTTAAAGCCTACAAAGAAGGATGTTTTATTACTTGTTACATTAGGGTCTACTACTGGCTTAACAGGGATGTTTTATTATTTGGCTTTACAATATATTACTGCATCTTTAGCAATTGTGTTGTTGTTCCAATTCACTTGGATTGGCGTTTTATTAGAATCAGTAGTCAATCGAAAACTTCCTGAAAAAAGTAAATTGCTCTCATTGATTCCACTCGTTATCGGCACGATCTTTGCGACAAATGTTTTAACCGATGGTATTGGTTCATTGAATTGGTTAGGAGTTTTATTTGGGGCGTTGTCCGCGGTTTCGTACAGTACTTTTATATTACTTAGCGGTAGAATCGCTTTAAAAGCAAACCCAATAACAAAAACGGCATTAATGATTACAGGTGGTTTTCTAATTTGTGCGATCTTCCTCCCACCTACATTTTTCACAAATTGGCACTTATTTGCAGAACTTTCATTAAAGTACGGGCTCATCCTTGGCTTTCTAGGTCCATTTTTCTCTACTTTAATGTTTTCAAAAGGTGTTCCTTTAACAGGTTCCGGTCTTGCCTCTATTTTAGGGGCAGCAGAGTTACCGACAGCTACGTTAATGTCAGCGATTGTATTAAAGGAAACGGTTGGAGCTCCGAAATATTTTGGCATCACTTTAATATTAATCGGTATCGTTTTACCTGAATTCCTTAAAAGAAAGTCACTTCAAACAGCATAAAAATAGTTTCTTACTTTAAACTCGTAAACAACATTATGCAATATAAATCTGCTAATACTCCGAATAATTAAATAGATATTCCAAATAATATATTAGATTGCAATCAGAGCGTTAGCAATCAGTCTAAAAATCAATTTTTTTGGACTTTGTTTAAAAACAAAGATATTCAAAGTAATATCTTTGATATTTTTTGGAGGTGTTTTTATGAGAGTAAAAGACGTCATGTCAAGTAAGGTTGAATGTTGTTCAAATCAGGATTCTTTACAATCAGTAGCAAGTAAAATGGAAACCTTAAATGTTGGAGCAATTCCAGTTGTTGAAAATGGACAAGTAGTTGGAATGATAACAGATCGAGATTTAGCTTTACGTGGTATTAATCAAGGTGGAAACGCGAATGCTTCCCAAGTAATGTCTAATAATATTGTGACGATTGATTGTAACGCAAGTCTTCAAGAAGCATCAAATTTAATGGCACAGCATCAAATAAGAAGATTACCAGTCGTAGAAAATGGAAACCTTGTAGGAATACTTTCACTGGGTGACTTAGCAGTACAAGAGCAGTCAGATGAAAGTGCTGGCGAAGCATTGTCTCAAATCTCTCAGAACGATATTCAATAATTAAGAAAAATGGGACCGATCTATATGGTATTCGGTCCCATTTTTATTTTTTATTTATTCATTTGTGCAAGAAAATCTCCGAGTAGACTATCCATATCTTCCTCTTCAATTTCTTCTTTGGCTGCAGAGATTTCGCTTTTGCTTGCAGCTTCCCAATTAAAGTTATCTAAATCATCAATACGATCGGATTTTCTTCCAATACTATCTAAATTCGTTACATTCGGTTCGCTTGTGCGAATTTTTGATTGAACGGGTTCCAATTCTGGCTCTAGCTCATTCATTGCTTCTTGAAGATATAGAGCTTCTTCAATTGCTAGACTATTACTATTTAGCGAAGTAATAAGAGAAGCAGTTCGAATTGGGTTAGATAATAGCTGGTACACAATACTACCTAATAGTGCCTCAGAATGTTCATGTTTTAACCAATCTCTTTGAGCTTTATCTAGGCTTTTTGGTAGTGGAATTGTTATTGTTTGCCTTTGCTTTGATAATGAGTCATTAACTCCGCTTATTACGTACTCAGCAATCTTACTTGAAAAGTTCCGTCTTTCGCTTTGTTTAAGCTGCTGCAAATGTTTAATTATCTGATCAGGCGTATCAGAAGGGATACGAAATGTAATTGGTTGTCCCCTCGTCAATTCTTTTTCCTTCATGGAATCACCTTATTTTGCTTTAGACATTTTTTGTTCTTCTTTTTCAGCTTGTTGTTCTCTTCTAGATTCTCTTACTCTTTTTATTTCATAATCAGCGATTAGCTTATAATAAGCATTCGCCATCATCCATATACTTTCCTTCTCATCCTCAAAGAAATCAATATTATAACCATCTAGGTTATTATTAAGAGTTTTAAGATACTCTTTTAAGATTAGCGATCCTCCACCAATGAAATAGCATATTTCAGTTTGTGAGTTCTTCTGCCAAATATTTCTTAAATGGCGATATTGTTTTTTTGCTAATTCTAGTAGAATTCGGTCTACAATATCATGAACGCTTGTCCGACTACCCTTAACCATAATATGATTTCGATCACTTTTCTTAGTAATGATCTCTACAACATCTCTTCGGCTATCAAGCTCAACTCCATGTCTAGAACGAATCTCTTCACGAATTGCTTCTAGGGACTCTGCCACGCCAAGATTAAAACCTTGAGCTTTATCGTCATCTACCTTTCGATTCCTAATGACCGCAATATCAGTTGATAACCCTCCGATGTCTTGAATAAGGATTTTTTTATCTATAAGGTCTTTATTAATTATGTTTAAATGATTGTCCATAACTAAGTTAATAAAAGCTGCAAATCCTTCAGGATAGACTTTAACTTCTTCAAACTTAATATTAACTTTTAATCCTTGATGTCTTGGTGTTACTAAAAACTCTACTTGGTGAACTGATCCTAGTAATCGCGAACGATAACCAACGTCCTTTCCTTCCTTTACTTCTCTTAGCGGAAGACCAGTTCCTAATACGTATGTTGCCTCAATTACATTATTATTGTTCTTTACAATCTGTTTATTATCTTCTCTTGCTGCATCTAACGCTAAAGCTGCAAATAACATAATCAGCGTTTGATCCTCTTCAGACTTATTACTTCCAGGATCTAGTTCTGTTGCATTACCACTTTTAGTTGCTAAATTTCCCACACGATAAACAGTATTATTCTCTTTTAAGGTAGGAGAGTGAACGCGAATATGTATTCCATCAACTGGATCTTGGTTGTCTAATTCTTCTATCCCAATGATTGGACGATCTTCTGTATCCCTTGCAATAATATTAGGAATATTAATCTCAGATTCCATCTTCCCAAAAATTCCTTTGAGTGAATCGTTTCCTACATCAATAGCAGCTATACGAGCATTTACCACTTAAATCATCCCTTTCGCTAATAGGTTTACATATTAATAGATAATTCTGATATTAGATTATCTAACTTTAGCCATCCGGTCAATGTCCCATGCTGAACTATTATAAAAATGTAACTGAATTGTCATCTTGTATACAAAATTGTAAACACATAAACTTGTATACATATCTGTGTACATGTGTACAAAAATGTATACAAATGTTTACAAAAACGTGTACTTGTATACAAAAGTGTATACATCCCCTTTTTTCATTCTAGAATTAATTTCGGTACAACTGTCTCCTACCTATGGATAATAAGTTTACGTTTTGTGTACAAGTATACTTTATCGTATACAACTGTTTACAAAACGTATTCTTGTGTACAAATATGTGTACAACTCCCTTAGATTGGTTTTTCTCTAAAAATTAAAAAAAAGGTAGATGGCTTCTACCTGTCAATATGTGTATAAGTCCCTTATTAAAAATATCCACATGTGGACTACTTATTTCTTATTATGACTAACTAACTCTTGAATAGGATTATTTTCAAAGATTATAATTTTTGAATCCTGTAATTTATTGTAATCCTCTTCAGACATAAGCTTTAAATTTAATAGGTCCTCCTTTGTTGTAAATTTCGGATATGACCTTCTCCGTAATGACCCAAATCTTTTTAAATTATAAAATTTCCAACCTAAAAGACCAAAATAAAAAACGATCCACAAAAGGATTGTAAATAAAATAAAAAAACGTATGTCATGATTTGTCATTTTAAAATAGGACTTTACTATATTTATATATCGATTATTGTAATTTATTAGCGAACTAATGAAAAAAGCAATTACAATTATGCAATAGATCCAAACCACCAATGTTGTGATCGTAATCATCACTTCACTTAGCCAAATTTTCTTTGAATGAACGATTACTCCAGTTTCCTGTTTCCCCTGTCTGGACTTGTCCATGTTGCATAACCACCTTTTATTCTTGATTTAATTGCTTTAGGTAATGCAAACATTACAATCATTGCATTTAAAACCCAATAAATAACTGGATACCACGCAGCCCACAAGTAATATTTTTTTATGTTATCGTATGTGGAGTCCACTCTTATCGACATCCAAAGCTGTATAAGACTCATGAAAACAAGTGAGAAAGAAGAAAAAGTCATCCATATTATTAACTGTTGTACACTGTTAGCAGTTAATAAATAGTAAATTGTCACGAATACCCAAGAAAATGACCATATTAAACTAACCCATTGTTCAAGATAGATTGGCCAGATCCTTCTATGCCGAAAGTCCAATAATAAACGCCAATACCGCATAATTACCTCTTGTCCACCCTGTGCCCAACGAATTCTTTGATTCCAAATTCCTTTTAATGTTTCTGGAACTAACATCCAGCAAAGAGCACGAGGTTCATAGCGAATATCCCAAAATCTTTCTTGTAGCTTCCAGGATACTGCGATATCTTCTGTAATCATATCGCGGTCCCATAATCCTACATCTACAAGTGCTTTTTTTCGAAATGCAACGACTACGCCTGATACAGTCATTATTTTACCTAGCATTCTTTGGGTTCTTTTTATGGCCCCAATAATAGAAGAATATTCTACTATTTGTAATTTACTCAGTAGCGTATCACGATTTCGAATTCTTGGATTTCCCGTTACAGCACCTAATCTTTCCCCACTATGTAGAAAATGATAAATGAGATACTGTGCAGCTTTAGGCGCTAAAATGGCATCCGAATCAATGCAAACTAAAAACTCCCCTTTTGATGCATGGCAAGCAATATGTAAGGCATTTGCTTTCCCCCTATTTTCTCTACAATCAATTGCTTTTACCTCACGATGTTTATTTGCCATTTTTTCTAAAATTATAAAGGTTGAATCCTTACTGCCATCGTTTACAGCAATGATTTCTTTTAATGGATAATCTAATTCCACTAAATATTTAATTGTCTCTTCAATTGTTTCTTCTTCGTTATAACAAGGAATTAAGATGCTAATTAATGGCCACTCAATCCCTTCAAAATTCACATCTTTTCCTTTTTCTCTGTATCGGAAAAATAGACTGGATCCGGCTACCCAAAATAAAGACATAACCAATGGATACCAAAATACAAACTCCGACAAAAAACTTATGAATTTGTTCAATTTTAATCACCTAATTTACTAAATTCAAAAATGTAACTTCCATATAAAAACTAGTATCAGCAAATACAAATAAATTAACAGTGTTTTTCAAACCCAAATATGTAATTTTTTACTTTCTTACAAAAGTTTTTGTTCTTTTAACATGAAACGATTATAATGGGAATGATGATTGTACTTCTCTAGTACAATTTAATAGATAGAAAATTTAATAGAAAAATCCATAAGCTCTATTGCTTATGGTAGAGGTCGCAAACTCCCCTCTACAAAAAAATAAGGCGAAAAACAATAATTGTCGTATTGTTTTTATTTTTGTTATTCGGGATGCCCTCTTCTTTTTAATCATGTAAAGGAGAGAAAAAATATGAAAAATGAAAAAGCAATCGTTGTATTTAGCGGTGGCCAAGACAGTACTACTTGTTTATTCTGGGCTATGCAACAATTTGGTGAGGTTGAAGCTGTTACGTTTAATTACAATCAGCGCCATAAACTAGAATTAGATGTAGCTGCAGATATTTGTAAGGAATTAAATATTCCTCACCATATCCTTGATATGTCCTTGTTAAATCAGCTTGCACCAAATGCTTTAACAAGATCAGATATTGACATAACTCACGAAGAAGGCGAACTTCCTTCTACATTCGTCGATGGACGTAACTTGTTATTCCTATCTTTTGCAGCAGTACTTGCTAAACAAAAAGGAGCAAAGAACATTATTACTGGTGTTTGTGAGACTGACTTTAGCGGATACCCTGACTGCCGAGATATCTTTGTTAAATCATTAAATGTAACTCTTAATCTATCTATGGATTATCCATTTGTTATTCATACTCCACTTATGTGGATCGATAAGGCTGACACATGGAAATTAGCTGATGAATTAGGTGCATTTGAATACGTAAAAAATAAAACATTAACTTGCTATAACGGCATTATTTCTGATGGTTGTGGAGAATGTCCGGCATGTGAGCTTCGTCAGGCTGGTTTAGATCGTTACCTACAATCGAAGGGAGCCACAAAGCATGTTTGATTTTCGCATCGTAGAAAGACTTCATAAGATTGATGAGCATATAAAAAAAGAAGACTTAAAATATCATCATAAACGAGTTCTTGTTAATAAAGAATTTACCTTTGATGCTGCACATCACTTACATTGCTACGAAGGTAAATGTAAAAATTTACATGGACACACATATAAAGTTATTTTTGGAATTAGTGGTTTTGTTGACGAAATTGGCTTAGTGATCGATTTTGGTGATATTAAACAGATTTGGAAGGAAAAAATTGAAATCTATTTAGATCACCGTTATTTAAATGAGATGCTACCCCCGATGAATACAACAGCCGAAAATATGGTTGTTTGGATTTATGAGCAAATGGAAAATGCACTTAAGGATCACACAAATCCTACGCAAGATATTCGAGTAGAGTTTGTTCGTTTATTTGAAACGCCTACTTGCTACGCAGAAGCTCGTAGGGAGTGGATGATCAATGAGTAAAATTCCAGTACTTGAAATATTCGGACCTACTGTACAAGGTGAAGGAATGGCAATCGGTCAAAAAACGATGTTTATTCGTACTGCGGGTTGTGATTACTCTTGTAGTTGGTGCGATTCTTCGTTCACTTGGGATGGTAGTGAAAAAGAAAATATAAAATGGATGACCGCGGAAGAAGTTTGGAAGAATTTAACCAACTTAGGCGGCGATACATTCTCTCATATTACGATTTCTGGTGGAAACCCTGCCTTACTTCCATCTTTAGGCCCTGTAGTTGAGTTTTTAAAGGAAAAGAATATGACTTTAGCTCTTGAAACTCAAGGTAGTAAGTGGCAACCATGGTTACCTTCTATTGATGAAGTTACTTTATCGCCTAAACCGCCTAGCAGTGGTATGAACACTGATTTTGATATGCTAGGAAGCATTATTCAAAAATTAGAAAATCATCCAAAGTTTTGCTTAAAAGTTGTTATTTTTGATGAAAAAGATTTAGCTTATGCGGAAACTGTTCATCAAAAATTCCCACATGTTCCGTTCTTTTTACAAGTCGGAAATAGTTGGCTAAATGCGGATGATAGCACTTTATTACAATACATGTTAAATCGTTACGAATGGCTTATAGATGAAGCAATGAAATCAAAAGTCTTTAAAAATGTAAAAGTTTTACCTCAACTACATGCATTTGTTTGGGGAAATAAGAGAGGAGTTTAACCAAAATGGTAGGAAGATCAAAAGGTTCACTAGAAGATGTATCATTACTTGGCAGCAACAACACAAAATATTTATTTGAATACGATCCAGGAATATTAGAAACATTTGATAATACTCACCCAGATCGTGATTATTTCGTAAAATTTAATTTCCCTGAATTTACTTCACTTTGTCCAAAAACAGGTCAACCTGATTTTGCGACAATTTATATAAGCTATATTCCTGAGAAAAAAATGGTAGAAAGTAAATCATTAAAATTATACTTCTTTAGCTTCCGTAATCATGGTGACTTCCATGAGGATTGCATGAATATTATCATGGATGACTTAATCAAATTAATGGACCCTCGTTATATTGAGGTTTGGGGGAAATTCACTCCACGTGGCGGAATTTCAATTGACCCATATTGTAACTATGGTCGACCAGGTACAAAATACGAAAAAATGGCTGAACATCGTATGATGAACCATGATTTATACCCTGAGAAGATTGATAATCGATAAGAACTAAAAGTGCACTGTATAAAATACAGTGTACTTTTTTTAATCAAGTAAATACTATATTCGTTTATAGCACTTAATTTGTTTTTATTTTACAATTAATGGAAAGTAAATAAAAAGTGTGGTGAAACCATTTGTTTAAACTATTACTCATTGAAGATGATTCTTCTTTATTCACTGAGATTAAAGATCGCTTATCTGGATGGTCTTACGAGGTATTTGGAATAACAGATTTTAATAAGGTAATTCAAGAGTTTACAGAGATAAAACCAGATTTAGTCATCATTGATATACAACTACCAAAATACGATGGTTTCCATTGGTGTCGTATGATCCGTTCCCATTCAAATGTACCAATTATCTTTCTATCTTCAAGAGATCACCCCTCGGATATGGTCATGTCGATGCAGCTTGGAGCAGATGATTTTATACAAAAGCCATTTCATTTTGATGTACTAATTGCGAAAATCCAGGCCACTCTTAGACGCGTTTATAATTACAATACCGAAAAAATTGCTCTTAAAACTTGGTGTGGTGCAACCGTCGATTATGAAAAAAATACTGTATCGAATGAAACTGGTGCAATTGAACTTACAAAGAATGAGATCTATATTTTAAAACTGCTAATTGAACAAAAAAATAAAATCGTAAGTCGTGAGGAATTAATAAATGCCCTTTGGGATGACAAGCGATTTATTAGTGATAACACCTTAACAGTAAACGTAAATCGATTGCGGAAAAGACTAGATGAAGTAGGATTAGGTCAATTTATTGAAACAAAGGTTGGTCAAGGATATATTGCTTTAGAAGAGGTTATCAAATGATTAAAACATTCCTAATTGAGCGATTTAGCTGGATACTTTTTTTTCTACTAACACAAGTACTCGTTGTATTTGTTTCATTTATTGATTCGTCAATTCCTTTAAAATCACTACTTTACATAGTCTTTCTATCACTATTATTGTTTATCATTTTTTTAGTCATTCGATATCCTAAAGAAATAAAATTTTATAAAAGTCTTGTTGAACGTGAAGATAACCTTGATTTGACTGGAGTTGAAGAATCAAATAGTCCATTTGAAGAAATTGTTGAAAACAGCTTAACCAATCAAACAAGCTTATTGAAAAAAATAGCTATTCAAAATCAAACTTATTTAGAGCAAGAAAAAGATGAGCTCCTATCATGGATCCATGAAGTAAAAACACCTTTAACAGCAATGCATTTAATGATTGATCGTATGAAGGATGAAAAGTTAAAATCAAATTTAACATATGAATGGCTACGTATTCACCTATTACTAGATCAACAACTTCACCAAAAAAGAATACCTTTTATTGAGAATGATCTTTATATCGAAAAGATTCAGCTTGAAGATGTCATTTATCCAGAGATTAAAACTTTGCAATCATGGTGTATACATAAAGGGATTGGATTTGATATTGAATTAGAGGAGCTAGAAGTATTCAGTGATGCTAAATGGCTATCATATATACTGCGACAGTTATTAACAAATGCCGTGAAATATAGTCCATCTTCAGACATTCGGATAATAAGTAAGCAAAAAAATGAGCAAGTGATTCTTGAAATTGAAGACTTCGGTCGTGGTATTCATTCAAAAGATTTGCCGCGAATTTTCGAAAAAGGATTTACTTCTACGATTCAGCATCAAGACAATGCCTCTACAGGGATGGGGTTATATTTAGCAAAGAAAGCTGCCCAGTCCCTACATATTACGTTCCAAGTAAAGTCTGAGTTAGATAAAGGTTCAACTTTCACACTAATCTTCCCTAAACGAAATGAATTTGTAAAAATAACAGGCATGTGACAAAATTGTCACATGCTTTTGTTTATTGTTCGGTTAATCAAAGGAAACGGTCTTGGTAACCATTTATACTAATTTTATCGAATGAAAATAAAGGAGTGTATGAAATGAATATTTTAGAAGCAAATAAAATTCATAAAAGTTACGGAAATAAATTTAATAAACAAGAAGTTTTAAGTGGCATTAATATAAACATCGAAAAAGGTGAATTTGTTAGTATCATGGGTCCGTCTGGATCTGGTAAAACTACTTTACTAAACGTTCTTTCCTCGATAGATAAGATTAATAGTGGAACGATTGCAATTGAAGGTAAAGATATTACGGATATGAAAGAAAAACAATTAGCAGAATTTCGTAAATACTATTTGGGCTTTATTTTCCAGGAATACAACTTACTAGATACATTAACAGTAAAGGAAAATATACTTCTACCTTTATCAATAACAAAAACGTCACCAAGTGAAGCCAATCAAAAATTTGATGTTATTGCGAAAGAGCTTGGTATTTATGAATTAAAAGATAAGTATCCTAACGAAATCTCTGGGGGACAAAAACAGCGTACTTCAGCCGCTAGAGCGTTTATTCATGAACCTAGTATTATTTTCGCGGATGAACCTACAGGCGCATTGGATTCAAAATCTGCTTCAGATTTATTAAATAAACTAAGTGACCTAAATGAGAAAAGAAACGCGACAATTGTAATGGTTACACATGATCCAGTAGCAGCAAGCTTTTGCAATCGCGTTGTCTTTATTAAAGATGGACAAATCTATTCACAACTTCACAAAGGCGATGAAACGAGACAGAATTTCTTTAAAGATATTATGAAAACCCAAGGTGTATTAGGTGGTGTTCATCATGAGCATTAATCATTTGATATTCCGAAATTTAAAAAAGAATTTAAAAAACTATTATCTATATGTTTTTGCATTAATTTTTAGTGCTGCCTTATACTTCTCATTTGTTACATTGCAGTATGATCCATCAATGGAAGCGACAAAGGGTTCGATTAAAGGAGCAGCAGCAATTCGCTCAGCGTCGATTTTACTTGTCGCAATCGTATCGATTTTCCTTTTATATGCAAATATGATTTTTATAAAAAGAAGAAGTAAAGAAATTGGTTTGTTTCAATTAATTGGAATGACTAAAAACAGGATTTTCGGTATTTTAACAGTTGAAAATTGTATTCTATATTTTAGTTCATTGGTTCTTGGGATTTTAGTAGGTTTTTCGATTTCAAGGCTGATCATTATGATTTTATATAAAATCGTCGGAGTAAAAGCGATTGCTACTTTACATTTTTCTTCACAAGCATTAGTGCAAACATTAATTGTATTTATCGTAATTTACGCGTTCATTATGTTAATGAATTATGCTTTTATTAAAAGACAAACTATTTTATCTTTGTTCCGAGTAGTCTCATCGACTGAAGGAAAGCTTAAAAAAATGTCTGTTTTCGAGATTTCTATTGGAATTTTAGGTATTTTATTAATAATCTCAGGTTATTTTCTTTCATCAAAATTATTTGATGGCGATTTTACTACTATGACTGCACTTTTTTCGGTAATGATCTATATTTTAGGGTCAGTCATTATTGGAACTTATTTAGTGTATAAAAGTTCGGTTCGTTTTATTTTAAATATCGTTCGTAAAAAGAAAAATGGCTATTTAAATATTAATGATGTCCTATCTTTATCTTCAATTATGTTTAGAATGAAGTCTAATGCCTTGATTCTAACAATTATTACAACCGTTTCAGCACTAGCGATTGGATTATTATCATTAAGCTATATATCTTATTATTCTGCTGAAAAAACTGCAGAGAGCCATGTCCCTGCTAACTTTTTCTTAAATAAGAATAAGGATTTACAAACTTTCACAACTGCTCTAAATGAAAATGGTATTAAATATAACGAAAAACAGATCGAGGTTATTCAAGTTAATACAAATATAAAGAATATACTAGATACAGAGTTAAAAGGCATGATGAAGGATGCTGACAAATTCCCACTAGCGGTAGTAAGCGAAAAGTCAGTTAAAGTAAACCTTGCTTCAAGTGAAGCCTTATTTACTGGATATGATGATATGCTTCAAAAATTTATGACCTTAAAGGAATCAGGGCATATTGCATTAACTAGCAGCAAGAAAAAATTTAACCTAAACTATTTAGGATTAAAACGTGAAAAGATTATACCTTCCTACTTTACAAATGGAGGATTTCCTACTGCTATTGTAGACGATCAAGTATTTAAAACATTAAAGCAGAATCTTGATTCATCAATTCAAAAAGATTCAACTGTCTACAATGGCATTAATATAATTGATGAAAAACAAATTGAAAAAGCAAATAAGATTTATATGAACCATCAATTTGATAAGAATTATCCTAATGCTTCTCGACTTGAAATCGTTAAAAGTCAGAAAGCAAATATGGGCCTTATTATGTTCATCGTCGGATTTTTAGGACTAACGTTCTTAATGACATCTGGATGTATTTTATACTTTAAACAGATGGATGAAAGTGTTGACGAAAAACCAAACTATACTATTTTACGTAAACTAGGTTTCTCCCGTAGAGACTTATTAAGAGGCATACGTTCTAAACAATTGTTTAATTTCGGTATCCCATTAGTAGTAGGACTAGTTCATAGCTATTTTGCCGTCCAATCTGGATGGTTCTTATTCGGTACTGAAGTCTGGACACCAATGATTATCGTCATGGTTTTATATGCTGTTTTATACTCAGTCTTTGGTCTTTTATCCGTTCTTTATTATAAAAAGGTAATTAAAGAAGCCCTTTAGACTAGCACTACTACCTAATAATTAATAGAAGCTCTCCCTTTAGCTTCTATTATTTTTTTACTTATTTTGATTTATAATAGCCTTATACATACTACTTTAAAGGTGGATTGGGATGACTAAAACCATTGTTGAAAAGCTAAACTTAAAAAAATATAAAAAAGCTACTGTTTTAAATCAACCAAGTGATGCAAATTTTTTTGCAGATCTACCACATTTTGATACGGATCTACAAAACTATCCTTACGATCTAATTTTTGCTTTTGTACTTGATATGGACTCACTAAAAGAACTAGTCACAAAGATTATCCAGAATCATTATTTAGATAAAAATGGCTATATTTTTATTGCCTATCCTAAAAAAGGAAACAAAGTATATCCGACTTATATTCATCGTGATGATTTATTCGAAGGGTTAGGCGCAGATGAGAGCGGCTATATTGGTTCAAGTACAATTAAATTTGCTCGTATGGTTGGGTTGGATGATGTCTTTACAGTTGTTGGATTAAAAGACGAAACAAAAGCTGCGAATTCGTCGAAAGCAAGTCAATGTGTAGATGATTATGTCGATATGATTCCAAATGTTGAAAAGGATTTAGAAGAATCTCCTGAATTACTTACAATCTATAAGTCTCTAACTCCTGGGTATCGTAAAGATTGGGCACGACACGTCTATAGCGCTAAGCAAGAAGCAACGAAAGCAAAAAGACGTGAAGAAATGAAAATGGTCTTAGGTGCTGGATATAAAACACTGGATTTATATCGTAGAGATAAAAAATAGAAACAAAAAATCCACAAGATTTTTCTTGTGGATTTTTTCATTTATTAGATTTTTTAGATGTGCAGCCTCAACAACAACGAGTAACTTTACCACCTTTAGAATTAAAACGTGACTCTTGCGCTTCGATAAAGAACTCTTTTCTAGTTTGAATTGGTTGATCAGGGTGTTGTGTTTTCATATGTTCAACATATTTCTCATAGCTTGGTACACCTACTAATAAACTAATAAACTGTTTATAATATTTTTTAAACTCCTTCATTTTATAGTGCATAATTTTTCGGTTCACTTTCTTCGCGTTTAATGTACGGAGTTTCATGTAATTTTATCGGTTTATTAGACAATATATTTATGCAATTTCGAATCGAAGCAATTAGAACTAAAAGTACAATCACCATAAACAATCCACAAATTGTTGCGTCAATATAGTCATTTAAAATAATTTGATTCATTTGTGCTTTACTAGCTGCTGGTGCAAGGATTTTGCCAGCATCTAAACCATCTTTAAAAATTTTAGCATGCGCTAAAAAACCTATTTTTGGTAATGCATGAAATAGCTTTTGCCAACCGGCAGTCATTGTAACGATTAAGATCCAGATTGTTGGCACTAGTGTAATCCACGCATATGCCTTTTTCCCCATTTTTAGCAAGATAGTCGTGCCTAGCAATAATGCAATGGCTGCAAGCATTTGATTTGCGATACCGAATAACGGCCATAAAGTATTAATGCCCCCAAGCGGATCAATAACCCCTTGATAAAGGAAATAGCCCCAGCCGAAAACGCAAATAGCTGTCGCAATTAAATTTGCAGGAAGTGAATCCGTCTTTCCAAATGGCTTATACACATTGCCTAAAATATCCTGAGTCATATAACGTCCAATCCTAGTTCCAGCATCAATTGTTGTTAAAATAAATAATGCTTCAAATAAAATAGCAAAATGATACCAAAAAGCCATTAATGCTTTACCACCGATTACTTTAGAGAAAAGTGCCGCCATGCCGATTGCTAAAGTTGGTGCCCCACCAGTACGAGAAAGAATTGTTTGTTCCCCTACGTCTTTGGCTAACGTGGTCAAATCATTAGGAGCTATTGTAAAGCCCCAGCTTGAAACGACTTGAGCTACTTGATTAACGTCAGTTCCTATTATGGCAGGTGGGCTATTTATCGCAAAATATGCTCCTGGAGTTAATAAACATGCAGCAATCATAGCCATTACTGCTACAAAAGACTCCGTTAACATAGCACCATAACCAATTGAACGTGCATGCGTTTCACGTTCAATCATTTTAGGGGTAGTGCCAGAAGCAACTAATGCATGGAATCCAGAAACAGATCCACAAGCAATTGTTATAAATAAAAATGGAAATAGATTTCCGGCAAATACAGGTCCTGTACCGTCAATAAATTTTGTAACGGCCGGCATTTGTAAATCTGGTGCTACAATAATAATGCCAATTGCTAAAGCTAAAATCGTACCAACCTTTAAAAATGTGCTTAAATAATCACGTGGAGCTAATAGTAGCCAAACTGGAAGTACTGATGCTATAAAACCATAACCAATTAACATAAGAGCAATCGTTTCTCCCTTAAACGTAAACATTGCTGCTAATGTTGGACTTTCTGCTACATATTGTCCCGCATATAAAGAAAGTAGTAATAAAATCACACCAATAAAAGACCCTTCTCCTACTCGGCCTGGACGTATGTATCGCATATAAATCCCCATGAAAAGTGCGATTGGAATTGTTGCCGCAATCGTAAACATTCCCCAAGGACTTCCAGCAAGCGCTTTAACTACAACAAGTGCTAAAACAGCTAATAAAATTACCATAATTCCTAAAATACCAATTAAAGCGATAATCCCTGTTATAGGACCTATCTCTTCTTTAATCATTTCACCTAGTGATTTACCATTTCTACGTGTCGAAGCAGCTAATATGACAAAATCCTGTACTGCGCCAGCAAATACAACTCCTACAATAATCCAAATCGTTCCGGGTAAATAACCCATTTGTGCAGCTAAAATTGGTCCAACCAGTGGGCCAGCCCCTGCGATCGCTGCAAAATGGTGACCAAATAATACCCACTTATTCGTTGGTACAAAGTCTTTACCATCATTATTAATTTCAGCAGGTGTTTTACGATCTTCGTCCAGTTTAAATACTTTTTCTGCAATAAACTTACTATAAAAACGATAAGCCACTGCATATGTACAAACTGCCGCTGTGAGGAGCCAAATTGCATTTATTGTTTCCCCTCTTTTTAAAGCTAATACCGAAAAACAGAAAGCTCCAAGTATTGAAATTAATCCCCAAACTACCATTGATTTTAAAGATTTCACAACAAAGATACCTCCTTTTTCATTTATAAAAGCAAGTATATCACCAATTCAGAATTTTTTGTCAATTAATGGTAAAAAAAGTATAATAACGACATTTATACTGATTTTAAGCGAATTTTTCTTCATAAAAGTAGACGAAAGTTGTATTGAACTTGTCTAATTGAATAGTTTCAAGGGAAAAAACAACTTTAGCTATCGCAACATTTGAACTAATCATTTTTAAACAAAAGAAAACCATCCTAAGCATTAAAAGCAAAAGGATGGTTTTCTTTCATATTAAATAAGTTATTTTACATGTTGTATAAAATTAATGTCGATTAGCTCATTCAGTCTTTGTAGTTCTTTTTCTCCTAGTAACGTTTTCCCTTCGTTTAAGGATACTAGAGCACTCTCAATTAAATATTTTCGCGGTGTTTTTGACTGCAACAATTCGTTTTGTAAAAAATCTAGTAACTCATTATACTTTTGTTGTTCATTACTATTTAATGCTGATTTTTTCATTGTACAAATAATACTACAAAGCTTTTGTTGAAGATTTTCTTCGGTCTTTCTTATTGGTAACCATCTATCTAATAGTTCCAAATTGAATAATTGCTCACCAGATTCCTCAACATCCTCAACAATCTTAATCATACGTTTTACACTATATCGGACGACTTGATCCATACTAATATTCATATCTTTTGCAAGGTCATAGTATCTCACATTATGGTGAATAATTCCTAAAAACATAATGGCACTATCTAATAAAAAATCTTTCTTCTCGCTACCAAAAATGTCTAAGAATCGTGTATACACCCAATTTAATGTCTTAAAATTACCTTCTCTTATGAACTGTTTAATATCTAAGTCATTTATATAAATTACTTCTTCAAATAGAGAAATCAATTTATTATCTCTATTTGCCTCCATTAATAAAGTTATTTGTTTAATGAAAATTTCAATATTTGAAGGGCTCTGTCCGATCAACAACTCATTTCTTTCATGTTCAAGTTTTTTATAAATCATATTAAATAACGCGACTACTAAATCACTTTTAGACGAAAAATAATTATAAAATGTACCTTTAGAAATTCCACTATAGTCTAATATGTCTTGAATTGACGTTGCTTGAAATCCTTTTTCAATAAACAATTCATGAGCTATTTTTACAACATGCTGTTTACGATCATTCATATAATCACCTTGGTTCTAGTTAATTACTGCTTAAAAAACATAGTACATTATTTTAACATTTTTAACTAGTAAATATCTGATTAGATTATTAAAGATTTCTAATGGTTATTATAATTGCATCTAATGAATGAATGGTATATCATATTATCTTATATAGAAGATGGAAACGGAGTTCAAAAAATTGAACTAGATGTACAAAGGAGGGGAAATCATGGATCATTCCATGAATAAATCAGTTAATCCGCCATATGGGATTATTACAATCCTAATGATTGGTGCTTTTATTGCTTTCTTAAACAATACTTTACTTAATATTGCTTTACCTTCTATTATGAAGGATTTGGACGTTGAGCCTTCGACAGTTCAATGGCTTTCTACTGGATATATGCTAGTAAATGGAATTTTAATTCCAACTACTGCTTTCTTAATCCAAAAATATTCTGTTAGACATTTATTTTTAACAGCACTACTTTTATTTAATATCGGTACATTAACAGCAGGATTTGCACATGTATTTCCTTTATTATTAGCGGGCCGTATGATTCAAGCTTCCGGTTCGGCTATTTTAATGCCATTATTAATGAATGTTATGCTGACTAGCTTCCCTGTTGAAAAACGAGGAACTGCAATGGGCTTCTTTGGTTTAGTAATGATGGGTGCACCAGCAATCGGACCAACATTATCAGGTTGGATTATTGAACATTATGACTGGAGAATGCTTTTCCATGTTGTTTCCCCGATTGCATTAACGATTTTAATTATCGGCTTTTTCTTACTTAAAGATAAAAAAGAGAAATCAAACAGTACGATCGACCTTTTCTCAGTTCTTTTATCAAGTATAGGTTTTGGTGGGTTATTGTATGGTTTTAGTACTGCAGGAACAAAAGGATGGGATAGTCCAGAAGCTTACGTTACTTTAATTGTAGGGGTTATTTCATTAGTACTATTTATCTTACGTCAATTAAAACTTGATACGCCAATGTTAAACTTTAGAATTTATCGCTATCCAATGTTTGCTTTATCATCAGCGATTTCAATTGTAGTTACAATGGCTATGTTCTCAGCAATGATGCTTTTACCGATTTACACTCAAACGCTACGAGGCATTAAACCTTTTGATGCAGGCTTAATGCTGTTACCAGGTGCATTATTAATGGCAATTATGTCGCCAATTACGGGAAAATTATTTGATAAAATTGGCGGAAGAATACTTGCAGTAACTGGTTTAGCAATTATGACTGTTACTACTTATTTTTTAAGTAAATTAACAATGGATACAACTTATACGCATATTATTATTTTATACTCATTACGTATGTTCGGTATGTCGATGGTAATGATGCCGGTATCGACAAATGGGTTAAATCAATTACCAAAACGCTTCTATCCACACGGTACTGCGATGAATAATACTTTACAGCAAGTATCTGGGGCGATTGGTACTGCTTTACTCGTAACAGTAATGTCGAATCGTACAGAATCAAAAGCTAAAGAACTTGCTGCTGAAGCAATGAAGCATGTGACTAGTAAACCTACACCTGAAATGCTTGCTCAAATTAAGCAAGAGATCACAATGAAGGCAATGTTAGAAGGAATTAACTTCTCATTTTATGTGACGGTATTCGTTGCCGCAGTTGCACTAGTTCTTGCATTCTTTATCAAACGTTCAACAGCTGCAGAGGAACCTGTAGTAAAAGAAAATACTAATACTAGTACTAACTTTAAGAAAAAGTTAGCAGAGAATTAATAAAAATAAGCCTCAGACTAAAAAGTTCAACCAATCAATGGTTGAACTTTTTTTATTATCTCTTATAAATAAAATAATCAAAATCCGCATGTAGCCCTTGACCAGTCGTATCCTGACATTGCATTCCAACGAATGCACCTGTAAAGAATCCACCACCTTGAATATAATCATCAGACAGTTTATATGAATAAAGTGTCACAGGTATTGCAATCCAACTCTCTCCATCAAATGAATAAGAGTATTCATAAATATTCGTTTTCACATCTACTCGAAGATACACATATTCAACATGTTCTGGAATGATAATTTCGTTCCCTTGAAGGGGTTGATCGAACTTAAAATTATCACATGTTACTAATTCAAGAATTCTGCCCTTTTCTTCATTCCAAGTAATTTGACATGAAGTCCAGTTTTGAGTGTTGTAATAATTTACTAAACCAGCTGATTGATGGAATGTCTTTGGATTAAATGCTATTTTTGTTTCTGCAGTAAAGTTAAACTGTTGCCAGCGTCTTGCTATAAATGACTGAGTAAATTTAGATGTTAGGGATTCTCTTCCGTAAAGACGTAGATGTCCTGGATTGTCTTTTAATGATACGATATTCTCTCCTAATGGAATTCTCAAGTTTTGAAAGTGAGGATTTAGGATTTCTGAGTTAAAGTCATCCATCTCAGGGTAGTCACTTTCCCATTTTACTTCATCTATTTTTGGACCCTCTATTTCAAGTGATGGACTATTCCCTCCTACGACATACGGCCAACCATTTTTCCACTCAAGCCTTTGAATAGCAGTTTCTCTTCCTAATGGACAGAAACCTCTTGGGTCTAACAACGGTTGACCTTCTCTTGGTAATGGTCTTCCTGTTAAATGCACAAGGAACCATTCATCTGTGTGCGTTTGAACAATTGATGCATGTCCTGCTTTTTGAAGGGGAATTCTTGGTGCATGGAATGACGAAATTAACGGGTTTTCTGGGTGTACTTCATATGGACCCTTTAACTGTTTTGACCTAGCAATAGTAGCTTGGTGATCATATTTCGTACCACCTTCTGCCGTTAATAAGTAATAGTATTCATTTATTTTATATAAATGTGGTGCTTCCGTCAGTTTAATATCGGTTCCTTTAAAGATAACCTCTGCTTTTCCGATCAGTTTCTGTTCTTCTACACTGTATTCTTGTAATGAAATGCCATAAAAATGATGATTTCCTACGCGATGATCCCAAACCATATTCACTAAATATTTTTTTCCATCCTCATCATGGAATAGCGACGGATCAAATCCAGTACTATTTAAATAAACTGGGTCTGACCATTCTCCGTCAATCGTTTCACATGTTGCGAGATAGTTGTGACAATCTTTCCATTGACCTTCAACTACCTTTACATCAGTGTAAATTAACCAAAACTGTCCGTCACGATAAGATAATGTGGGAGCCCATATTCCGCCCGAATCTGGATTACCTGTCATGTTTAATTGACTTAAACGTTTCAAAGGTCTTGATGCTAAGCGCCAGTTCTTTAAATCCTTTGAATGATAGATTCCTACTCCTGGAAACCATTCAAAAGTTGAAACTGCAATGTAATAATCTTCCCCAACTCGGCAAATACTTGGATCCGGATTAAATCCCGGTAAAATTGGATTACTGATTTTAACCATTTTATTCTCCTCCATAAGCATCTATATAGTTCAATCCATTACTTTTTTAGTAAGCACCTTTGATAAAGTCAGAAACATTTTTTTGATAGAAAAGCTCTAATTGATCTAATTCCGCTTTCGAAAAAGATTGTATATTCATTGCTTCTAAGTTGTCATCCACTTGGCTTTGGTTTCTAAATCCAGGAATTACACATGTAATTTCCTTTTGATCTAAAATCCATCTAAGTGCTGCACTTGCCATCGATGACCTTCCTTCAGCAATCCAGTTAATTCGATTTGCTAATTCTACTCCTTTTTTAAAGCCCAAGCCTGCAAATGTTTCCCCGATATTAAAGGCCGCTCCATTTTCATTAAAGTTTCGGTGATCATCTTCCTCAAAAGTATGATCAGCCTTATATTTTCCAGATAAGAGCCCACTAGCTAACGGTAATCTTACAAGAACTCCAACCCCACGCTTATAAGCCTCGGGAAGTAATTCTGCTAATGGCTTTTGTCTAAAAATATTAAAGATAATCTGTAAGCTTTTCACATTTGGGTTTTCTAGACAAATCATTCCTTCTTCAACCGTTTCAACGCTAACCCCGTAATGGCGGATTTTCCCTTCACTTTTTAAACGGTCAAGTACATCAAATACTTGTCCATCCTTTAAAATTTCAGTTGCTGGGCAATGTACTTGATATAAATCAATCACATCTCGATTTAAGCGTTTTAGACTATCCTCGCAATAAGACTTAACCGCTTCATATGAGTAGTTTTCTGGTGAAAAGATATCACCTTTTCGGCAAAATTTTGTTCCTATATAAATTTTATCTTCAAGTCCTTTTGTGGCTTTAGCCAATAGTTCTTCGCTATGACCATCACCATAAACATCTGCAGTATCAAAAAAATTTACACCTTGGTCGATTGCGTGTTGTAATGATTTTAAAGCTTCAGTATCATTTGTTTTTCCCCATGCTCCACCAATTGCCCAAGTTCCAAAACTTACCTCACTAATCATTAAACCTGTATTACCAAGTTCTCGATAATTCAAGTAAAACTCCCCCTCTAGTGCTATTTTTAGCGTCTTATACTACTTTCTAAATTCAGATAACATTCTATTTAGTTCCTTCGTATTGGAATAAACTTGCTTATAAATAGAATAAAGCTTCTCATATTGTTTACCATTTTCACTAACTGGTTTAAATGACATGATCGGCTTTATGAACTCTTCTGCACAAGCCTCTAATGATTCAAACCAATTACATCCATAGGCAGCAAGCATCGCCGCACCCATCCCAGGACCTTGCTCACTTGAAAGCTTAATAATTGTCGCATTAAAAATATCTGCTTGCATTTGAAGCCAAATAGGGTTTTTAGCACCGCCACCAATTGAAATAATTGAATCAATCTTTTTACCGTTATTTCGGAAAATTTCAATTGACTCATTCAATGAAAAAGTAATGCCTTCCATGACAGCCCTCGCAAAATCACTTCTCTTATGTGCTGCATCCATGCCGATAAAACATCCTCTAATAACTGAATCCGCATGTGGTGTTCTTTCACCAACCAAATACGGAGTAAACATTAAACCATTTGATCCAATTGAAACGCGATCAACATCATCTAATAGTTGTTCGAAATTCACACCCTCAGCAAATGTATCTTTAAACCAGCTTAATGAAAATCCTGCGGCAAGCGTTACACCCATTGAATAGAAAGCATCTTCTTTACTATGATTAAAATAATGAACTTTACCTTTGAAGTCGTGCTCTCCATGCTCTTCATAAGAAAGAACAACTCCTGAAGTACCAATACTACATAGCGTATTGCCTTCTTTTAAAATACCTGAGCCAATTGCGCCACATGCATTATCCGCTCCACCTGCAAATACTTTCACTTCACGACTAAGTCCTGTCAAATTAGAAACCTCTTTTGTAATAGTTCCAACATAATCATGAGACTCGACAATTGGTGGGCAAAGATGTAAAGGAATATCGAATTTCGTACATAATTCTTCACTCCACTGCTTATCTTTTACGTTTAAAAGTAATGTTCCAGCAGCATCCGAGTATTCAGTATGAATTTCTCCAGTCAAACGATAACGAAGATAGTCTTTAGGCAATAAAAATACTGCTGCCTGATTAAAGATCTCCGGTTCAAATTCCTTTACCCATAAAATCTTTGGTAAAGTAAATCCTTCAAGTGCTGGATTTTTCGTTATTTCAAGTAAACGTTCTTTGCCTACTATTTCAATGATCTTTTCACATTGCTTAGTCGTTCTTGTGTCATTCCATAAAATTGCATTACGAAGGCTTTCATTTTCTTTATTCAATAGCACTAGACCATGCATTTGACCTGAGAAGCTAATTCCTTGTATATCATTCGGATGACCATTAAAGTCTCTAACTAGTTCGGCGAGACCTTCGATTGTTTTTTCAACCCATTCTTCTGGATTTTGTTCACTATATCCGGATTTCTCTTGTATTAATTGGTAGGCACGAGATACTTCTTGGCATACCTCTCCGGACTGATTAACTAACAAAATTTTTACGGCACTTGTACCAAGGTCAATTCCTACTACATATTTCATAACAATCATCCTTTTATTGTTTTTTGAGCGTATTGTATGAGAAAAATGTGCTGGAAATAATGAATTTTCCAGCACATTTTATGGTCAAAAGATTTTTAAACTGTTGCGAATTCAGCAATCGCTTCTAATAAATATTGGTTTAGCACTGATTTAAGACGTTCTTCACGACCAGATTTATTTTGGATATCACCTAAATTTAATGCATATGCTTCAAGTGTATGGAAACTTGCTTTATTCTCTACGATTTCTTTACCAATACCATAAGTGAAGCTGCTATAACGATCTTCAATAAAGCTTTCAAATACTTTATCTTCAATTAGTTTATTAGCTACTAATGTGCCAATTGCAAAGCTATCCATTCCAGCTATATGTGCATGGAATAAATCTTCTACATCAAATGATCCTCTTCTTACTTTTGCATCAAAGTTTAGGCCGCCTTTTCCTAAGCCACCATTTTTTAATATTTCATACATTGCTAATGTAGTAGAGTAAAGATCTGTAGGGAACTCATCTGTATCCCATCCAATTAACTTATCACCTTGATTTGCATCAACTGAACCAAGCATTCCATTAATTCTTGCAACGCGTAATTCATGCTCAAATGTATGGCCAGCAAGTGTTGCATGATTTGCTTCAATATTGAATTTAAACTGTTTCTCTAAACCATTAGCTTGTAAGAAAGCTAGTCCAGTTGCCACGTCAAAGTCATATTGATGCTTCGTTGGTTCTTTTGGTTTTGGTTCGATTAAGAACTGACCATCGAATCCGATTTCTTTTGCGTAATCCACAGCCATATGGAAGAAACGCGCAAGATTGTCTTGTTCAAGCTTCATATCTGTATTCATAAGCGTGTCATACCCTTCACGCCCACCCCAGAATACATAGTTAATTGCACCAAGCTCTTTTGCAATTTCTAATCCTTTTTTCACTTTTGCAGCTGAATATGCAAATACGTCCGCGTTATTAGAAGTAGCAGCTCCATTTACATAGCGAGGATGAGTAAACATATTTGCCGTATTCCAAAGCAATTTTGTTTTACTTGTTTTCATATATTCTTTTATCATTTCTACAATGACATCCAAGTTTTTATACGTTTCACCTAATGTATTTCCTTCAGGGGCAACATCTGAATCATGGAAACAGAAGAAAGGAACATCCAACTTTTCATAAAACTCAAATGATGCTTCTACACGTGCTTTAGCAAGATCCATTCCCGTTAAGTGGTTCCAAGGACGTTGCATTGTACCTGCTCCAAATGGATCCGAACCATCTGCAGTAAATGTATGCCAGTAAGCAACTGAAAAACGAAGTAAATCCTCCATTTTTTGGCCATTAATTATTCTTTGAGGATCATAATATTTAAATGAAAATTGATTTTTTGATTTAGGACCTTCGAATTTAATTTTGTTAATATTAGTAAAGTAACTCATGTTTAATTCCTCCTAAAATAGTAGTTTTGTATTTTATGACTTGTGTGAAATAACAATCCAAGTGCGCAATACTTTCATATCATCTGGCTCAATTCCTTGTAAGCCAGTTAATTCTCCATTTACTTGAAGATTAGGAGCGTTAGTTACCCATGTATAGGGCTCAGGGCATAAAAAGCCACTTCTCCCATCTTTGTTATAAACAACCCAATGCTTAAAACTTTGGTCAACGGTATAATTAATCTCAATTCCTGTTGATTTGTTCATTATTTGTGCCGTCTGTAGGCCACTGTTATTAGGATTAGATAGAAAAACGTCATCTAATTCTAGCCCGTATAAGCTCATTCCTTCACTCAACTCATATTTGTATTGAATCTCTTCTAATTCCCCTGTTGGTAAAAATCTATCATTTAGTTTCCAACGCCTATCGACTGGAAGCTTGAAGATTGAAGTTTCTTCTGGGAATACAAAACTAGTATGATATCCAAAGCCAAACGGTAAAACTTCATGACTTTTATTAATAATTTCTGCTTTTTTAGCGAATAAATTATCATTCAGAATAAAGCTCATCCTTATTACAAAGTGATGCGGGAATTGAGCAATTACATCTTCATGCTTACTTGAATCAAACTCAGTAATAATTTTCACCGTTTGCTCATTAACTTCTACACTCGATATATTCCACTCCCTTGTGTGAACAAAACCATGAATGTGGTTCTGCTTGTCCAATTCATTAATTTCAAATTGATACGTTCTTTTGCCAAATCGAAACTTACCTTGATCGATTCGATTTGGAGGGAATAGGATTGGAGTACCGTAAAGAACTGGGTTATTCAAATACTCCTCGGTTGAGTTAGGGACTCTTAAAAGCTCAGTATTTGATTTTTTATGAACCATGGAAATCAAGTTTGATCCCCATCCGGGTATAATGATAATCTCCAATTCGCTATTACCTGCTTTAATCGCTGGTTCGTTTAAAAAAGAGATTTCCTCAGCATAAGTATTCATCTAGATTCCCCGTTCTGTCATAATTTCTACACTTAGACTTTACTAATCTTACCCTGTCTTTGGTCTATTCGATTAAAGCTATACATACCACAGAACATGAAAATCCAAGCAATTGACACGACACTAAAGAATGGAATTAGCCCTGGCTGATACAGCAACAGAAATAGTATAGCGATTAGACTAATCAGCATTAGTAAAGTAATGTGAAAATGAAAAACACTTAAAAAGAATGCATTTTTAAAATAGTCTTTTAGTTTAAACTCGTAATGTACATATAGTGGGAAAATATAAAGGAAAACCATTAAATAAACTGCCGCAATGATTAATAAAGGAATGATTAAAATAAATTGGAGCATCCCTTCAATCGTTCGAATGTAAAATGCATCAAACGCTAGGAAGATTCCACTACAAATGAATACCAAACCAAGTTTATTGGAGCGTTTAAATTCCTTCAGGAAAACAGTTAGAAATGTTCTCCAAATCGGAAGATCCGTTTCTTTTCCTATCCATTTACGAACGATTGTAAAAAGGGCTACTGTAGCTGGGAAACAACCAAATATGAATAGTCCTACAATTGTAAAGAGGAACCATAGTAGATTGACATATGCGAATTTCATAACCCACTCACATAGCGTAAACAATTTACCCATCGTTTTTCTGAGTATCATTTAATCACCCTCCTTTACAAATTCATCTAAAGCTTATCTAATGTAGTTAACCTTTTACTGACCCAGAAGCAATTCCTTCTACAATTCGATTACTTAATATAAGGAAGGCAATTAGGATTGGTAGAATACTAATAACTAACGTAGCTCCAATTGCTCCCCAATCAGTCGTATACTGCCCAATAAAGTTTTGAATACCAACTGTGAGTGTTTTAAATTGATCTGAACTAATAAATGTATTAACGAAGACAAACTCATTCCAGTTGTAAATCATATTAATAATTGCAGCTGTAGCAATTACTGGTGATGTCATCGGTAAAGTAATTTTAAAAAAGATATGGTTAATTGATGCCCCGTCCATAATCGCTGCTTCTTCTACCTCTCTAGGGAGAGCTTCGTAAAAACCAATTAAAATCATAATCGTAATTGGCAAGTTAAAAGCTGTATAAGTAAGGATTACCGAGAGTGGATTATCAATTAAATTAATTTTTGTAAAAGTATTAAATAAAGGAATCAATGTAGAATGGACTGGAATCATTAAACCTACCATAAATAATCCCAATACCCATTTACTTGCTTTCCAATTCATTCTTGTAATTGCGAAGGTTACCATACTTGCTAATACAACCGTTAAAATAACGGCAGCGATTGTATAAGTTACACTGTTAAAGAAATACTGACTAATGTTTCCCTCAGTCCAAACTTTCGTATAATTCTCCCACTTTGGGCTTTCAGGTAAAGAAAAAGGTGACATATTGAAAACTTCTTGGTTATTTTTTAATGAAAAAAGAAATAACCATATGATCGGAAATAGTTGAAAAATCGCTACGATTATAAGGAAAAGATACATAAATCCGTAAGCAATTTTACTAAAAATACTATTTTTGCTACGGTCAGTTTTCTTTTCAGTTACAATGGCTTGAGATCCTGTAGCTCTTACCGTATCCACTTAAAATCCCCCTTTCTTTTAGTAAATGTCATTATTTGCTTCAGTAAACTTACGAATAATCCATGTAACTACTAAACAAATAACTAATAAGAAAAATCCAATTGCACTTGCATATCCAAAGTCAAAACCTTTGAATGCTTTTTGATACATATAGGAAGCCATTACTTCACTTGATCCATTAGGCCCCCCACCTGTCATAACATAAATTAAGTCAAAATATTTAAGTGATCCAACGACGGCAAGAACAATCGTTACTTTCACAACATTCATGATTAATGGTAGTTTTATTTTTAATGCAATTTGAATTGGTGTTGCCCCGTCAATTCTTGCAGCCTCGATTAGAGAGTCTGGAATATTTTTAAGAGCTGCATAGTAAATCAGAATATAAAAACCGGCGTACTGCCAAATAATTGGAATAATAATCGCATATAATGCTAAGTTTGTTTCTGCTAACCAGGCTGGTGGATTATGAACTCCTAGAGAAACAAGTAAGCTATTTAGAATACCGTTAGTAGGATGATAAATTTTAAGCCAAAGCTGAGCTATTGCAACAGAAGCAAGCAGCATCGGAATAAGATATATCTTTCTAAGAAGGTCTGCACCTTTAATTTTTCCGGCAAGTATAAATGAGATGAACAAGTAACCAATTAAACTAACTGCCGAAAATACTGCTAATAAAAAGGAGTGGAAAGCACTTTTCCAAAATAGAGGATCATGTAATAAGTGGGAGTAATTCTTTAAACCTATAAACTCCTTTTCCCCAATTCCATTCCATTTCATTAAGCCAAAGTATCCAGTTTGTACGATTGGAACGTAAATCAAAGCAAGGATCAGAAAAAGAGCTGGTGTAATATACAGGGCGATTATTTTTTTATTTGACATAGCTTTATTCACTTCGATTCTACTCCTTCCCTTATATTTAAAAATCAAGGGCATATTACAATGAATCTATATGCCCTTTTCTTTAGTACATTAGAATTTATTTGTCTTCTGCCTTTAAAGCTTCTTCATGTTGTTTAGCAAAGTCTTTTGGTTTTACTTCATTTCCAAATAAAGATTGGATTAAGTTTAAGTGAGTTTCTGCTACAGAAGCACTCATTTGAACGTCAGCAAATAGTGTTAAATTGCTAGCTTTATTTAATTCATTTAACACATCAATATATAACGGTGGTAAATTTACTTTTGAAGTATCAACCTTAGTCGCTGGAATTACACCAGCTTTTTCAACAGATTGCTCTCCCCACTTCTCTACAAAGAATTTAACAAAGTCTTTCGCTTCAGCTTTAACTTTTGAATGCTCTGCTACGAATAAACCTACTCCAGGGCCACCAACCCAGCTGTTAATATTTCCTTTTCCGCCTTCATAAGTAGGGAATTTAAAGAAACCTACATTGTCACGGAAATCTTTTGGAATTTCTTCATTTGTCGTAAAGTTTGGAAGCTCCCATGTTCCCATTAAGTACATAGCTGCATTTCCATTTAAGAATTCAGATTTACCCTCATCATTCGATAATCCATTAAAACCTTTATTAAATGCATTTTCTTTAACTAGGTTTTGAACCTCTGATGCCGCTGAAACTAGTGCAGGATCTTCGAATGTTCCTGTACGGTTAATTGCTTTATTTAGTACATCAGCACCACCAATTCTGTCTGCCAAATACATATACCAAAGTGAACCTGTCCAACGATCTTTATTTCCTAAAGCGATTGGAGCAACCCCATTTTTAGCAAGTGTTTTAACAACGTTTTGGAATTCGCTATAAGTTTGTGGTACTTGAAGGTTATATTTTTCAAAAATTGCTTTATTGTAATAAATTGGAGCGATGTTTAGTTCTAGAGGTAACCCATATGTTTTTCCATCAATTGCATATGCTTCTGTTGTTCCGCTTACAAAAGAATCTTTTAATCCGTTATTTAACACATCATCTAAATCAGCAAAAAGGCCACCTTTTACAAATGGTTTCATATATCCTGCTGCCCATGTAAACCCAACATCAGGAAGTTCATTAGAAGAAGAAAGAACTTTAATCTTATTCTTGTACTGCTCATTTTCAAGAACTTCTACTTCGATTTTTACATCCTTATGTTCAGCCTCATATTGTTTAATAATGTCTGATACAATTAAGTTTTGTTGCTTAGAACTTCCAGCTGGCCAAAGATGCATAAACTTGACCACTTTTTTGGAACCGCTTTCAGTTGACGCGTTATTAGATTTACCACAGCCAGTTAAAGCAACCATTAGAATAAGAACTAGTGCTAACATTAATGAAGACGCTTTCTTAAACATGTCTAACCCCCATTTTTTTGAATTTTTCGTCACAAGTAAATTCTAGCACTAAAAAAAAAACGCGGTAAGGTAACCACGATTGGATAAAATTCCACTATTTTTGGATTAGTGAATCATCAAGTTCCGACACTTTTCTAAATTTACTAGGTGTAATACCCTCGTAATCCTTAAAGATCTTAATGAAATATTTAGCTGTCTGATAGCCTACTTCTAGGGCAATTTCTTCAATTTGCAAGTCTGTTGTCAGTAGACGATTTTTTGCAATTTGTAATCTCTTTCTAGTCAAATACTCACTAAATGTTAGTCCCACTTGCTCTTTAAATAACACACTAAAATAGCTCGCATTTAGATGTACTGCTTCTGCTACCTCCTTTAATGAAATTTGATTGCTTATATTTTCATTAATAAAGGTCTTTGCTCTGTTAATTGAATTAGAGCGGTTATTAACTTGATCTAATTTTAATAATTTCTGATCAGTCACTTTTTCCATATATTCAATCCGTTCAATATTTGCTTCCTTTTCAAGTGCTTGCTCAATAGCCTCAATTAATTTCTGTTTACTTACCGGTTTTAATAAGTAGTTTACAACTCCTAGACGAATAGCCTCCTGGGCATATTCAAAGTCAGGGTGTCCAGAAATAATAATTGAAACAAACTTATGTCCTTTATCCTTTAGGTTCTTTAAAAGCTCTAAACCACTCATTTCAGGCATACAAATATCAGTTACTAATAGATGAATTTTTGTTCTGCTCATTTGTTCAAATGTTTCTTGACCATTTACCGCACTGAGAATTTCAAATTTGCCATTTGACCATTTCTCTAATGTTTTTTTTAATCCTTGTCTAGTCGCTTGTTCATCATCAACAATTAGAATCGTTTTTGTATCCAAATTATTCTCCACCTTTGTCCGGAATTTCGAATAATACAGTTGTACCTTTACCGATCTCACTTTCTAAACGAAGGCCACCTAAGTCATATCCTTCGTAATATAATTTGATTCTTTTATTTACATTCGTAAGAGCCATCCCCATCCCTTTAAAGGATGATACATTATCATTTTTAATTGCTAGATTAAGGGTATTAAGAGCTTCTCTATTAATCCCCGGTCCATTGTCCTTAACAGTCACTAATAAATTAGATGAGTCATTAATCCGTTTAATCTTCACTAAAACAATCCCTTGTTCTCGACTACTTTCAATACCATGCATTATGGCGTTCTCAACTAAAGGTTGGATTAGCAGTTTAGGTATTTTAATAGCTAATAGATTTGGCTCAACAGATACCTCCCATAACAACCGTTCTCCTAATCTCATTTTCATAATCTGTAAATAACGTTCAATTTGGTCGAGAGCAGCCTGTATAGTTACCCATTCACTACTGTTTGCATTGCCAATTGTATAGCGAAATAATCCCGACATTGCAATCACTATTTCTGCTAAATCCTCCTCACCTCTATCATCTAAAGACCAGTAAAGTGCATTTAGCGTATTATAAAGGAAGTGCGGATCAATTTGGGCTTGTAGTGCCTTCAACTCAGTTTGACTACGAAGCAATTCTTTTTCATAAACGACCTGTATTAAGTGATTAGTATTTTCTACCATTTGGTTATATGTTCTATTTAATTCAATAATTTCTAATGAGGCTGCGCTTTCCTTGTTAATTTTCAACTCGTCCATTTTCGCATTCTTCATTGTATTTGTAAGTTTCTTTATCGGTCTTGTGATCATTGTTGCTAGAATAATTGATGATATGACAAAAATGATAAATCCAATTGCACCAGATAAAAGGGTCGCTTTTCTTACCGGTGTTACCCCCTCATTTAAAAAGCTTGTAGGTTTTAAAATAACAAGTGTCCAGCCCGTTTTTGTAGATGGTTGCGTAATAATCATATATTGTTTATTATTTACTTTTATCGATTCGTATCCTTCTAATAAAAACTTTTGAATATCAATGCCGTAATTATCCGTTATTGGCGTTAAATCCCTATCAAGCAGCATCATATAATCCTTTTCTCTAGGAGATAAATTACTTTCTTCAACCTGAAAATAACTATTAAGAATTCTTACGACTAAATATCCTCCATTTGAAAACCATCGATCCATTAAACTAACCCTTCTTATTGCATAAGAATAGTTACTATTTTTAGGATCTTTCCCTACCCACACTAACCTTCCTTTCTCGGCTTCTGCTTCCTTTACCCATTTTTCATCGATTACACTAGATAAATTTTTTTCACCGAATGGAAAAATACGATTACCCTCCGAAGAATATAGCTCAAAAGAAGAGATTCCATTAGAGTAAGCTAAAAAGTTATTTATGACTCTAATTAGTGATTGTCTTTTTGCAAAATCAACACTTTCTCCGTTTTTCAATCCGAGTAATATTTGTTGAACCGTCTCATTGGTCATTAATTGGTTTGATAAAGTGTCAATTTGCTTATACAAGGTTTCCATTCTTCCATTTGCTTCAACAGCCGTTTGTTTGATTTGTTTCTCTGTTGTATCTTTCATTAAAGTTCCAACTTGGTTATATACCATAATGGATACAATGGATAAAACAATCACCATAACAATCAAGAAGACACCCAATATTTGATTTCGTAAAGTGTTTAATTTTCTTAACCGTAATCTAAATTTGACGATTGTAATCACCTTTTCAGTAGTAAGTTAGTGTAAGGGCTTTCTTTAAGAATTATCATACTATATTTATTATTAGTCTGAATATTAAAAACACCTATCTAGTAATAACTACCAGGTAGCTTGAGGGCAATATCAGGATAATTGTAATTAGTTTAAATAAAAATCAACACGAAAAAGAGGAACCTAAACATATGATGTTGAGACTCCTCTTTTCATTTATTTACTATTTATCCCTTCCCCTTATTTTTCACTTTTCTCACTCATAACTTGTTCAACTTTACTCCATTCCGCTTCCTGAAGAGTCCTCCATAAAATTTTCCCACTTGCAGTAGTTGGTAATTTATCAATAAATTCGACGTATCTCGGATATTTATAGTTAGCCATATGCTCTTTTGACCAATCGATAATGTCATCCTCACTTACTTTGCCTGAATAAATAGGATTTAGGATCACATATGCCTTTACTGTTTCGCCCCTTTTTTCATCAGGTTTACTAACAACACAAGCTTGTTGAATGGCCGGATGTTTATAAAGTAGGTTTTCCACTTCAGTTGGCCACACTTTAAAGCCTGACGCGTTGATCATCCTTTTAACACGATCAACGATAAAATAGTACCCTTCATCATCAAACCGACCGATATCTCCTGTACGAAAAAATAGGTTTCCGTCTATTTCAATAAAGGCATCATTTGTTTCTTCTCGTCGGTTAAAGTAGCCTTTAAATACTTGTGGTCCACTAACAACTATCTCACCAACCTCACCAACACCTAACTGTTTCATTGTTACCGGCTCGATAATTCTGGCGTCTACGTCAAATGATGGAATTCCAAGACATTGAAGTTTTGGTCGATCTGGCGGATTAAAATGTGTCTGAGCAATTGTTTCTGATAATCCATACCCTTCTACGAACTTTAAGCCTGTTAATTGGAATAGCTGCTCTCCTACTGCTTCTGGAAGAGGAGCTCCACCACCTGCAATATTTACAAGAGACTTGATGTCATCTGTATTTAAATTTGGATTTGCTAAAAAGTCGATCAGCATTGTACTAATATTTACCCAATGGGTACATTGATAGTTTTCAATCAGTTTGCATGCATGGTTTCGATTCCATCTTGTTAGCAATACCATACTTGAACCGGTAAGAATCGGTGTATGCATGCCATGAACCATTCCTGTTACATGGAATAGAGGTAAAGTTGAAAAGCTAACGGCATTTGCAGAAATATTCATCCAAACGGCAGATCCTACTACATTTGCTTGTACCGTTTTATGTGTGTGTATACAGCCTTTTGGTAAACCGGTTGTTCCTGAAGTATATGGAAGGACTGCAACATCTTCTGAATTACCTTCATATAGTGACGGGGTAAGCTGTGTTTGTATTGCATCCTCCCAATAAAATAAATTTTCGTTTTGATAGATTTTCTTTGATTCAGTTATTTCAGCCGTTAAATCGGATACTAAAGGAATGGTCGGTAAGTATTCAGAGTAAACTGCAACTACTAAATTCTCTAATCCAGTTGTAGCTTGTAAAGGTTCAATATGAGGGGATAGTTCTTGGCCAATGATTGCAGTTTTAATTTCACAATCATTTATGTAAAATTCAAGTTCATCTGTGGTGTTCATCGGGTTAATTGGTACGACAATTCCTCTTACTCTTAATATTGCATAAAAGGCGATGACATATTGGGGTGAGTTTTGCATATAAAGCATTACACGTTCACCAGGGGATATTTCTAATCTATGCTCAAGATAACCTGCTAAATGATCAACCTCTTCAAGAAGCTGCTTGTACGTTTTTGAAGCACCATAATACTCTATTGCAGTTTTATTTGGATACCTTTTTGCCGAAACGACTAAATTATCATAAAGTGTTGTCTCAGGTATAGTTAAAGATTTAGAAACCCTTTTTGGCCAATACGCAAAATGTGAAGTACTCATAATTTTACCCTCCGCTTATGAACCTTTTTTATATTAAGTTTTAA
>NZ_NTZO01000058.1 GCF_002559405.1 Bacillus sp. AFS001701 | reverse complement strand
CCATTGTACTATGTTATATTTTTTAAAAAATTTATAGCTTCTTGCTTAGCTAATTTAGTAGTTTGATAGGGGATATTTTTCTAGTTTTCTATTAAATTCTTATTAGTAGTTGTGATTCAAATTGCGGTATGATTTGTCTTTTTTTCTAATGGAATTGGTAACGGTTTTGTTAACTGTTTAACGGGAAAGTGGTTCCTACATTTTAGGAAAAGGGGAATGTTTCGATGTTGAAGTACACATCGTTAAAAGAAAAGGATATAGAGTATTTGACGTTTATTTTGAGAAACGGAATGGTGACAGCAAAGCAGATCATGTTGAAATTTCAAGAGCCTAATATTCATCGTGTTTATAGGCGGTTAAGAAAATTAGAGGGTAAGAATTATTTAAAACATGAAATGATCGCTCATAAAGTGGGAGTTTATTTGGGGACAATCGAAGCCCGAAATTTAACAAATGTTAGTGCAACAGTACCAACAAAGGCCTCCATCTATACGATGCAGCATGATCTGCTTTTAACAGATTTGGTTCTCTATTATGAGTTTCAAGCTTTGAAGCAGGGTGTTGAATTTAAATATCGTACAGAAAGAGAAATTCGTCACTCAATGATTGGACAAGGGGATAATCAGAGTAAATTAAGGGCTTACAATGATAACAGGGACCGAATACCTGATGCAGTATTCTTTTTCAAGTCAGCTGAAGGAAAAGTGACAACCACTTGGGTCGAACTGGAACTAAATAAGAAAGAACGAAAACGATATGATGAAAAGTTTAAGCTTTTAGATGCTATGCTTTCAAGTGAACGAACAGAAGACCAACCTTACCCGTATGATCAAGTGATATATTTTGCAGATGATGTGAAAATACACAATGTCATCAATCAAGCGAAACAACGATTCATTAATGCTAGTAAAATTTCAGTACGTAAAATTCCTTCGGTTATTTTAGAAGAGCGATGGGAAGAGGTGATGCCAAGTGGACATGGCGAGGAGCCAGGAGCAATCTCAGCAAACTGAAACAGACAGGTTAATTGGGGAAATCGTTAGCTATGGTTTGATCGGTATGGTTGTGTTACTATTCTTTTTTCCTGCATTACTGGGAATGCTGATCTTTGCGATTATTCATCAATTCAAAAGGATTTGGCTATCATATGCTGCTCTTTTGATAGGAATTATGCTTCTTTTATGGCAATTTCAATTAGGAAACATCCTTACGTATTTTGGCATCATTTCTGAAATGAATATCCCGTATCTATCAATTGGACTAGAACGGTTATTCAATGAAGGTCATGTTATTAAAGCTAATGCTTCATCGTATGTGATGTTAGTCGCAATCGCGTTGTTATTTTCATTCGGGTACTTCGTTTTTGCAACGTTTTTTTGGAAAAAGCGAGTGAAAACCAAATCCGGTGAAGTACTAAAGCAAAAATCTGAACAGAAATATAAAGCGTTTCGCAAAAATAGGGTAACATTTTTGGACAAGAAACAGCAAAACTATCGAGAAAAACCTTCAACAGAAGTTTTTATAGGGTACACAGATTTTAAAGAACGTGTATCATTGAACTCCAACGAATTAAACTACCACATGCTTGCAACCGGAGGAACAGGTACAGGCAAAACAACGTTAATTGCTTCTTTAATGGAAGCAGCATTGCAGCAAGATAAACCAATTATCTTTGTTGACGGAAAAGGCGAACGAAAATCGATGCTTGAATTTAAATCCTTATGTGAAGCATATGGAAAAAACGTTTACTTATTTTCTGAAATGGACCACCTCACTTATAACCCCATCAAGAATGGAACTCCCACAGAAACAAGAGATAAATTAATGTCGCTTTTTTCCTTTTCTTCTGAAGGAGATGGCGCCTATTACACCGATATTGCTTCTCGTTATCTACAGCTGGTCGTTAAACTCATTGATGAAGCAGGCGAGAAAAGAGAAATTCAAACGATTGCAAAGTTAACCAATTTTAAGGAACTGAACGAATTCTTTAAAGAACACAGTATTCAAGAAGAAATTGAAGAAGAGATTGAAGTTGAAGTAGAAGAAGTTTTGGTTAGAAAACCTGAACAAAACTCTCAGGATGACGATTTAAGCGGTTTTATCACTTCTTCTGAACCAAAGGGCGATAAGGTCAAGAAAACGGTTAAAGAGAAGCGTAGGCGTTCAATTACAAAACTTCAAGAGGGTATGAAACACATCAAAAATATACTAGATCATGAATTCCCTGAAGAGATTGTGGAAGGTTGTCTGACTCGTTTGAAAATGCAATTAGGTGAGTTGTTAGAATCTGATTTAGGTCATTTATTTCTCGAAAGTGAAAATGGAATTGACCTCCAAAAGATTTCAGACAACAACGATGTTGTAATCTTCAGTATTTCTGGAAGCCGGTATGCCGATTATATTCGCAAAATTGGCAAAATGATTATCTTGGACGTTAATAGTTTGGTCGCTTACCGGCAGGTCAAGGGACGAAAATCGATATTTGGTGTATACGATGAATTCTCTGCCTACGCGGATCGTAGAATTGTAGACATTGTGAATAAATCTCGTTCAGCTGGGTTCGAGTGCATTATTTCGACTCAAACACTATCTGATATTGATGCAGTTGATCCGATTATGACGGAACAAATCATTTCCAACTGCAACATTATCGCCACTGGCCGTGTCAACTCATCGAAAGATGCAGAGCGGATCGCAAAAGTGTTTGGAACCTATTCCGACCAAGAAATTACACAGCAAATACAAAAGAAATACCCTCATTTAAGCTATGAGGCAGAAATGGGCACTGTACGCAATGTTGAACGATTCAAAGCCAATCCAAGTGACATTAAAAACTTACAAATTGGTGAAATATTCATTAATCGAAAAATGGTAGAGGAAGAAGATTATGCTACCTATTTCCGTCGAGTGTATGTCCGAAACGCATTAGACTTAGGAGGGATTCAATGAATGTTTTCGGTGTTCTTAAAAGGAGTATAGCCCAAGGCAGAAAAAAGGTTTTAAGAGATGAAAGGCGTATAAAATCCTCCCGATTGAATGGGAGGATGGCCTTTTCAATCCTATTTTGGTTAAGTCTAGTTGGAATTATTTTCTTCTCCTTTCAATCATGGGCTCGGACTGGATTTTTAAACGAGAAAGTGAATGGTTATCAAAAAGTAGCAAAAGCACAAATTGCCAGCTTACATAAGAAGGGTTTTGCGAAATCTCCAGCTGGTGAAGCGTATGCCAGTCAGTTTATTAATACCTTTATCAATCTATCCAATGATAAAAATGAACGAGAAGAACGAACGAAAAAACTTCAAAGTTTCCTTGCTGAAGGGCTAACGGTTGGAAAATTAGAGAATCTTTCAGTGTTTCAAGGAAAACGAGTTTTAAAGAGTGCGAGTCTTTATGATGTAAAGGAAGTAAAAGAGGATACAGCTAGTTATGTGTACCGTATCAATTATGAGCTTTTCAGAGTAACCCCGAAAAAAGTACAAGTAGAAGTGAAAAAGAAAAATGAAGTAGGAAGGGATGAAGTTGTAAAAGAAGAAAAAGTGACAACCGTAGTTGAATCATTGGGTCACAAAGAAGAAATGATTGTCGTCCGACTTGGGACTGATGGGAATTCTTTCAACGTGATTGAACAACCTTATTATCAAGCTCTTCCGGGCGAAACACGACTTACGGCTATTCATGATCAAACAGATCAAGCGAAAAAGAATGTGCAAATAGAAGATGAACTAAAACAATTTTCCTCCCAATTCTTCACTTCTTATACGACGAATTCCATTCAGGAAATGTCCTATTTGATGGATAAACCTGAATCTCTTAAAGATCTTTACGAGTATAAGGGATTAGAAGATTTTGTAGTATATGATGGAGAAAAAGAAGGGCAATACATTGTAAAGATGTTAGTGCTCTTACAGGAAGCAAATACGGGGCTACAAACGAAACACCCATTTACTCTTGTTGTGAAGAAAGAAAAGAATAAATTTTATGTTCAAAAATTAAAACACACTATAGGAGGATGATTTCCATGCTACCAGATATCTCAGGTTTAACCGATTACGTTTCAAGTCAGGTTGCAGCGATTGTATTTATCATCATGATTGTCATGATTGTTCGAGCGTTTATTTCACAGCGATGGGGACAATTCTTCTCTAGTTTTATTTTTGCCGTAATCTGTTATGTAATTGTCGCTAATCCAGGCGAATTTGAAAGTTTGGCAACGGCTATTTGGAAGCAAGTAAAAAGTGGTGGTCTTCATTGAGATCACAAGCCTACAGTTACCGAAAATTCTTCAAATATCCTTTGAAAATCTGGAAGATAGGAAAAGGTGAGAAATCGCTAGTCTTTTCCAAAGGAATTGAAATTAGACAAATAATTGTTTCCGTGTTGATCTTTGGTCTCTTCTTTCTTTTTAGAGTAAGTATTAATGAAGTTTTACCGACCACTTTGCAACTAGCATTTTATGCTGTGTTGCCTTGGCTAATCGCTGGAGCGATTTGTCGGAGTAAGTTAGATGGTAAACGTCTAGACCGTTTCTTTATTGGCTACTTTCGCTATCTATTTTCGAAACGATTCAGCTATAGCAACGAGAAATGCGTTTACCAGCCTCAAATGAAAAAAACGCAAACTTATGAGCGATTCCAATAAGGTGGTGGATCTATGATTCAGTTCCCGATTCAATCATATAAAGAAAATGTCATCTATACCCATGAAATGGAAGCTTGGGCCTACTATCGTTTACATGAAAACACTGTAGGCGTGAATGAAGAGGAAGCTGAAAATCATCTTGTTAACCGACTTCAAAGGCTTGCTTGGCAGTTCGCGGCCTTTGAGGAAATTGATTATAAAATCATTCCAATTCCAATTGATATTGATAAACGATTGGGTAGTCTAGAGCAGCAATATGAAGGCAATTATGCAGAAATCGGAAAATACTATGCCGAAAGAGCAAAAGATATTTTGCGTGAAGAAGCCAAGCATGTTGTGGAGTATAAATTCTTTGTCGGTGTTAAACTCAAACGCCGTGAACTTGATGAGAGTTTGATTCGTACGTTTTCTAATTCATTTAAAAGTATGAACCGTTATTTACAAAAGCTTGCAGGGTTTGGTGGACAAGAGGTGGATGAAGGTACTGTCCACCTTTTTAAAGAATCTGAAGAAGAGGCTTTTGCGACGCTTCAAAACTATTTAGGAGCTTATCGAATAAAAGAAAATGAACTGCGTTATCTAATCCGTCACCAGTTTGTAAGGGGTCAAAAACAGCCGGGTGGAGAGGGAAGTATGTATAGCCTTACAGAAGGGATACTCGATCCAGGAAAGCCTGGATATATCCAAATTAAACAGCTGGATGATGAATCATGGTGTACATTTCTTCCCGTTTCTGAATTCCCAATTGATGTAACCTATAAAGAATGGGCGTATTTATTTCAGTCATACGACTTCCCAGTCGAACTAAATATGAGAACCATCTACAAGAAAATGAAGGATGATATAAACTATACTAATACCATCAAAAAGCGTTTCCGCGATCAAGACGCTCAACTCATCGAGGCAAACGAAGACGATGATAGTTTGATTAATACGGGGCGGGAGCTTTTACATGAACTAGAAAATCAAATTAAAAATCAAGGAAAGCCTCTTCTTAGAACGCACATTCATTTTGTTGTCTATGGAAAGACGAAGGAAGAAGTTCGAAAAAAAGCTAGAAGGCTGAAAATTGATTTTAAGGACCAACAAATTGAACTAGTACAGCCGTTAGCCGATCAACTCCTTTTATTCCATCAGTCAATACCAGCAGCTAAAATTGTAGCAGAAGATTGGGAACAAATTTTGACGCCTGAATCATTTGCAGAATCCCTCTTCTCACTTACACGAAAAATTGGAAATACGGTAGGTTTTTATTTAGGGAAAAACATTTCACATCAAGGAGAAAGTCTTGAAAACTCTCAATCTCTTGTATTTTATCATCCATTTCTTGCTCATTTAGGGCTAAAAGGGTCTAAATATTCTTCTCCTCATGTTACTATTTCTGGACCAACGGGGATGGGAAAATCATATCTTTTGAAAGACATATTACTAAATTCAGTCTTTTTTGGAGCAAAGGTGCTCATGACGGATCCAAAAAACGAAGTAGAGAAGAAATTCAAACAGGCGCTTACACCTGAAATGGAATATACAGCTCCATTTTTCAAAGAGTTGATTGAAAGCTTTAACTATATCACGCTATCGAGTGAAAAGCAGGATGCAGGGAAACTGGACCCTCTTACTTTTCTTGAAGGAGAAGAAGCACAAGATGCAGCCGTAGGTGTTCTTGAATATTTATCTGAACTTCAGTCCAATGAACGGAATGTCAAAACTGCCATTTATAAAGGTGTCCGTTATATTATGCAACGGGAAACAAATCCAGGACTTTTAAAAGTTGTTCGCTATCTGCAATCGTCTGAGGATCTGGATGTTAAAAATGTCGGTGACTTGCTTTATGAGATTGGCACAAATGGGATTGCAAAACTCATGTTTTCAGAAGGAAACGTGGAAGGGATTAGTCTTAGTGAACAAGTCAACATCTTACAGATTCAAAATTTAAATCTTCCAGAAGAAGGAGAAAAAGCTGTCACGCGGGATGAACACATTGCTGTTGCACTCATGCAACCATTAGCGAAATTCGCAACAAAATTTGCTCGAGATGATTCAGTCGTTAAATTAACGATTTTTGAAGAAGCGTGGATGCTCATGAATACAGGTGCTGGTGATCGATTGATTAATGAATTGTTGCGAACTGGCCGTTCCTTACGATCAGCTGTTTATATCATTACACAATCTACCTATGAATATAACAAACCACAAATCAAAGAAAATATTGGAACTAAATTTGCATTTAAAGCAAAGACAACAGAAGAAGCCGCGAATATTATTGAATTTCTTGGCATGGAGGACAATAAAGCGAATCGAGATATGCTAAAAAACCTGACGGAAGGTCAGTGTATTGTGGAAGATATGTATGGTCGTACCGCCAAAATTCAAACGGATGTCTTATTTGACGAATGGATTCATGCCTTCAACACGAAAGAAAACGATCGAGGCAGAGCAGAAATTGAGGAGGCGTTTATCTGATGAAAAAACTATTAATTTGCACTACTACTTTGATTGCACTTTTAGCGGGGTGCAGTCAGAGTACTGCTCCCGAAGATGTGGCAAAGGTAACCTATGAGTGGGAAAAGGCAACCCTTAAAGCTGATTACGAAAGAGAACAACAACTTTTATATAAAGAAGGAACCTACGAAATTCATAAAGACAGCCCTGCCAGAAACAATAGTCTAAAATACAAAGATATGAAAATTGAGGTTTTTTATGATAAAAAAAATGAAAGATACTATAGTCTATTTAACTATATAAATCCTGAGGCAGGAAACAAAGTAGAGGACAGTTACGTTGTTCGTGAAAAAAATGAAGAATTGAAAATAGATATAGAAGGAAGTAAAGATATAGATCAAGTGAAAATAAGAAATAGTTTTGAGCGGGAAGCTTGTATTCACTGCAAATAATAAGGAGGGATTAGATGAAATTCCTGAAATATGGCATAGCTTTATGTCTAGCACTATTGTTTCTTCTAGTTCCAATATCTTCACTTGCAGAGGTTCCCTCATCAATTGTTCAAAAAAAAGTAGAAATGGTTGGACATGTGATACTAGAGAGTAAGGCGTATCCCCTAGATCACTATAAAATGGAAGCAGACATTGGGGACGGACTAAAAGACACTGGTGATAATGCATTACATGCCATTAATCAAGGGATGTGGGGAATTAATAAGACAATTGCTAGTTTTACCCTTTATGCTATTAATCAACTCATGTCATTCGATTTAATTAGCAACATTGTCAGCGAAGCAGGCATTATGAGTGAACGAATCTATGAAATTATGTCAGGGACATTTTTATCTCTGTTTGTCGTTATGGTAGGGGGAATTGCAGCATGGCGTTATTTTGTAAATCAACAAATGGGTTATGCGGTAAAAGCAATTCTTGGTGCTTTGGCTATTATGATTCTCACTTTTTGGTTCTATTCTAATACAACTGGAAACATCAAATGGCTAAATGACAGAGGAGCAGAGCTTGAAGGGATTGCTAGCTCGGTAAACGTACTTGTCAGTTCAGATGAATTTGATACTAATGCTGCATATGACCCAAAAGAGGGAATTGCGGTCTTAGAGAATCAACTGTTTAACCTTATGGTAAAACGTCCATATTTACTTCTAAATTATGGTTCTACTAAAGAGAATGAAGTAATAAGAGAGGATCCAAACCGAGTAGATAAACTATTAGAAATCTTACCTTACACAGAGGAAGGAAAGGAAAAAAGAAGTGACATTGTAACTGATGAGTCTAAGAATGGTAACAAGCAAATGTCTCCAGATTTTAGTGGGGAACGTTTCGGATATCTGATCATCACGCTCATTTCTACCATTGCCCTTTCAATTCCAGTGTTGTTGTTAGGTATTTTTAAGTTTTTACTGCAAGTATGGTTTTTAGCATTAGTGATTTTCACGGCAATTCCACTTGTTCTTTCATTAATTCCTTCTTACAGTGAAAGTGCACTTAATCATGGCAAGAAGCTTGTAGGTGTGTTAATGATGAAGTCAGCACTGGTACTTTTAATCGCCGTTATAACCGGGATTGTTACCTTGCTTTACGAATCGGTCAAAGTCACTAATGGAGTAGAAGGCTATGCATTCGTTGTCTTCCTAATCTGTATTACGATTTGGGGCTTATTCAAATATCGGACTGAACTATTTGAGGTGGCTTCTGCTGGAATGATTCAAGGTCAGCAAGTAGTCGAAAGAGTAACAGCTCACTCATTTGACAGAATGGGTTACGCTGGTGAACGAGGTTTCAAAGGTGCAAAAAGAATAGTGAGTGATGTATACCGAAACCATCAAAAGAAAAAGCGTCATGCTGAGCTTTTGGCGGGAGGTGCAGGACGGAAAACAGTTACAAATGGTGCTATTTCGATTAATCGACAATCGGAGCACCGAAAAGCAGTGGGGGAAAATGCCCCACAAAAACAAGTTACTCGCAAAAATCAAGAGCAACAAGCTACTCCAAAAGGTACTAAAAAAACATCCACTGTATCGGAGGCTGGAACATCAACCAAACGAACAATAGGAATCGATCAAAAGAAGCCTTCTACTTATCGTAAACAGTCTGGTAGACTAGAAAGTCAAAATGAAGTGGCAGCGTCAAGAGAACCCGAAAAATACCTCACTAAGTGGGAAGCCGAGCAGCAGATCAAAAATAAAAATTCCAAGCCTTCGACTGAAACAGTCAAGCAATCAAAAAGTAGAAAACCAAAACAACGAAAATGATGGACTGTATAAGTGTTTTGACGACATAACAATTTCATTTTTGAACAATTCTACCTGTAATTGAGTCAGAATTGCTATTTAGAAAGGAGAGCATATGCAAGGTGTTTTGAAGAAAGGTGCTAAAGTTGCTGGTACTATTGCCGTTCTTAAAAACCCTCTTACGTGGATACTTACAGGTATCCTCTTTCTTCTTTTCTCTATTTTCGGAGTCGCTTTATTTCTTTCAATTAGTTTAGGTGGAGAGAATCAATTTGAATCAGGCATGTCAGGAGAAGGAGCCGGAGGAACTGCACAAGTATCAGCAGAAGTATTGCGTTATGAACCTCTTATTCAGAAATATGCAGAGGAATATGGAATTGGTAAGTATGTGGGGCTTATTATGGCTCTCATTCAGCAAGAGTCAGGGGGAAGACAGTTAGATGTGATGCAATCTTCGGAGTCAATTGGACTTCCTCCTGGGGCCATTACAGACCCTGACTATTCCATAAAAATCGGAGTGAAATATTTTTCGGAAGTAATGAAGCAAGCCAAAGGTGATATTCGCCTTGCTTTGCAAGCTTACAACTTTGGAAACAGCTTTATCCAGTACGCATTAGAGCGAGGAGGTTATTCCGAAGAAATTGCCTCCCAATTTAGTCAAGCAATGTCTGAGAAGTTGGGTTGGTCAAGTTACGGTGATGTCAATTATGTAGAGCATGTACTTCGCTATTATCATACTGAAAATGACAGTATCGTGGTTGTTGGAGATGGTACCCAACGATTTGATGTGGAGGAAGTGCATAATATAATGAAAGAATTTCTTGGCCTTCCTTATGTATGGGGCGGTAGAACACCAGCATCAGGAGGATTTGATTGTTCAGGATTACTAGAATATACCTTCGCACAAGTAGGAATCGATTTGTATGGGACAGCCGAGTCGCAATACAACAAAACCGTCCCTGTTCCTGAGGATCAAATAAAACCAGGCGATTTAGTTTTCTTCTCTACCTACAAATTGGGACCTTCCCATGTTGGAATGTATGTAGGAGATGGAAAGTTTATTAATTCAAATGGTAGTAACGGAACCTCTTATTCTTCCTTTAAAGAATGGAAGAAACTATATCCCTTCTTGGGCTTCAGACGGATTCCATAATGGAGGTGAGGGTTTATGGAACCAAATCAAAAGAAAAACGTTATCTTGCTAATGGTAGGTTTTATCACTGCGGTTATCGTAATTGTGTATGTGTTCAGTTTACGCATTCAGTTACAAGAGGTCAGCACCAACCAAAAAAACTATGAAAAGAAAATTGCTACTTTAACTTCGATCCAGAATTCGGACTCATTAGTGGTAAACCAAGCGTTTCTAAAATACTTCTTCACTTACGAAACGACTGCTGAACGCTATCAAAATATTAAACCATTTATGACTGATCAAGGATATAAGGCAACATATCCATCAGGTTTGAAAGTACGGAATGGGGATCAATCGGTGAAATCCTCATTAGTAGGATTAAAGCCATTTGAATATCAATCCTCAAAGACAGAAGCTGAATTTTTTAATGAATTTAAATTAAGTACAGAGTTTAATAATGTCAGTAATATGGAAACTGTCATTGTCAAAACGTCCTTGATTTATGTAAAGGATCAAGGTTGGAAGATAGATGATGTTGAGTTTGTCGGGCAGTTGACAGGACGTAAGTAATATCAAAAAGAGTTCTAGGGTAGGTAGTTTGTTTTATTTAATGTCTGACAGGAGCAAATTACTTCATAATAAGTATTCTGCATGTTAGAATTTTCAGAAATATAGTTATGAAGAATTTGAGACTATGTTTATCGTTTAGATTTGTAAGCCAGAGGGAAAGAAAATCATGATAACTTTGAAAGGGAGGAATGAAGAATGGATGTCAAATTTACATTGGTTCTTCTTCGGATACCACTTAAAAGAAACTGAGGCAGATAAAGTCTCATGTAAAAGGGGACTTTATAATAAATATTGTTTCTAAAATGTGAGTCGTCATAAATATCCAGAAGTTAAGCANNTGCTTAACTTCTGGATATTTTTATAGATGTCCACAATATATTTTCTGAGGTTTGATGAATGTATTGCTTATAAGAGACTATTATTCTCTCTAGCCATATCCTTACTTGCTTGTTAGCTTTTTCTTTAGAATTACCTGTTAATATAATCGACAGGATCGATACTATAACAAAAATTACAATTGATGCGATTATGTATCTGATTATGTATGCAGCTCCTATATAAATAATTTAAAGTTCTACTTTTTTTGACTAAATTTTACAAATATTTAATATTTACAAAAAACTATTTTAATACAATCCATTTAATATTAACTGGTAAGTTATACCAAGTAAAAGGGGGGAAAAGTGAAAAAAAATGCCAGCTAATTTTTGAATGTTAAATTTATAGATTAAAGGTGTGAGAGACTTTGAAAAAAATAGTAGTTAAGTTTGCTGCGGTATTTTCCTTTATCACATTAATGTTTTTGCCTATTAATGTATCTGCCCACACCGATAACAGTGAAGGGTATTCGAAAATTACGATGAAAAGGGATAAGCTTCAAGTAGAATTACACCTCGATTTTTTCGAACTTGGGCGGCTAATCAATTTTGGCGTTCGTCCAGGTGTTGAGGAAGACCTACTGAAAAGTGCTTTAGCAAAGCAACGTGGGAATGTTGCTGAGTACCTTGATTCCCGCTTCCAAGTATATACCAATGGTGCGAAAGCAAGGGGTTCCGTTATTTCCACTGATATCGAAAACAGGGTAGGCAGAGACTACGCCAAAATAAGGCTCGAATTTCCTATACCGTCAGACGAATCTGCCATCCAAATAAATTATAGTGTTTTCTTTGATGATAATGATTCTATGCATCGAAATATCATGACATATGATTTAGAAAATAAAAAAGGCCAATATATTTTCAATACAGAAGACAGAGAATTTAATGCTGGAAAGGAAAGTATGGGAGGACAGTTTTTCCGGTTCGTTCAGCTCGGTTTCCACCATATCATGATTGGTTATGATCATATACTTTTTGTCATAGCCCTCGTATTTGGGGCTCGCCGAATTACTGATGTTCTAAAGGTCATTTCAGTATTTACATTAGCCCACAGTATTACCATTGGGTTAACCGCATTAAAGCTGGTCCAATTCCCTGCTGATATTATAGAGCCACTTATTGCTCTTAGTATTGCATTCGTAGCCGTAGAAAACTATTTTGGTTTTTCAGCAAAATATCGATTTGCCGTTGTATTTGGATTCGGTCTAATTCATGGCGTCGGCTTTGCCGGTGCTTTACAGCTTTCTAATGATGTTACATGGAGATCAATCCTGTCGATTTTTTCATTCAATGTTGGTGTTGAAGCAGGACAAGCCTTAATTATATTAATTTTATTTCCCTTACTTGTATATATCCGTAAATTTAAATGGTCCACTGTCGTACAGTCAGCAGCAACGGCTGGTATTTTTGCAATCGGGCTGATGTGGTATTTCGAGCGTTTCTTCGCTTGATAAAATAACTAAGCTTTTAAGGTGGTGGTACGAACATTACTATTTGAGGTTCAAATTATCGAGAAATTTATCTAAAAAACCAGGAGGAGAAATCATGAAGCCAATAGAAGACAAAGGGAAAATTATAAAACAAAAACTTAAACCTTTTGCTGCAGTTGCAATGTGCGGCCTCGCTTTTACTGCTGTAGTTAAACCAGTTGTAGCGGAAAATCCTACAGCAACTATAAAGGGTACGGTCTTCGCTGACAAAAACGGAAATGGGACCCGTGATGGGAACGAGGAGGGCATTCCGCATGTTTCCGTATCTGACGGTAAAAATATTACCGTCACAGACAGTCAGGGAAATTATACTCTCACAATCAATACAGACAGGCGTAAGGAAGATATCGTTTTTGTATCGGTTCCAAACGGATACACCGTACCGACAGACAAAAACAAAACACCGCAGTTTTATCAGCAATTAGGAAATGTTCAGGCTGGGGAAACAAAGGAACAAAACTTTGGTCTTTTACATACGCCAGAGAGCAATAATCCGAACTTTAGCTTTGTCAACATTGCCGATGTACACGTTCAAGAAGGTACAGCCAATAACCGTGAGCGCTTCACAGACCAGTTAGCGCAAATTAATCAATCAACAGGAAATCCGGCCTTCATTGCCGTTAGTGGAGATTTAACCAATCGAGCAGACGATACGGAATTCAAGGATTATCAAGCGAGTACGGCTACATCTTCACTTCCGGTCTATCCGGCAGTTGGAAACCATGATTTTGCCCCGGGTTCGGACTATAAGACGAGAATTGATAAGTACCGCAATTATCTCGGACCGGAGTGGTATTCCTTTGATTATGGCAATCGGCACTTCGTAACATTAGAAAACACTTTAGGTTTCAATGAATCCGACCAGTTTGAGTGGTTAAAGCAGGATCTTGAACTGAATGCAAAAGACAAAGAAGTTGTTGTATTTGTTCACAAACCGATGAATACGCCAGAAACCCCGTCACCGGATAACACGAAAAAATTTATTGAACTACTTAGCCAATATCATACGCGCTTGGTGATGGTAGGACATACTCACGTCAATGATGTAGCCCAGGACACAATTCCAGGCGCTAACCATGTGACAACCGTTTCCAGTGCCTATACGATTGACCAGATGCCGAACGGCTTCCGAATGGTTACCTTCCAGGGAGACAAGCAGGAAGAGAAATATAAAATGTATGACGTTAAGCAAAGCGCAGCGATTGTTCATCCTGCAGCAGGTAGCGAAGTTCCTCAAGGGAAAATGGACATTTTGGTAAACGCCTATAACACAACAAGTAACGTTACTAAGGTTGAATACCGTATTGATGGCGGCTCGTGGAGAAAGCTAAATCAAAGCAGCGGTATGGCCTGGTATGACCAATGGGATGCTAGAAAAGCAAATAAAGGTCAGCATGCCATTGAAGTTAGAGTAACAGATGATAGGGGCAAGATTTGGGTAAAAAATAATACGTTCAGCATTGTTGATAATGAAACTCAGATTAAACCGAAGAAGGGAACAGACTGGTCGATGTTTCACGGCAATGCCCAGCATACCGGGGAGGCAAAAGATACACTTGCAGCTGATCTGAGCCTTGATTGGACATACCGTACACCTGGAACAATCCTTACTTCGTCACCTGCCATTTCAAATGGTGTGGTTTATATTGGTACACGTGATGAAAGCAGTAATCAGCATCACGCTATCCATGCAGTTGACCTTGAGACAGGTAAAAAGCGGTGGGAAGTTAAAGCAGACGCACAGGTACAAGCTTCGCCTGCAGTTGCAGACGGAATTGTATATGCTTCGTCGATTCGCGGTACACTTTATGCCATGAATGCAGAAACCGGAGAGATAATTTGGGAAAAGACTGTTGGGAAGGATGAAGTACAGCGCGCTTGGATGTACTATTCTCCAACAGTAGTAGATGGAGTAGTCTACCAGGCATACAGCACAGGCAGTGGCGGAAAAATAATGGCTCTTGATGCCCGCACAGGTGCAGAAAAATGGAATGTTCCTTTAGCTGGCGGCTGGATTGTAGAATCTACTCCTGTCGTTCAGGACGGGAAAATTTATGTTGGAGGAGATGGCGGCTGGTTGATCTCACTTGACGCTTCAACCGGTAAAGAATTATGGAGGAAACAACCTGCTGGCGGCTGGATGCACTCAATGCCTTCTATCTCGGATGGACGGGTTTATATGGGGTACGGCGGCGGATTGCTGGTTACTCTTGATGCAGCTACTGGCAAAGAGCTATGGCGGTACAAGAGCACGGATTCATCCTATATTGCTGGCGGTACAACTGGTTCCTCTCCTGCAGTAGCGGATGGTATGGTATATATGGGATTCCCGGATGGAAACGTAGCTGCGTTCGATGCAGTCACTGGTACAAAGAAGTGGAGCTATCGCACAAAGGGTGGGATTATTTCTTCTGCAGCGGTTAGTGGTGAAACTGTATTTATCGGCTCGAACGATGGAAAACTTTATGCATTTGACAAATTAACCGGACAGCCTTTATGGGAGCACGAAATAGGGGCATGGGTAGCTTCTTCCCCGGCTATTTCCGGAAACACTTTAGTAGTAGGAGCATTAGACGGGAATCTGTACGCATATACTCCAGGAGGAAAGTCTGCACAACGCTGGCCGAGACTAACTGGAAAAGTAACGGACGGTGTAACAGGAGAGCCGATTGGAGGAGCAACGATTGTTGCGACTGACAGCCAAGGAAAAAGTCAGGTTTCTACAACGAATGCTAACGGACAATACCTTATCGGATTACAGCCTGGCAAATATTCACTTACTGCTAAACGCAGGGGCTATCAAATCGATGCACCGGTTTCCATAGAAGTTGCTAACGGAGAAGTGAAAACAGTTCCATTTAAAATAAGTGGAATCACAGCACCTGTGGCAGGAATGTCCTTGGAAACTCCGGATTTTAATGCTGGAAGCCCGCGGCTCGATGCAATGACGGGACAAACTTATCACTATATCATGAATAACCGTATCCAAGCGACGATTTCCTCACAGATTGGTGCTAATAACCTGGCAGGTACATTTCAGCCGGGCTGGCTTGGGGACATTGCCTTGCTTGATGACAACGCACTGGAAACGCTCGATTGGAGTGAATGGATCCTTTCACCGACAATGAATGATCCAAAACGTCCTTGGAACCGTGATGGAGAGTGGCTGTCATTATCGAATGTCGAAACGGTTGGCGATACCATCCATGCATCCGGACAGGCACAAATAGATCCTTCTATTAAAACTTCTGTTACGTATCGGGCACTTCCAAATGCACCGGTGGTAAAGTTTACGCTCGAATTGGAGAATACGGGTGAGAAGGATTTCAATGGTTATTTCCAATACCTGCTTGATCCAGACAGTGCAGATGACACAGCGTTTGTTCCAGGGATTACGAAAACAAATCCTGGCTTCATGACTTCAGGGTGGGCTGGAAACTATATTTATGACGGTCCGAAAGCTGCCATCTCCAGCCCTGCACATGGAATTGCTTGGACTAAAGACCAACCTTCCGGATTAAGTGCTTTTGGATATATTTTCGGAGCATCGTTTGATGTAAGCATGAAAGCTGGCGAAAAACGTACGATTAGCTGGTATCATATTACGGACTATCCTGCCGACGGAAGCAATCCTACAGCAAATATCGCTAAATGGGCAAATCAACTTGCTTCAATTGATCCGGAAGTAACACATTGACCTTGACCTGAGCTATATATTTGATCAAGTAAAATGTTAAAAACACTAGATAAGATACATTTTAGACATATTAGTCATTACCAATTGGGATGATGAAGATGCGATATATGAAGAAATGGAAGGGATGTTTAGTGACCCCAAAAATCAAGAAATCTTAAACAAGATCGAAACTATTTACTAGTAGAATACTTTACAAATGTTAATAAATAGTAATATAAAAAAATGGCTGGAAATCCAATGTGATTTTCAGCCATTTTTATACGTTTAGGGTGCCTCCGTTGATTCTTAACACTATAAATATAAAGAATAGTAAAAACGACAATAAATTAAAATAAAAACATATGTCGATAATAACAACGATGTTGTTGTTATTGTTAATTATAAATATGAAAATCAAGAGAAAAAGAATTAATAAATAAAAGAATAGTGAGGCAGTAAAAGTGTATAGATATAAAAAACAACCATGAATTACCATTACAATTTTTGTAAAAAAAGAATTTTAAAAGAGCATTTCAATTCTTCAAATTGATAGTCTGCTAATAATAGACTAGGGTAATTTCATCATCTTTATAGACATCTTCTGTTTGAATTTATACAAATAAAAAGAACTTTAATTATCTCTCAAACTTTATAACTAACATTATTTACTTCTTTAAAACCTATCACCTTCAAGTAAGTTTTTTCCTCTTAACTCTTAACTCATAAAACATCCGATTCTTGAATAATACACTACTAATGGGTTAAAAAGACGTGCGAGGAGGTCTATAAATGAATAAACGAATGAGGAAAAAGAAACTCGATTGGTACACTGTCACACTTCTGTTTGAATATCAATCAGTGGGTGAACCTGATTTAGAAAAAATCGATGAGGAATACACAGAGGATAAATTGTATGAAGAAATCACGATCCTCTTCCAGGCCTCTTCACATGAGCAAGCCCATGCAAAAGCAAAACGAGTGGCAAAAGACGAAGAAAGGGAATTCACCAATGTATACGGGGAAACGGTAAAATACGTGTTCATTAAAGCGATTCAAAGCTTACATTTGTGGGACAAGACCTTACAAACGGGTACAGAGGTTCATTACCGCTTTTTATATACCCCCAACAAGCTGTCACGAGAAGATTTTCTTTCACAACAATACCCTTAAGAAACAAGACTACCCGATGGACGAATCTGTTCAAAAGATATGGTAGATGAAATGATGAGTGAACTGATGAGGAGGGTGTAACATGAATCGTGGAATTTGTCCGTGCTGTGGTTACCCAACATTAGAGGAGCGTGCTGCTTGCGATATCTGTATGCTTTGCAATTGGGAAGATTTGCCGTTCGGTGATAGTTTTGATCGTTTTGAAGATGTCGATCCAAATGGCAATTCTGGTTTAGCCGAATCAAGAAGAAATTTTAACAAGTATTACATTATGTATAGTGAAAAAAGAATTATCAATAGGCAAACCCCTAAGGAAATTGAAGCGAAAAAAGCGTTAATCAGCGCCTATCACGAATGTGAAAAATATAAAACCGACCTTATAACCTATAAAGCACTTTGGAGAAAGGCAAAGGTGTGCGAGCAGCATTTAAGAAGCGCACAAGGTTGTGACCCGATAGGAGTTTATTTCTTTGTGGCTAATATGTTTCAAGAATTGTCTAAATCGGATGAATATATTCTATTGGAAGACAATCCGCGCCATCATATCAGTGTGATGGAATACTATCGTTCTCGTCGTGAATCACCAATGGATGATCAACATGTTAATTTGCTGCTTCAATTAAGGAACTATTCGAAAAAGAAATACAACCTTCAAGAAATAAATACATTAATCCAGGTCTGTGAAAAGTTACTCCATACGCATACAGAAGATGAACGAGATGATCGAAAAGTAAGAGAATTTGTTGATGATTTAAAAGATTTATGCCAAATCGCATTAAGTACGGGACAGTTTGTCATTGCAGTAGGAACTGAATCCAATATATTTCGTTAATGGTCTTTCAATTGAAATGTCTTCGGAAAAAACGGATGCTTTTGTTACACAATGAGATCGTTACTTGAACTTCGATTTGTCTTCCTGGTGGAAGAAGTTTTTCATATCGATGCGCCATTTTAATAGAAGAAAGTCGTCATCGTAACGCCGAATATTTATGGGTGGCTGCGATCTCAGATAAATACAAGCAAATCGTCCCGACATCTGTTGGTAAGTGAAAAACTTGTTGCCTTCTAGCAACCTATTTTCTTATGAAAAGTACTTGAATGAACGTTAAGAATGTACGTCAGGCGGGCAGCACGACGGACTGATTAGTAAGGAAAAGTGAACCTTACTGTCATTTCCGTATGTATCGCTTCGGTATTAAATGGACCGATAACCACGGTCTGTACGGACGAGCGCGAACATTCCGTAGGTTCCTGTTCCATTTACGGCAAGGCCGCCATACCGAACGAGCCGGAAACCGCAAAATCAAAAGAATAAAAGAATATAAGACAAAAGGAGAGCAGCCATTACGGCTGCTTTTATTTGTGATTTTTCCCATTTGCCTTCCGAATCGTAAAACAGCTCAAGCTGACTAACCTTTCTCACCGGTAGGACACCCGAACCTTTCCGGCAGGAAACTAAGGCGATGTTTGTTCCTATCCAATGGAAATAGTTAAAATTCATTTGTTAGGTATAATTACGTATATAAATGTAGTATGGGTTACTTTAAAATAGGATGGTAGCTAAAAAACGAAACGGAGTGGACAAAATGATTCGTAAACGATTGACCATTCTCGCTGTAGTCGGCTTATTACTTGGCGAGAGCATCTTCCATCAACTTGCTCAAAACAGGTACATGCCGAAACAACTCATAACACAACCGTACCAAGTGACATGATTGCGATTACTTCAATCAGTGATTTCCTCAACATGCAAAATAATCTTAGTGGGAAATACATTCTGATGACAAACCTTGATGCAACCGAACTAGAAAATTGGAAACCAGTAGGAAGTCTTTCTACACCTTTTTCCGGAACGTTTGATGGAAATGGCTATACCATTTCAAACTTACACGTTAACGTAGCATCTGACCAACCAGTTTATGCTGGACTCTTTGGCTACGCGAAAAACGCGACAATCAAAAATGTCACAATGGAAAACAGTGAAATCCTTGCAAACAACACCTCGTTTGATAGCAATACATCCGTTGCTTATGCTGGGTCTCTTATTGGATTTGGCTACAATGTTACGATTACCAATTGTGTAACATCTGGAAACGTCACAGCAGATGCAAATTTTAAAGGATACGCAGGAGGATTTGTAGGTTTCATTGATAGTGATTACAACAAAGTTTCAACCATCTCGTCTGGTGAAAACCATAGTATCGTAAGCGGAAAAACAGATGCTGGTGGGTTTGTTGGAGGAACATACAGCGGAGTGCTAAAAGATGTCAAAAATAGTGCGGATATAATAAGTAGTGAAAGTCGATACAATGGCGGCATTGTCGGTGAAATGAGCCAAAATGCAACAATTGAAAATACCATTAACGAAGGGAATATCACCTATTCAACTTATGGTGGTGGGATTGTCGCTTATGCGACAAATGGACGAATTACGAAAAGCCATAATAACGGAAAGATTGAAGGAAAAAGCATTTCGACAGACGGTGGCGGCATTATCGGCTCGGGTAGTTCACTATTTCTTCAAGGAAATGAAAACCACGGGAGTATTTCTTCTGTCGCAAACGGAAACGATATCGGCGGAATTGCTGGTTCCATCATGGGTCAATCAACCATCTTGCAATCATTCAATACTGGTGAGATCAAGGGACCAACAGGTTTGTACACATACGGACGCGCTGGTGGTATTGTTGGATATGATTACAGTTCGCTTGTCGCACAAACCTACAATACCGCTCCTGTTATGGATCGTACAGCAGGAGGAATTGCTGGAAGTAGTTCAAGTGGGACGATCCAAGATAGTTTTAACTTAGGAAACATCACAGGTTCGACTATTGGCGGTATTCTCGGAACAGGGACTGGTGGCTCCATCAAACAAACGATGAATCTTGGTCGGACAAATGTTCATTCTTCCGTATTTGGTAATCTTGTCAGTTCATTTACTGGCTCGCTTTCGAACAATGTATATTATGTTGCATCGAAAGATCCATCTTTTAACGGAACGGGGGTGAAACAAGCTACATTTGAAGAGATGAAACAAAGTGCATCATTTGAAGGGTTTGATTTTCAAAGCGTATGGACGATTGGCGGTGACACTCGTTACTTATTTCCGCGTTTAAAGGAATTGCCAGAACCGACAGATGAGCGCAGTTTAGTCGTATCAATGTCCTCGCTTCCAACCAAAACGGTCTATAAAAAAGATGAATCACTTGATTTAACGGGTGCTAAGTTAACCACTCAAACATCATTCGGAAACAGTGAAACCATTCCTGTTACAAATGACATGGTCAGCGGGTTTGATGGTTCAAAACCTGGCGTTCAATACCTAACTGTTTCGTACAATGACGCATCAACTTCTTTTGATATCACAGTGAAAAACCGTTTCACTGTTACGTTCAAAGATGATAAAGGCAATGTCTTAAAAACTCAATCAGTTGATGAAGGCGAAAATGCAACACCTCCTGTCGCGCCAAGTCGTGACGGCTATACATTTAGCGGATGGTCAGGAGATACTTCAACAGATACTTCAACTATCACATCGAATATGACATTCACAGCTGTTTATACAATGGATGAATACACGATTACGGTGATGGATAATGGAAAAACCATTGAACAATATAAGGTTGGATCACAGTACACCGTTGATTTACCGACGATCCGTGAAATAGAAGGCTATACACTTCTTGGGTGGTATAGTGATGCACTTTACCAAACACACTTCACCTTTTTTGAACGAGTGACCAAAGATACGACCATTTATGCGCAGTATGTAAAAAATCCGGACGTCATAAAAGGATTTAAAGTAACAGGTAGTAGTACTTTTGGTGTGAAGCTAGCTTGGGAAAAAGTGGACGGCGCAACTGGCTATGATTTCGCTAGCAGCACCTCACCAAATGGTCCGTTTAACACAGGTGGTCAAGTTGGTGACGTGAATACCCTTCATGCAGACTACTACAAACCAGGGCAAACGATATACTTTAAAATTCGCGCCTATAAACAAGTTAAAAACGGAATTGCCTATGGTCCATACAGTGAAGTCATTTCAGGAAAAACCATTTTCCAAGGTGTGAATAGTGTAAAAGTTTCGGGCTCTAATTATGAATCAGCTACCCTTACATGGTCACGTTCAACAACACCTGGAAAATACGAAGAATATGAAGTGCTTAGAAGTACTTCCGTAAACGGAACTTACAAAGTAGTCGGAACCGTCTACTTTGGTCAAAAGACGACTTTTACAGATCATAATCTGGCAACAGGTACAACGTATTATTACAAAATACGCGCATACGAGTATATGATGAATGTGAAATATACGAGCCCGCTAAGTTCAGCTGTAAGTGTGACACCTGTTCTTCCTGCAGTGAAGTCTCTGAAGATTGCGTCGACTGGCTATCAAAGTGTGAGACTCGACTGGCTTGATACACTTGGTGCAACAGGATTTGAAATATACAGAGGTAGTAGTTCAACAGGGAAATTTACACTTGTCAAAAGCTATCCGAATAACAACACAAAAAGTTTCTCAGATAGTAAACTAGCTACCGGAAAACGAGTTTACTACAAAGTTCGTGCTGTTCGTGTCGTGAGTGGTAAGAAAGTGTACGGTCCTTATACAACTGTTAGTACTATCCCTGTACTTCAAGCGCCAGCAAAAATAACGATTTCAAAGGCTAGTTCAACTTCAGCAAAAGTGGTTTGGAGTAAAGTGAGTGAAGCAAGTGGATATGAAATTGTCCGTGCAACAAATAGTAAAGGAACGTATTCACTGATTAAAACCATCACAAGTGGTTCGACACTGAACTATACAAACACTAACATTACAAAAGGAAAAACCTATTATTATAAAGTGCGCTCTTATCGAACGGTGAGCGGTAAGAAAATTTACAGTTCCTACACAAGAATCGCTTCGATTAAGATTTAATGTTAAACCCCATTGTACATCAATTGTACAATGGGGTTTGTTTTTTGTATTATCGTCCTTTTTTCCGTTTTCGTGGATTGAGGGAAAAGTACTTCAAATAAATACTTGATTATGTTTCCATTTCCATTGGTTTTGGAAAAATATGATCCTAGTAAAATTGCAAGTGAATTTATAGTAGGTGCTAAAGCAATTACATTTGGTGCATTTGTTATCGGACGTGCTAAAGGCATTGTAGTAGCATTAGATCAAGGACATGTAATTGATTCAGTTGGTAATAGTCTCGATGATAAAGACTTTCAGACATATACATTCTCCATAAAACAATTCAAAGAACTGATTGGGTCAAAGTCCAAAAGTATTTATGGTGATATGGATAAAATCGCTGCAAAATTAATGCAATCCTTTAAATTCAAAACTCCGGACGGAAAAATAACCCGTACAGCATGGTTGTCAAACGCTACATATAACTTAAACCAAGGAACGATAACTGTTCGTTTTGATCCAGTATTAAAACCATTCTTTTTATTTTTGAATGAAAAATTTACACGTTATAAATTAGGTAACATTATTCATCTACGAAGCAGTTATTCTATTCGACTCTATGAATTACTTAAAAGCTATGAGAATTTAACAGAAAGAACCTCTGAATTAGATGAATTACGGAAAAAATTAGGAATGAGTGATAAATATCCGAATTGGATTAATTTCCGTCAACGAGTTCTAGATCATGCACAACAAGAACTTGAAGAAAAAACAGATATTTCATTTCTATACGAAACTATTAAAAAAGGTCGAAGTATTGAAAAAGTAGAATTTAAAATTAAGCAAAATGGTAAAAAAGCTGCTGATGTTAAAGAAATCCAACAAAAAATGGGACTAGTAGTAGAAAATGAAGAAATAGTAGAAATTCAAAACATAGGTAAAGAAATGGGTTGGATTTTTTCTGAGAAGTTGAGAAGATTGTTTTAGAATGGTTACAATACGGTAAAGAAAATATTGTAGATTTACTAAACCAAATTAAATATAAAACTGATATTAAGAATCCAATTGGATATATTTCTTCTGTATTACCTAAAAAAGTTAAAGAAAAAGAAGAAACAGTGTTATAGATCCAGTTCAAGAGGCAATCCGTCAATTCATTATGGATAATGTACCTAAAGGCAAAGTGAAAAGATTCGAAAAGGTACCAGATTGGATGTTAGCTGAAAAAGCTGTAACTAAGTTCAAAGAATTTATGAGTCAAGAAGAGGCTTTCATTCTATGGAACAATCAGAAAGAATTCATAGTAAATGAAATAAATAAACAAAAAGAAAAAATGTTACAATAAAAAGTAAAAAAGGATCTTCGATAATGAACTGAACCCTAAAAGATATTGCTATGGAGCAAGGTGCAGCTGGGGTAGATACGGGAACAATTCTAATTATTCAGTAAATTTAAAGTGAAGTCAATATTTTCCAATGTAAGTTAGGTTGGGTAAATTAGGGTACGGTTTTATAAGTTTTTTTAAAAAAATCGACTAAATATGATAAATTTCGTTGGTTTTCTACTAAGAAAGTTTAACAACTTATTTGAAATTTTTAGATGAAGAATGTTCAACTAATAGAAGAACTTACAATCGAGGTCATTAAAGAAGAACTAAATCACTGGAGTTCGCTAACAGTTCCGCTTGATGTAGCTTATGAGAATATTAACTAGATTGAGTACAATGATGGGTCAGGATATGTGATGGAATTTGAGCTTTGGATAGATAATCAAGAAATTTACTTAATATTATCTTGTGAAGTCATAACGCCCAATCAGAAAATGTTTTATCGTTTTCAATCGAAAATTTACATGTTTTGTAGTTTACCGTTATTCAACAGATCTGAACGAAACTGTTAAATTACCATACCCAAAAGTTGACAGGGTAGAGGTCAACGGTTCGAACAAGTTTGGGATCATACTTTTGAAAAAGCTTAAACCTAATTGTATCAAGGGTTTGAGATTTTTCTTTGTTTTCTGTTAATTCCATTTTTTGTAATGAATATTATGCATTGCAATTTATTTAGGAGAATCCATTAATCGGATTCTCTTTTTTTGTCAGATTAGAATATTTACTTGGATTGAAACGAAATAATATTAAGGACTAAGGACACACTAAACAAAAAAGTGGAAGGAGATTATAAGTGAATAACATCGAACAAACTACTTTATCGGTTAGTTTAAATAAAAACCTTATTCATTTGAAAGAGCAACTTCATATTACAACTGATTTGAAAATACGATCACTGACAATCTATGATGACATTGATCGGGATGCTGCTATTATCTATATCGATGGAATTACGAATACCCAAAATATACAGGAAAATATTCTCTCACCATTGTTACGTATACATAAAATCGAAAGTATTGAATCGCTAATATTCCGTAATTTATCAATCATGGATGTTAGTTCTGTAACAACTTTTGATGAAATCTTGACCGGTTTATCTAAGGGTAAAACACTTGTCCTTATTGATGGTTTTAAAGAGGGCATTTTAGCAGATTCTTCAGATTGGCAAAAGAGATCAGTGACTGAACCAGATACACAAAGGGCTGTAAAGGGTCCATTGATTGGATTCACTGAAGATCTGAAGGTGAATATTAATATGATTCGTAATATATCTCAAACGCATAAGCTTAGTGTCGAAAATATACAAGTTGGAAAAGAGACAAAGACAGATGTAGCGATTCTCTATATGGAGGGGTATGTCGATGAAAAAGTTTTAGAAGAAGCGAGACAAAAAATAAAAGAAATTGATGTAACTTATTTAATGGAGTCACGAGTCATTGAGGATGCATTAGAAGGGAAAAAGACACTATTTCCACTTGCCTTTACGTGTGAGCGTCCTAGTGTGGTAGTTTCAGCGTTATTTGAAGGTAGAGTTGCCATAATAATCAATGGGACCCCTTATTCGATCATCGTACCCACTTTATTTCTTCATTATTTTCAACAACCGGATGAATACTATACAAAATCAGGTAGATACGCAAACAGATTGGTCCGTTTTTTAAGCTGGTTTCTGTCAATTATGTTGTTGGGTCTCTATGTGACGATGGTACGCTTTCATCATAACTGGGTTCCTCACAAATTTGCAGATCCATTTTTCAAAAAATCAGATACCGTTTTTCCGATTCTGGTGGAGATCTTTTTCGTAGCGCTGTTGTTCCAATTACTTGTAGAAGCCTCCTTACGAATACCAAAGTCAACCGTTATTATCGTCTCACTAATTGGAGCAATTGTTGTCGGACAAACTGCTGTAACTGCGAAATTGATTCATCCAATAACATTAATTATAGTAGGAGTTAATTTCTTAGCAAGCATAGCCATTGCAGCAGGTGGACTATACGGTACAGCGTTGACAATTCGAACTGTATTTCTATTTTTAGGTTATTTTTTTGGTCTAACAGGGTTGATAGTTGGAACAGTGATTATGATTGTTTATATGGCATCTCTTAAATCACTTGGAGTTCCATATTTAGCGCCTTTTATCCCGTTTCGTCCAAAAGAAATGAAAGACGCTTTATTCCGAGGTGATTTGAAAAAGTTAATTAATAGTAAACATACATATCCACATAAGAATAAATGAAGACAATTAAAAAATTGCACAGACTTACTAGAAATAATAGAAATATGAGACTAGTAGTGTATAAAATTGCATTGACTACTTGATTTAATGGACTTAATTGACCTAAAATATTCAGTAATACTGAATAATCCTCATACGCTGCATTTGACAGGGGAGGAGTCGCTGGTTGACTTCCAGTTGGAATCATACTTTAAAAAAGCTCGCACTCTAGTATTATCCCCTTATACTAGACACACCAAAAAGCCCATCCGATAATAAGGATAGGTGGTTGAAGTGACCCAAAATAGTTAGACAAGGAAAAACACCCCCTGTATCGTATTAGTTAAAAGAAAACTAATCATACACATCAAGGAGGGTGTTTTTTGCATGGGGAGTAGAGTTCATTATCCAGCAGGCATCGAACCTGCTGGGGCTGCTAAAGCATCATTTTTGAGAAGAAAATCCAAAAGTAGATTAAGATCATAATTAAACAAACGTTTGATTAAAAATTGGAGATTTTGAATGAGTAATTACTTAAAATTATTTTTTAAGAGGAAAAATTTTAATTTCAAAGAGTAAGAATTACTAATTATTACTTACAATTACTCAGTATTTAGTAGGGGAGAGGTTCTTCTAGAGAAAGAAACCGACCGACCCAGAGATAAGAGGAGAATTTTAAAAATTGTTAGGAAAAAGGAAAAGGATGGATCTTATTCCGATTTTCGAGAGTTTGTCTATCAGAGTCAAGAACATTAAAAATAAAAAGAATAAGTAAATGCTAAAAAGTTGAATGAAGTCAGGACGTAAAGAAAGTTAAGTTATTATTTTGAAATGAGTTACGAATGAAAAATATAACTTCCAGACCGAACGGAGAGAAGGGCTTAATCTTGAAGGTACTAAAAATAGTTAGAAGGCCAGTGGAATGCTCAATAAAGGAAAGTGTAAATTTGGTAACGAATTAGTACGTTATGGAAGTTATATTAATTTAAAACATTTAAAAATTTTTCAAAATCGATCAAATGAAAAGCGCACCGAATAAATAGATAGTATCCATTTAAATTCGATACGGTAAGATAAAAATATATGGGATTGCTATATCAATTACAGTTTTTTTCCTTTTTCAATACTTTCTTCTAAACGATTGTCAAAGTCTTTATCAGCCATGATAACCATAAAGTAACACCAACTTTTTTTATTCTCATTATGAACAGGAAAGGAGATTGCTATTCTTGGAAATATCAATAAATCTTTCTGAGGAAACTTTTGTTGAGTTTATAGAAATTGACGTTTTAGAAAAACGTTTTCCACGTCGAAAAAACCATCATGAACGATAATATAAGAATCGTTCCTCCAGAAGGTAAATAAGGAGTAAGACTTATTAGGCGAACAAGAGAGTTTAATACAATAAAGCAGACAGTCCTACTAGTCGTCTTGATTTAAAAAATATAATTAATTTCTTTATGAAAGGGAATAAAAGGAGAATTCATGAAAACAGATACATTTTTCTTAATAATGAAAACAGGTACATTTTTCTTAATAATGAAAAATGTACCTGTTTTTTACTTTCCTATTTTTTGAGTTGAAACAGTCCCGTAGGAAGTTGTGCATCCCAATTTTCTGGGATATCTAGACGTAGCGCATGAGCAACGACGGCAGCAGTATCTATATTTTCTACATCAGACAATACGGTGCCAGGCTTTATAGACTTTCCTTTAGCAGTCCAGAAAATGGTCTGCTCTTCTGGGGAGGAACCACCATGACCATAACCTTTCCCTCCATGATCCGCTGTGATGATAATTAGAGTATCTTTCATCAGTCCTTCTTCTTCTAAAGTTTGGACAATTTGCCCAACATGCTGATCCGCTTTTTGTAATGCCTCATACCATCTCGGGCTGCCATAGCCATAGTTGTGACCTGCGCCATCCACTTCATCCAAATGAACAAATATATTACGACTGTTTTTACCTTCTGCTTTGATGTAGTCCACTGCTTTTTGTGTCGTATTATTATCGTTCCCACCATTTACTTTATAAGCACCTGCAGAATCTTCAATAATTCCTTTGTTGATTGGTGACCACGTAGTAAAGGAAGCTTGATTAAGCATAGGACGCTCTTGTTTTAGTAGTTTCATATAAGATGGATAAGGATTTTTTTCAGGGTAAGGATTACCTACATTGTCGTTGTTCAGACCATGTTTTGAAGGTACAACTCCATGGAGCATGGATCCCCAGTTTTGCCCGCTAATCGTCGGCATCATTGCTTTTGCTTCATATGTTCCAGCGCCTTCACTCATTAGCGCCTTTATATTTATTGCATTTGCTTGTGGATCTTTTACCCCGTTTCCTGCTCCATCTATTCCGATGAATACTACACGCTTGTAAAGAAAATCTTTCTTGTAAGGAGCCAGCTTATCTTTTATCATTTGCACATCTAGGCGATCCACTTTTTTATCATTGTTAATATCCGCTATTTGCGCATGCTTCCAACGTTTGTCACCTTCACGACTATTTTTGTTTTTCAGAATGAGTTTTAGATCATTATCAGTTAACAACCCATCTCCCGACACGTCAATGGAGTTGGATACATGTACGTTAGCTGTAGCTGTTTTACCACCATCGCCCGTTTTGGCCGTAATCGTTGCTTCGCCCGCCTTCACTGCAATGATAGTAGGACGGTCGTTAAGCATTTCGATTTTTGCTACTGATTCATTACTAGAGATCCATTCTACATCTTTTACCGTCGCATCTGATGGAGAAACCGTTGCTGTCAGTGGCATAGGTGCTCCTGCCTTCAGATTGAGTTCAGTCTGATCCAAAGAAATTGATTCTACTGATGTCGCTTGAAGTGGAGGTGCACTATCATACATGGCGCGGACTTCCGATTCACTCAAAACATTTCGATAGATTTTAAGGTTATCCACTGCGGCAGTAAGAGTAGAACCATAATTTCCTGTACCATCTTGTCCGATTTTCGTCGTAAAAGAGGTATCAAGAGTTCCTTTCATTCCAGAAATATCTATAGAATGAACTAAGCTACCATCTTTATAAAAGCGTGCACTTCCATCACGATCATGCGTTACAACAATGAAATGCCATTGATTATCAGCTACATTTTCCATATTATAATCTTTCCGATCGCTTCCGGATGTCTTGAAGTTCCAATCAAGTTGTTTTGAACTGTTCAACGCTAAATTCCAACCTGTATTGCTTCCAGAATTCCAACTCTTATTTGAAATGATAGCAGGGTCTCCTTGAATATTGTCTGATTTAACCCAGAAGGCAACAGAAAAATCCGTGGTCTCTCCGAAACGTAAATCGTCACGATTGCCCAGGTCTACATATTGTCCTTTTGATGTAAATTTAATTGCTTGATCAATTCGTCCTTGAACATATCCTGGATTGCCTTAGATTTGAGGAGTTATAGTACTTGAAGAGCTATCCTCTACATTGTTGTCAAAATTAATGTCAAGAACTGTTCCTTCACTAGCAAACGCAACGGACGACATACTACTGTTGGATAAAACATTAAATGGGAGATATGTACTTTTTACAGAAAGTGACATCGCCAAAGTTAATGAAGTTCCCACTACTACTTTTTTTAACATGTTAGATTTCATTTATTTTTCCTCCAATTTAAAATAATCTGACATGTCAATTGTAGAGAGGGGATGTAAATATATGAGTAGATTTATGTAAATCTTTTTAAAATATAGGCAAAAAAATGGCAATACTTTTGTAAATCTTTTTAAAATGTAGGCAAAAAAAAGGCAATAAAAGCCTTATCTACAGAAATTGATTTATTTTGTGTTTAGGCATTTTCCATAAAGGGGGTATTATTTAAGAATATTATGTTATTTTTTTTTAGGGATATAAGGATTTCTTATTGAGTGTGCAATATTTCTAACTTTATTAGAAAATTCTAATTAAGTATACTGAATATAGCAAATGGGGAAGGAGATAGAATTTAGTCGAAATCTGATAGATTATGGGTTCAGTTAATTTCAGCTAGAATTAATTATGAAATGAAGCCTGATCGAATTCTATCAAAATAAATATTGTATATTATTTGCAGGAGAATAAAACAACTTGAAGTACTTTTTTTTATTTCAGTTTCACATTAGTAACTAATTTCTTTGAACTGAGCAAAAATATCCATCTATTATTATAACTAAAAGCACTCTCCATTTTTTTACAAATACCTAGTATCACCAATAAACTTTGCTAACTTGAAAATATTACAATCATACTCGATTTTAACTTTTACCTGGAGGAACTCATATGCGTAAGTCATCACGAAAAGTCAATTCTAGAATAGTTGTACCAAAGAATAAATCGATTGATAAAGAATGGATGATATGGATTTTTATATTTGTTATATGTGTGTTTTTGTATAAGTTCATATAGTACAAAAAATAATTGTTTAAAAAGCATACATTGTCTAAAATCTTCTTTTAACTGAAGTCAATATTTTACAATTTTCTATCCTTATTTATTTATCATATAGTAAATAAGTAAGGAAGATTGTTTTTTTATGTGAAATTCCTACGATTAGGAAATTTAAAGGGGTGATTTTCGAATTTTTGTTCTCAAATAAGAACAAGCAGAAACATCAGAGGTTATTTTCCAAACAGGTATAATGAAAGTTTTCTTTAATGGAGAATATGTTCAATACTGGAATACGAGTTGGAGATAGTATACTGGAGCGGTAATTTCTGGAATAGAGAAGCTGGTGCATAAGAAGCATGTAAAAGTGCAACAGAATTATTACCAGGTTTTTACAACTTTAAAATGGAGTATGCAGGTAATTGGTATAGAAGCTAGTAGCACCTAAAAGTACTAAATTTGAAAATTTTCTACAATTTCTTCACTTTGATCTTCATCCCCTTCAGTTCATTTTATTATGTAGTACTTACCCTTACTAATTATTAATAGAAAATTGTACAGTTTAAAAACAACGTCTTGGAAATTAGAAATTGATTTATTTTGTGTTTAGGCATTTCCCGTAAAGGGATATGCCTTTTTTTGTTTATTATGGTAAATACAGGGAAATTAGTAAATTAATTCAAATGGAAGTTAAATGCATTTTTTCGACACGAATTAGGTTGTAAGCTATTAAGAATGCAGAAAGTTAAGAAGATTATTAAGTATGTATTGATAGGGATTAAAAATTATTTAAGAATATTATGTTGTTTTTTTTTGAGGGTATAAGAATATCTTATTGAGTGATTAATATTTCTAACTTTAATAGAAAATTCTGATTAAGTATACTGAATATAGCAAATGGGGAAGGAGATAGAATTTAGTCGAAATCTGATAGATTATGGGTTCTGTTAATTTCAGCTAAAATTAATTATGAAATGAAGCCTGATCGAATTCTATCAAAATATTATATATTGTTTGCAGGGGGACTGGATAAATGGGGAAGAAGATGAAAAAAAAGCAAACTAAATTACTAGTAAGCGCACTAACTGCTAGTATCGTATTTTCACAGGCACAAATGGTTAACGTATTTGCACAAAGCCCAACAAAATTAGATGAAGCTGTAGCAAATCTTAACACTAACGTAGAAAGCGAATTGAATCTAACTGCAGAACAACGTCAAGCTCTTAAGAACATTGACAAGTTCAATGCACGAGGACTTCATTTATCGGACGACGTAGACTTAGATAGTTCAAAAACTGTATCAGTTATCGTAGAATTCAAGAACAAACCGAAGAAAGTTGCTTTACTTGAAGCAGCTGTAAATGGACAAAATCTATCTTCTACAGAAGCACAAAGCAATGTAGATGATGATCATGCAACATTTCAAACTGATTTAGAGAATACTGTAAAAAATGGAACGTACAAAGTAAAACGTTCATTCAAAACTGCATTCAATGGAGTATCACTACAAGTTCCTGCTAATAAACTACAAGAATTAGTACAATCAGGAGCAGTTAAAGCAATCTACAGTAACCAAACTGTACAGTTAGATGAGCCTAAAACATCTGATTCACAAACTACTTCAACTGAAGCAGATACCCATGGAATGGCAGCAGAACGTTCTTACCTTAAAATTGACCAATTACACAAAGAAGGTTTCACAGGTAAAGGCATTAAAGTAGGTATCCTTGATACAGGGATTGACTACAATCACCCAGATTTAAAAGACGCTTACAAAGGCGGTTATGATTTCGTTGACAATGATAATGATCCAATGGAAACAACTTATGAGGATTGGGTAAAAGCCGGAAAGCCAAGTATTAATGGTGGTGCTGAACCATACTACACTGAACATGGTACTCACGTAGCTGGTACAATTGCAGGTCGAGGAAAGGCTGACAGTAACCTTTCAACTACAGGTGTTGCTCCTGATGCTGATATCTATTCTTATCGTGTACTTGGACCAGGTGGTGGTGGTTCACTGGATGCAATCATCGCTGGGATTGATCGAGCAGTTACAGATGGCATGGATGTAATCAACCTATCTCTAGGTGCACCTTATAATGATCCATTAACGCCTCAAAGTATGGCACTTAACTATGCAGTACTAAGTGGTGTAACATCTATCGTTGCTGCAGGTAACTCTGGAGATGCAATGTACACGGTTGGAAATCCTGGAAATGCTGCTTTACCATTAACGGTTGGTGCAAGTGATGTTCCAACAATCATTCCAACAATCAAAGGTAATGATGATGGTGTGAGCTATAACATGCAATTATTAGCAAGAGGATTTGATGATAAAATTTCAGATTTACTAACAAAATCATACCCAATTGTAAATGTTGGATTAGGACAATCTTTTAATTATTTTGGTGTAAACACTCGAATAGATGGAAAAATCGCATTCATTCAACGTGGTGCAAATTCAATTAACGATAAGATTTTACAAGCGAAAAACCGTGGCGCTGCTGGAGTAATCATTTACAACAACGTTGATGGTTTAATGCCTTTCTATTTAGCAGAAGGTGAAGATTTCATCCCTTCGTTTAATTTAACATTGGCAGATGGTCTTGCACTAAAACAACAAATCGCAAGCGGCAAAACAACATTCTCTTTTAGTGATTTAAGTTCAATCACAACAAAAGGTGATGAGTTAGCATCATTCAGTTCACGCGGACCATCTCGAGTAAATTATGATATCAAACCAGAAGTTACAGCACCAGGTGTTAGCGTGTTATCAACTGTTCCTGGATTCATTCATAGCCCGAATAATCCAACTGATTACAATCATGCTTATGATCATATGTCAGGAACATCAATGGCGACTCCGTTTGTAGCAGGTGTTGCAGCATTATTAAAACAAGCTAACCACAATTTACAACCAGAAGATATCAAAGCAATCTTAATGAATACAGCTGACCCATTAAGCAAGGCATACTCTGTATATGAAGTGGGTGCAGGACGAGTTGATCCTTTCCAAGCATTACATTCTTCAATTGAGATTAAGGTGAAAGATACAACACCAGTTGTTGATAATGGAGAAACAAATGATATCAAAGAAATTACAAGCGCTCTAAGTTTTGGTAACGTAGCTTTCACTGGTAAGGATTTAGTTGAATCTCGTTCTTTAACATTTGAGAACAACGGTTCTAACTCTAAAACGTTTGATGTGAAAGTTTCTTATCAAACAAACGTAAGAGGCTCAAAGGATGCAGAAAAGAATGGAGTAACAGTTACTACAGACAAAACTGTTAAGGTTCCTGTAAATAGTAATGTGACAAGAAAAGTAGACCTTTCAATTCCAACGACAGCTGAAAAAGGTATTTACGAAGGATATGTAACTTATACAAACCAAGATGATCCATCTGAAACATATCGTGTTCCATTCGGAGTGCATTTTGTGGAAGAAGGAATTAAAGACTTTACTCTTTCTCGCAACTCAATCACAAATGACCGAAATCAATTAGCAAGTCCGATTATGCAACCAGCTTTAGGAGCAACAATGACGTTAAATTCTCACATGAGATCTTTATACGTAGTCCTTTCTGATGCAAAAACAGGTGAAGATTTAGGTATCGCGAATAGGTTTGATGGAATGGGTTATGAAGAAGGTAAAACAAATTTCTTCCAGCCGTTCGTAGGAGCTATCTATCCGTTTACTGATAAAGAACACAAAACTACCAGCAAAGTTGCAACGTTACCAAGAGAAGGACATTACAAATTAAAACTTGTTGGTGTAAATGACGATGGTAAAGAATTTGTTAATGCACAAGATTTATTCATTGATAACACTGCTCCTGATAAGTTTGAAATAAAAGTACAAGGTGAAAACGGAAGAAGTCCTTTCGTTGAATACAAGAAAGGTATAACGTCAATTCCGGTTACAGCTTCTCTTCATGACCAAATGGTCGATCAAATGAAAGCAGTTGGTATCAATATTAATCAAGGTACAGTTGGTATCCCGTATGCTTGGAACAGCAACTCAATCAACGGAAAACTAAAATTAGATGAAAATGGAAACGGGTCAGACAGTGTTGCAGTACAAGCAAATTCACCAATTACACAAGTACTATTTGTTGGTGGTGACCAAGGAACGAATGCAAACGCTCAAGAAACGTACTACCTTGTTGAAGACAATTATTCATATGTATATGGTGATCCACAAGGTCCACTTAGACACAAACAAATGATTACACATGTTGGAGATACAAGATCTTCTACACTAACTGCTTATAATGTAACAAAAGTAAAATCGGCTGTTTATACTTTTTCGGCAAATACACTTGATACAAACTTTGAAAGTATTAAGTTAAATCCTGCAGCTGAGGCTTTAGGTGGAGTTTTAACAACAACAACAACTACTTCTAATACTGTTAATGGTCCAGTCGTTACAGTAGTTGCAACAGTTACGTTTGATGGTTCTAAAGAAGTAACAGGCGACATCCCAATGGTTGATGTAGCAGTTAAAATTCAAGATATTCAAAAACCTATTAATGGTTCAACTTTATCCCTTTCTTCTACAAAAATTACAAGCATTGACGGTGTTGTAACAAGACCATGGGGTACATTCCCGACAATTGTTATTTTACCGAAGTTCTCTTCTTTAGGTGGTTATGTATATGCTCAAGGCTTATTCAAGAATGGAAAGTTCGATGAAACTGTAGGTAGAGATTATACTTTAACTGGAATGAAGGCGTTCGTTCAAGATAAAGACGGAAAGAGATACGATGGTGCAATCGCAAAGAATGGTCAATATGTAGTAAATGGATTACCACTTACTCATGATGACATGTCAATCGTATTCGATGTTCCTGGTCACTTTAAAACGTACACTAGCTTCCATGGTATGTACCAAACTTTAGATGGTGAAGAGTATGGAGTAGCTGGTTACATCGGTAGGGATGTTTACACAGCAACCGGTGGTGACGTAAACAACGACAACGTAATCGACATAATGGACGCACTGGCTATCCAAACATATTGGGGAACAAATAATCGTAGTGCAGATATTAACTTCGACGGAACAGTTGACGTAAATGACTTTGCTTATGTGTACAACAACTACGGACTTGGTAACCCAACAAATCCAAATGCAAATCCAAAAGCTGAGAAAACGTACAAAGGTCAAACGTTAGAAAGCATCATCGTAGAATTAGGTTTAGATTGATTTAATTGGTAACCTGGGCAGCTTCTGTTGTTCAGGTTATTCCATTTTTAAAAACTCAAACAGAAATTAAAGGAACGATAGGAGGAGAAGCATTTTAAATGTGCAAGGTCAATTTGATTATAGTAAAGATTACTCTATGACTTCTCCAACAATCACGATTGTAGATCATAATGGAAAAGAAGTAAAAACAAATAGCTTTAATAAAAATGGCCAGTTTGATATGTTAGGTATTGAACCATCTAAAGTAGATAGTAGATTATACAATTATTCAAGACATTCCTGGACACTTTACTACTTATACAAACGATAATATTTATGAGAATAATTATGGTACGCTTGAAGGGACCATATGGAGGTTACTATACAGCAAGTTCAGATACGATAGTATCAGCTACTGCAGGATACGTTAATAAAGATATTGTAATCGACGTAACGGATGCACTGGCTATCCAAACATATTGGGGTACAAATAAGCGTAGTGCTGATATTAACTTTGAAGAAACAGCTGACGCAAAAGACCTTGCATTGTTTAAAAGAATTATCTAATATAAAACCCGTGGATTGTAGCACTATCGAAAGCAGTTAAGAAGTATAAAGGTTCAACTTTAGAATCAGTTAAGAGTCAATTAGGATTACAATAATAGAAAGCTCTGAAAATTATTTTTTCGGAATTTGTTTTCACACTGTAAGTCTGTTCTCAATACTTGAGAACAGGCTTTTCACTATATTTAAAATACTTTAAAAAATATAATTTAGAAAATATAGTTTGTAGTATACTAATACCGTTGTTAGAAGGAGAAGATTATGAATATCGAAAAATTAGTATATCTTGTAGAAGTCGCCAAAACAGGTTCCTTCAGGATTGCTTCACAAAATCTTTTTGTGAGTCAGTCCGCTATTAGTCAATCGATTATTAGTATCGAAAAGAAATTAGGCTTAAAATTGTTCGAACGATCCAAAGGTAATGGTGCAATTCTTACGGATGAGGGAGTAGAGATTGTTAAGATTGTGAAAGAGCTATTTAGTAAATATGAAGAATTAATCGAAAAAGCACATTTAATTAATAATAATGTGAATGGAAAGCTAAAAATATCTACCACGCCAGGTTTTTTTGCCGTACTTTTAAGCCCAATTTCAGCTATTAAAGATGACTATCCTAAAATCAATATCGAGATTTTTCAAAAGCCAGGACAAGATATTATTGAAGATATTTTGGAAGAACGAAGTGATATCGGTGTTCTACCATTTATTAAACATTTACTAGAAAATAATGATCGTCTAGTTTATCAAAATTTATTTGAAGCGAAAATGAAATTAATGGTAAATAAAAACTCCCCATTAGCAGAAAAAACATTTGTTACACCACAACAAATCATAAACGAAACCCTGATTACTTATGATGGAGAATTCATTCATTGGTTTAAAAAACTTTTCTATACGGAGTTTGGCGTAATGAATGAGTTATTTACCACTACAAATACTGATACATTGAAAAAAGCAGTCGAAGAAAACCTAGGTGTGTCATTTGTACCTGCTTTCAACGGAGTTAATTACAATTTGAGTGATGATGTTATATTACTGGATATTATAGATTACGATGCTGTAAATCTTCAATATGTATGGATTATGTCTAGTAAAAAGGATTGTTCAATAATGATATTAGACTATATATCGAAATTAAGGGAAGAACTAAATTCATAATGTATACTAAAAAGTGAATACAAATGTTCTTTATTGATAAATATATGAACTTCCTTGATAGCGTAAGATTTTTGGTAAAATAACAGTGAATTTCTTGATGAAATTTTGGGACTTTTTTTCAATAATCTAACAAACTACTTTTATTATTAAGTCAAGAATCAATCGTTTTTGGGGTACAAGTTGATAAAAAAAGGATATTTTGTATGAGATTGTTATTCTAAAGATAAATTAATGTATATTATTTTTACTGAATAAGTCGATTGGAGCATAAAGTACTCGACTCCTTTGGGAGATGCGGGAAGGCTGAGACCCCACTGGAGCGAAAGCGACTTGATTAATGCAAGAAAGAATATAGAAAAGCAGTGGAATTAATTTCCACTGCTTTTTCAACGTGTGGGCTTAACTTATACATAATCTCTAGTGTGCGGGTCTTAATCAGTTGTAGTTGTTAGCCTAATAAGGCATAGGTGTCCGTGTTGATAGGGAATAGTAAGGAAGGAAGCGGCAAATTTTCACCTATGGGGCACTAACTTAATAAAAGGTAAGGTGATACGGGATTAATTTGCACTTGCACTACAAATCAAAGTCCTTAATGCCCAATAGGTAACAGAGAAATGAAGAATGCTCATGAAAAGAAAGGGTGTGCACTTACCGGGGGAGACTACTTAATATTTAAGTTAGAATCAATAGATCGAAAAAAGCTTGTCTTCATTAATTAAAGGAGTATCAACCATTCCTTCTGACAAGTTTTTATCTACCTCTTTTTCAAATTTTTTTATTAAATTTCTTCCTTTTATGTCAGAGATTATTAATATAATTATACAAATTATATTTTTATTTTTGCCTCTTTTGTTAATGTTTCTACTGGAAATGCAATTTTTTCTGTAGGTAAAAACAATGATAATATATAAAATAAAATATATGTTATTGTTAACAACTATGTTGTTGTCATTTTTAATGACGATGATGTTTATCATTGTTTTATACGGAAACTACGCCTGATGGACAAGTATACATATATCCTGACAAGGTGTTCGATAATGTTGTTTCCGGATTTATGGCTAAGGAATTGTTCAACATCACTTCGCTCATTAAACAGGGGTTTGATGATACATACACAAATCAGTTACCTGTAATCGTCGATTACGACCATGTTGGAGCTAAAAAATAAATTATAAGGAATATAATAAAAGTAAAAACAAGCCTATACACTGGCTTGTTTATTGGATTTTGAACAGTTATAAATTTCTTGAATGCATGGTCTTTATTCATTTATGGTAGCGCATTCACCTCATGGGCAACTCGAATGCCCGATTCAATCGCTCCTTGCATCCAACCGTGAGTATTTGTTGTGTGTTCACCAGCGAAGTGGACTCTGCCCTCTGGTATAGCAATGTATGGGTATAATTCTGTTTCTTGCCCAGGTTCAAAAGCTGTGAAAGCACCACAAGAATAGGGATTTTGACTCCAGTTTATGGAAGCTCCTGATACGAATTCTGAGTAAACTTGTGGTCCGTAAATTTCTGCTAAGTCTTTTAACACATATTGAATGCGATCGAAAGGTCTGTTCTCTATATATGAGGACAGGCTTTTTTTAAATGAATCATATTCAAGAAATGAGCTTTAAATTATTACCAAATCGATGGTTAAGTTTGAATCTATTTTAAGAAATTGATCTAGAAGTGTACTCCTATCTTCCAAACAAAAGTGACTAGCAGATTTTTGCTAGGTTGCACTTGTATTTTTAAGAAGAATAGGTATTTTAAAATAAAATTAAAAATATATCAATAAAATAAAAAAGGTAACGTTTCTCTTTTGAAAAGCTGCCTTCTTTGGTTTTTAATATGAACTAATTTCTGGTTTTAAAAAATTGATTATGTTTTTCAGTTTTCGATAAATTTTTCTTATTTGAAGATATTATACCAAGTGTTGAGTTTATAGGTTCATAATTTACGAGATTAACTTCAAC
>NZ_NTZO01000057.1 GCF_002559405.1 Bacillus sp. AFS001701 | reverse complement strand
TTTTGACAGTTAAATTCTACAATCCTTTCTTCGATTGGCAAAATGATTTGTAAATATTCTTTTTTTATAAATAAGTTTCTAGCTTGTCCAATCCACTCCTTGATTTCCATAATAAACACCTCTTCCGGATTCTTTAATCTTATTTTCTCATAGATAAGAGGTGTATTCTTTATATTTCGCTCGACATTTACCTTGATAAAAATCTATATTTTAATTTTATTTCTACAGCATTCAACTCATTTCCCGAGAAATATGTCTAATATCAGGAAATATTTTAAGCCATATAAAAAGAGTGCAACATACAGTATGCACTCATCGTTTAATATATAAATTATATTTTTTTAATAATTCATGTAAATATGGTACAGACTGGAACGCGTAGATTTTTTGTTTCATTTCCCCATTCTCAAAAATAAGTAAACAAGGTACACTTTCAACCTTCCAGTTTTGAGCTTCTTCCACTATTTCATTAATATTTACCTTGCTTATAGGTAAATTTGGCAGAATCTCATTTACAACCTCTAGCATTTTAGAAGCTACTTGGCATGTACCACACATTGCGGTATAAATATAAATAACTGTCGTCTCTTTTAATTGAATTCTTTGCATTATTTCATTCTTTGTCCATTGCTGCATAGTCTTTATTCCTCTTTAATTTGTACGTAAATAATCTGTAAATACTAAAATATCCGCCCCTAATAATACACTAGCTAAATGCTGACTCGGAGCTGTTGCCACTTCTCGATAACTTCTATCAATGTACAGATGCTCTGCCTGTGGAAATTCTCTTTTTAACAGTCTTCTAAGCTTTTCACCAGCCTCATCTGCATCTACTAACACATAGATTTCTCTTAAATCTAACATTTCAGCAAGCTCATCTAGCTTTGAAGTACCAACTGTACCATTCGTACAGATAATATCTACAGGCTCCTTTATGATCGTCTGTATTTTTCTCTTATCAGTAGTACCTTCGACAATGATAACTTTTCTTTGATCTTCAATATTCACTGGGCATCACCTAATGTATAGGACTCAAAAACTTTTGACTAAAAATCTTTTGTATATAGTATATTCGATTTCCCCTATGTTGTTTCCTTTTTTTACCTAAATGAAAATGTCCCTTTAAATTATGTTTTATGTAAATAAGTTAAGCTTTATTACATTTATTATACACCAAAAATAAAAAAGCGCCCAAAATGGACGCTTAATGTTAGATAATTAATCTTGATTGATCATTTCTTCGTATTGACCAGCAGTCATTAACTCATCAAGTTGAGAAGTGTTTGTAGCCTCAACAACAACCATCCATGCTTTTTCGTATGGAGATTCGTTTACGAATTCAGGATTTTCATCTAGATCAGAGTTTACTTCAATTACTTTACCACTGATTGGAGCATATAGTTCTGATACTGTTTTTACAGACTCTACACTACCAAATGGCTCATTAATAGTAAGTTCATCGCCTACTTCTGGTAGCTCAACAAATACGATATCTCCAAGCTCTGATTGAGCGAAATGAGTAATACCGATATAGTATTTATTACCTTCAACTTTTACCCACTCATGTTCTTCTGAATAACGTAGTTCATTTGGAATTGACATTGTGAAATCCTCCTCTGATTAATTACCTTAAATTATATAGTTATTTTATAACCAAACCTTTTCAAATACCTCTTCATTAAAACCAACTGTTGCTTGATCTCCATTAAAAAGTAGAGGTCTTTTAATTAATTTACCATCTGAACTTAGAAGTTCTAATAGCTCGTCCTCAGTTTTTGTTGGAATAACATCCTTCAATCCAAGCTCACGATATTTAACGCCACTTGTATTAAACAGTTTATTTATAGAAATTCCACTTGCTTTATAAAGATCAGCAAGTAACTCCTTTGAAGGTGGGTTTAATGTGATATCAATTGCTTCAACCGGAATATTATGTTCTTTAAGCCAAGAAGCGGCTTTTCGACAAGTTCCACATTTTGGATATGTATAAAAAATGATACTCATATTAGCAACTCCTCCCAAATTCTATTTTATCACAGGGAATATGCGAGTTTAAATAGTTCCGTTCGAAAATTCTGTAATAAATCGTCATATACATCATTATAGCAATATTCTCTATAATTAACTAGTATAACGTTCGTGTTTTATACTATTCAAAGTCAAAAACCTTCTATATTTCTTTTGTTTTAATGTAATTTACTAAAAATATTTATAACTGATCATTTAGCCATTTTCAACATTTCTAGTATGGCACAATTTATGGGAATAATATCCTTTTTTTCTCTAAAAATTTATTTCATTCCCCAACTATACCTCCGTTACTATAATAAGAAAAACCGGGCAACAACCGCCCGGTCCATTTTGCACTAGAGATACTCAATATTTTCACTCTATATATCGTGTCTAATATTAATCAATTACTTCACTAAATTCATGTACCCAAACCCTCATTTTCGGAAGCCACGGCATCTTCGGATGAATCGCTAGAATAGATTGCTTATATTCCTCAACAGTTGTAAATCCTTCTCGCTTTGCATCTACATCTGTCAATTCACCTAAGGTTTGTGAATATACAGTATGAACTACGAATTTGCGACCTTCAAGGTCCATAATCTCCCCTGGATCGGCATATCTCCCATTTCTTCTTATAGCAGTTTTCGCACCCGATAATACCTTCCTTACGTCTTCCTTCATTGTAACTAGTTTTTCAATTGAACAAGTTTTAGGTTGTAAAGATGGTTTCATTTATTTCTCCTCCAATTCGATTAATAATCGTATTATTTATTTAAGTAAACTGGCCCGCCCTAGAGGCAGGTCATGCCCTTTCGGTTGTAACCATTTCACAAAAATATAAAGTTAGATGCCAAATGACTTTCTTTTCTGAGGAAGGAAGTCATTTGGCAATATTTCCTTGTTCGTCTTGAACTTAAGAGATTCCCCTAAGAGGAGCCTCGAAGATTAGCGCACGCCGTATGCTTTAATAAGGGTCTGTTCAACCTTGCTACCGTTAGCGTCCCATCCTTTGATGCGCAGTGACACATAGCCAGATGCTGGGTTTTTCACAGTCACAGTGTAGTGACCACCTTCGATGTTCTGTACCTTTGCAGCGCTCCAAGTACTACCATCATTAGTAGATACTTCAACCTCTGCCCCACGAATGTCTGGGGTAGCACCGGATTGAAGTACAAATGATAGATCAAAGTGATCAGTGATGCCACCTTTTGCATTGTTCTCCCCATCAAGTTTAAAGTCATATCTTGGCCACAACATCGCCAGGTCTTCTTTCCCGTTCTCTGGTCGAGCGGACTTGAACGTCCATGCCATGCTAGTCATTGTAGACAGTGGTGACCACTTAGATTGCGCCGTATTCATAGTGACACGGTATGTTGCTGGATCAGAGCTAACAGCAACTGGCTTTGAAGTAGAGAACCAAGAATCTTGATTGAGAAGGGCCCCGTCCTTAAAAATCTGAACAGACGATGAGTCGACTGGTAATAGGAAATCTCCCCAATGGTCAGGTTCACTATCACCAAACTCATGATTTTGGATGAAGAATTTATCTCCCTCGCGGTACGCAATGGCGCTCTCAGATTGACCAATTGCAGCACCCAACCAAGTCTGTTCACGCTTATCTCCCGGCAGATAGTTGCGGTATATATCCTTTACGTTTTGGGAAATTTCATTTGGGTTTGGAAAGACCGTTTGGATCCAATGCATCACGTTCATGGTCGGAAACTTGCTACCAGTAGAGTACCACTCCTCCCTATCTAGTGGAGTGTCGATCCAATTCACAACTTGAGTTATCATAGACTCATTCGGGCGAACGGCAGATGTAACCTCACCAACCCACTTACCTTTAGTGCCACGGTAATGGTTCATTACCACGGCAGAGTTTTCTGCAGTCACTTCATCGCTAGGGTCTTCTGGGATGACACCTGGCATATTTAACGCTATGTTGTATACGTAAGGGCTGTTGGCGATTCCCTTCAAGTTGATTAAGGTTGGGCCGTTAGCGATTCGGTTTAGAAGCGCAGTTCCGTCGTCCTGTCCAAGTGTATAAGCAGGGATAGCGATGTTATCAGCTCTTAGTACGCTAGCAGCGTAAATTCCTGGTCTGTCGTTAACTAGGACCACCGCCGCTGCACCAGCATCTTGCAACGCTTTAATCTGGGTAGCTGTAGTCTGATTCGCATCACGGGTAACGACCGCAAGATTACCACTGATGTTCTTGCCGCTTATGTCCTCCGGCAATGCTTTACCTACGTTTACGGCTTTTAGGTTCCTAGGTTCGTTTAATCTAGGTACAAAGCCTACCGGTTCTAGCGGGATGGATCCGCCAAGCCCGTCATAGGATGCCTTGATGATAGGGGCAATCCTCTTCTGCTGGAAATCAAACTCAAACGTTCCTTCATCATCCTTCAATGGATTTGTCGGCACTACGTAAACATGATCCCAAATCGCGCTCGAAGCTCCCTTCATGTAGTCAATCGTGCCCAAACCAAAAGATCTGCGGTAGCCAACTTTCCAGCCGCCTTGTTCGGACTCCTTAGGCGTCGAGATCTTGACCTCCTTACCTAATCGGGCATCCAGTGTGATGGTCTTTTCCTCCTTTAACTTCAGCTCCACCATAGGCTCACCAGCAAGGGTATAGTCCTGGGTAGTTAATCCGGTCTCGTCTTGTGTGTAGATGGTACCCATCACTGAATATCGCCCTGGCTGCAAAAGGAGGGTAGTATCGGTACCAATAGTAGGGTAAATCTGCTTGATTTTCCCAGTATCGAGGTTACAAGCAATGATTTCACCTTTTGTTTGCTTTCCATTTCGGTCAATCGTTTGAAGCTTTACTCTAACTAATGGTTCAATCTTTGTTGCTCCCAATGTCGTGTTTATTGTTTTGTTGTCACTTGAAGTAGCCTTAACCACAACTTTATAATCCTGAATACTGCCAAGTGTTGGATTAAGTGTCACCTTCACATCACTGCTACCATTTGCTGGTACTGTGACTGTTGTCTGATTAAGTGTGAACATTCCAGCAGGTGCTGTCGTTAAATTCTCACCCGTGGCTGTCAAGACAAGATTCAATGTCACATTATGATCAGATGGATTAACATATTTATAAGTTTTTTCTACTGGCTTATCATCTGCCATAGCAGCTCCCATACTGACGACTGCAGGACTGCTATAGACGTTAGCATCCAAGGCGTTCGGAACACTTACACGGCCGCCACCCTGTTGATAAGGTGTATAGCGAACATTTGATACCCCTGTACCGGCTAATACCTGCTTGATATGGTCCCCTGTCCAATCCGGGTGTCTTTGTTTCAGAATAGTTGCAGCTCCGGCAACATGTGGTGTAGCCATTGAGGTACCACTGATAGTAGTGTAGTAGTTGCCAACAAGCGGACCTAAAGCTGTTCCAGCCGCACGAGCTGCAGTAATTGAGACTCCTGGTGCCGTAACCTCAGGTTTCACTCTGAAATTGTTTATAATCGGACCACGGCTTGAGAAGGCAGCCAAAAACTCGGTTGCGGATTTGTCCACTGCCCCAACGGTCAATGCTTTTTCAGCAGCACCTGGTGATCCTACAGTATTCTTTTTACTTCCTGCATTACCTGCAGCAATAACGAACAATGTGTTGCTAGCATCACTTAAATTATTTACCGCTTGACTTATTGGATCTGTGCCGTCGCTCGGATCATTCGTACCAAGGCTCATACTAACGATATCGGCCTTTTCCTGAACGGCCCATTGCATGCCAGCAATGATTCCCGATTCAGTACCTCCACCTGTATTGCTAAGTACCTTTCCAATTAAAAGGTCTGCACCTGGAGCTACACCCTTAAATTTACCATCGGAAGCGGCACCAGATCCTGCGATAGTCGAAGCAACGTGTGTACCATGCCCGTGGTGATCGATAAAATCTTCACCATCAATAAAGCTCTTTGTTTCTTTAATAGAATTTTTAACATCCGGATGGGTCGGATCGATCCCTGTGTCCAAAATAGCTACTTTAACGCCTTTGCCGTCATACCCGGCAGCCCATGCTGTAGGCGCCCCAATCTGTGGAACACTCTTGTCAAGTAAAACATGTACTGGTTTGTCCAGCCAAATCTTTTTGAGGCCTTCCGTTAGTTCAGGCTGAGCTTGCTTTGTATTTGCCTCTCCATCAACAGCATCCCAGAATTTCTTGGCATGTTTTTTATTCGTTTTTACTGCGACCGAATTTACACTAGGAAGATCTACTGTTTTCGTTGCCTCGGTAGTCGCAGCTTCATCAGCTGCTTCGCTGACAGCTGAAGTAATACCGGATTCCTCTGTTACAATCAAAGGAATACTTGACTGATGAGCGTCATCGTAGCCATACTCAATCAATTTCGTTATGTTAAACAAATCTTCATCCATTTGACCAGCTGCTAAGAATGGTGTTGCTTCATCAGGAATCAGATAATAGTCCCCATCAATCGTTTTCTCGGAATATGAGACCGGAGTTCCGTCCTCATTAGGTACAAGTGTTGCAACCATTGTTCCTTCACTATGTTTTTCTACATTGACGACGTCACCGGTAATCAGAGTGACCTTGTGCCTTTCCGTTACCCGACCGCTTTGATTCTTAGTTGTCTGAATTGTTGGCGTTTCGGCTGAAGCCTCATCATATGCATATGAATTACCAGTACTTGTACCTAAAAGTACTGCAGAAGCCAAGCTTACGGTCATTACATTAATAATTTTTTTGTTTCTCCTTTTCCCCATTTAAACTCTCCTTTGTCTTTACAAAATGTAGATTAATATATTTGTAAAAATGCAAAGATTTCGTGTTCATTACTTATCTTCACATTTAATACACTGATCCGTGTTTCGGCATACTGTTATAGAGACTTTTCAACTTAGCTACTATTAATTGGGAGTTTTTTTAATTTACAAAATATTCTAATATTTAACTACTTCAAATTATAGGCTTCACTTTCAGTCGAGTAAATTGGGGGAAAACTTTCTAGAATTTGTAAAAATTTTTTAACATGAATCTACAAGAATAGTAATTTCAACTGTTCAGTTTCATGAATTCAATTCGAAAATGTAGTAATATCATTATAG
>NZ_NTZO01000056.1 GCF_002559405.1 Bacillus sp. AFS001701 | reverse complement strand
TAATAAAAAAACGAAAACCTGATTTTTCATTTTCTAGGTTTTCGTTTTTTTATTATGAGAATATCTTTTCTTGTTTTCCAACCAACTCAATCTCAAAACCTAAATCTTCTAGCATTGCATGGTCACTATTTGTCTCTTGCCCCTCCGTCGTCAAATAATCACCGATAAAAATACTATTTGCAGCGTAAAGCCCTAGTGGTTGTAAACTACGTAGATTTACTTCTCGTCCTCCAGAAATTCGAATTTCTTTAGTAGGATTTATAAACCTAAATAGTGCTAATACTTTTAAACAATATCGTGGATTTAATTCGTTCACTCCTTCTAGTTTTGTTCCATTAATAGCATGTAAAAAGTTTACCGGAATGGAATCTGCATCCAATTTACGCAATGACCTCGCGATCGAAATAACATCTTTTTTTGTTTCTTTCATTCCAATAATGGCCCCGGAACACGGAGATATGCCTGACTGTTTAACTTTCTCAACCGTATCGATTCGATCCTGATATGTATGGGTTGTTGTAATATAATTATGGTGCTCAGCAGATGTATTTAAATTATGATTATATCGATCAACACCTGCCTCTTTAAGCTCATTTGCTTGATGATCTTTAATAAGCCCTAAGCAAGCGCATACTTTCAAACCATATAATTCTTTAATTTCCTTTACCGCATCAGTTACTACATTTACATCTCGATTCGTTGGTCCGCGTCCACTTGCAACAATGCAATATGTACCTGCTTTTAATTCAAATGCACGCTTCGCCCCATCAAGAATTTCTTCTTTAGATAGAAAAGGATATTTCTCAATAGGTGCACTAGAAATTGAAGATTGGGAACAATAGCCGCAATCTTCAGGACAATAACCACTTTTGGCATTTATGATCATATTAAGTTTTACTTTTTTTCCATAATAATGTTTCCTAATAATAAATGCACCTTGTAAAAGTGAAAGTAAGTCATCGTCATCACATGACAATATGCTTAAGGCCTCCTCATCTGAAATTTCTTTACCTAAAATAACCTCTTGCGCTAATTTAGTCCAATCCATATGATCACTCACCATTTCATTGATTTTTCGTTAATAATTGCTGAAATTCCAAAATAGATTTTTCTGTAAAGAAATCCATCTGCTCCGGTATGACTCCAAGAATGTCATGACCTGTTAATTTTTCTAGCATAATTAAATTATCTTTTTCCATCTCACTCATAACTGATGATACTTTATTAATTAATAAACCTTTTAGATTAATATGATGTGATTTTAAGTACTCAGTTGTTAATACAGTATGATTAATTGTTCCTAGCTTTAATGTTGTAACTAGTATTACTGGTAAGTTTAATAGTTTGATTAAATCAATCGTTCCAAAATTTTCTTTTAATGGAACCGCAACTCCACCTGCTCCTTCAACAAAAACAACATCATGCTTATTTTCTAATTGCTTATATCTTTCTAAAATAACTTGTTCATCAATAAAAACATCTTCTAATTTACTAGCTAAATGTGGTGAAACAGGTGTTTTAAATGTGTATGTACTGTAGTAATCATGCTCTTCTGTCAGTTCTAGTTTCTCTTTATAAAAAGCTACATCTTCCCCTATGACTCTATTGTTAATATTGACTACTCCACTTTGAATTGGTTTATAAGGAATCGCATCAATTCCTTTTTTCTGTAAGCAATCCACCATTTGAGCAGTTACATAGGTTTTACCAATATCCGTATCAATTCCAGTAACAAAATATCCTTTACCCATCTTAAGCAGCCACCTCTTTTTCGTTTTCTCTAGCTTTTGCAAAATGAGAATGTAGGCGCACCGTCAATACTCCTCCAAAAATAGCTAGTAACAAATCTTGCCCAATACTATAGACGAGTCCCATCATTAGAACTTCTTTTAATGAAACAGGACTATCTAACCAAGTGTTTAATGAAATATAAACATATGTAATGCCTAAAATATAAACAATAATTAACCCTATTACATTAGCAAAAATGAAATTCTTAAGTTTTGGTTCACTCGTTTTTTCAACGATCGATCCAATTACAAACGCGGCAACGATGAAACCGATTAAATAGCCAAATGTCGGTTTTAAAACATATTCAGGTCCACCACCTGAAGCAAATACTGGTATTCCAATTAATCCAATACAAACATACAGTAGTTGACTCATCATCCCTTTTTTACTGCCTAAAAGACAGCCCGCTAAAAATACGAAAAGTATTTGAAGCGTAAAAGGAATCACTGGTAAGGGAATCTTAATAAAAGCTCCGATCGATGTTAGTGAGGCAAATAAAGATATTACTGTTAATGATAAAGTCCTATTTTTCATTTGTGTCCCTCCTATTAGTTTATGAGTTTAAGATATTAGCAGAATTTGACAAACTAACAAAATTAAATTAACATGCAATTGAAATATATGTCAACCAAACTATAAAATTAGGTTAACATATAAAATAAGGGGGAACATATATGAATCATGAAATCTATCAAGATTTATCTAAAAAAAATAAACAGTATCTTTGGCACCCTTTTACTCAAATGAAGGATTACATAAACGAAGATCCGCTAATTATTTCACATGGAAAAGATCGAAAACTATATGATATATTAGGAAATGAATATTACGATGGGGTATCGTCTATTTGGTTAAATGTTCACGGTCATAATATTCAAGAATTAAATCAAGCAATTCAGGAACAATTGGAGAAGGTTGCCCATTCAACACTTTTAGGAATGGCTAATATACCTGCGATTCTTTTAGCAGAGAGACTAGTCGAGATTTCTCCTACTGGTTTAGAAAAAGTTTTCTATTCAGACTCAGGAGCCACTTCTGTAGAAATTGCGATTAAAATGGCCTATCAATATTGGCGAAACATTGGAAAAAAAGATAAGAATACTTTTGTAACAATGAAGGAAGCGTATCATGGAGATACAATCGGAGCAGTATCAGTTGGCGCAATAGACTTATATCATCAGGCATATAATGAGTTACTATTTCCAAGTATAAAAATATCTTATCCACATCTTTATCGTTCAAAATACGTAGGAACAGAAGAAGAAATTAGAGATTCCTATTTAAAAGAAGTTGAAGATTTATTTATCGAAAAAGCTAATTCAATTGCAGCATTAATAATCGAGCCAATTGTTCAAGGAGCAAGTGGTATTATTGTCATGCCAAAAGGGTATTTAAAAGCAATACAGGAATTATGTATAAAATATGATGTATTACTTATAGCTGACGAGGTCGCAACAGGTTTTGGTCGGACTGGTAAAATGTTTGCCTGTGATTTAGAAGGGGTTACACCAGATATTTTAACTTGTGGAAAAGGATTAACTGGTGGTTATTTACCGGTAGCAGCAACATTAACAACAAATAGAATTTATGAAGCATTTTTAGGTACATACGAAGAACAGAAAACCTTCTTTCATGGTCACAGTTATACGGGTAATCCTCTTGGATGCGCTGTTGCATTAGCGAATCTAGATTTATTTAATAGCACAAAATTATTACAACACGTCGAAAAAATCTCTTCATATGTTCAAGAGAAATTGATGAAATTTAATGAGTTAAAACATGTTGGAGATATACGTCAAAGTGGCTTGATGATTGGGATTGAACTAGTAAAATCGAAAGATACAAAAGAAGCTTTCCATTGGAATGAGCGAATCGGAGTGCAAGTAACAAAAAGAGCAAAAGAGCTTGGACTACTCACCCGTCCCCTTGGAAATGTTATTGTCTTTATGCCTCCATTAGCTTCAAAGGAATCGGAGCTTGATGAAATGATCGATATTCTTTATCGCGCTATTTCTGAACTTACGGAAAACGTAATCTAACCATTCGTTACATCTTGAATTAGTGTAATTTGATAAGTGCATTATTGAAGTTTAACCACTTTAAAAAATTGTTCAAAAATAAAGAATCCCCGTATTGTAGACAACTAATAGCTGTACTGTGCTACAGGGATTCTCTTTCACTCTTTCTGATAATAATCGTTTATTTGGTTTACGTTTTTAACAATTTTTCCTCACGCATATTCTCTTTTAACAGCGAAACAAATCGAAACAACTCCAGTGAAAAGATAATTCCACTTAACCAAACTGAACTGAATACAAACCCAGCAGCAATATCACTTGGTAATAAGTGATGTAAATACACACTACTAATCGAAAATAATACAACAACAAAGATAAAACAAAAGAACATGATTAAATTAAGTATGTAAGCTTTGTTGTGTCGAATTAACATAATAATGAAATAACCTAATACAGTTAAAATCAACATAGATTCTTCATTTGGAAAGTTTTTACTTACATTAGTACCCAACATAAAGTTGAATATCCAAGGAATCCCTATGGATAGTACAAGTATCCCAGCTAAACTAGCGATAAAAAAGAGCAATTCAAGCCATTTATTTTTGTTATTTATCAGGATCACTAAGATTGTAGCAAGTGATATCGTCACTAACACCTTCCAAGTCGATAATGAATAAATAAAATTCATACTGACATGCCAATTTTGATTAAATAAATTAAAAACAATGGTCTTGAATATGGAATTGAATTTATTAAATTCATTGCTAATTGTGTCTTGAATTAACCCGACCATTAAGATAAAGAAAGTAACGAAAAAAATGAAACATGTTAGGATAATCAACTTTAATTTCATGAAACTTTTAAATCTCTTGAAACTTGATTCAAAAATTAATAGTAATGACTCTTTAATTATTTCCTTATTTGCTTTAACAACAAAGAAAGCAAGCACTATAAATCCTAATAATATGCTACCTAATACTAACCACTTTTTAATTTCGACTTGATAGATATCCCATTTTGGTCCCATGATCTGACCTAACCATATAAAGGTTCCAATCCAAAGAATTACACCAATATAGGAAAAGATAGCAAAGGATCGATATGGTAATTTAATGATTCCAGAAATAATGCTTGCGAAATGTCTAATCCCTGGAATAAAGAATGATACTAGTAATAATACCTTCCCATATTTTTCATACCATTTTGACATCTTTTCTATCTTTTCAGGACCCATATGGATAAAGTGTCCAAATTTGCGAAAAAACGGAGTACCAAGTTTATATCCTAACCAATAGGAGATCGTTACCCCAACAATTCCTCCAAGACCAGCAGAAATAATAGACAAAACAATATTCATTTTCCCATGAAAACATAAAACACCTACATAACTCATCAATGCTTCATTCGGTATAGGAACTATAATCAATTCCAACATTAATGATAAAAATAGGATAATATAGCCATATTCATTTAATAAATGGATGATTTCGTTCATATTAAAACCTCAATTTTCAATACTCTGTACTGATTATTTTCTCTTAATCTCATCTAGTGGAAATAGAACCTCTATTTCCGTTCCTATATTTTCAACACTTTTTATATTAATCTTCCCGTTATGCAAGCTAATTATATTTTTAGCAATTGAAAGTCCAAGTCCAGTGCCACCACTCGTTTCACGGCTACGCGCTTTATCAACTCGATAAAATCGTTCGAAAATATTTTCTAATTCTTCCTCTCTAATCCCAATCCCATAATCTTTTATTGAAAGAATAGCTGATTCACTACTACAACTAATGTTGATCTCAATCTTGTCTGAACTATACTTTAATGCATTATCTAAGAAGATAATAATAACTTGTTTAATTTTAAGTTCATTTCCTTTAATATATATTTTCTGTTTTTGAGCGTGTAAAGTAATTTCTCGTTTATACACATTTTGGAGCTGTACTAAAGTCGAATTACATAAAGCAACTAGTTCGACTGGATTCATTTCGATACTCTTTAAATTCTCCGATTCGGCTAAAGCTAATAACGTTTTTGTTAAATCTTGCATACGGTTGGCTTCGGAATAAATTGTCTCAATTGCTTCCGCCGCCATTTCCTCATTTTTAAAACCACGTCTTCTTAATAAGTTAGCAAAGCTACTTATAACCGTAATTGGAGTCTTTAACTCGTGAGATGCATCTGATACAAACTGCTTCTGTTTTTCGATGCTGTCTTGTAGCCTGCTGATCATTCGATTAAATGTGCTTGCCATTTTGTGTAATTCATCTTTCGTTTCGTTTTTTATTAAAATCTTTTTTGGAACCCCACTTTTTTCAATATCTTCCATCGTAGTAATCATAGAAGTAATCGGGTTCATTATGATGCGTGTTAACCATCTTCCAGCCATCATTGATAAAACTGCCGAAACACCAGTAACGATTGCCATTATTGTTAGTAACAAATCTTTTCTACCTTCTAGGCCTACTAACAATTCCCCAATTTCGAGCGTTCCAATCACTTTTTGATTCTGTAAAATTGGTACACGTACCACTATATTTTGATGCTCACTAAAAGGGATTAGCTTTGTTTCTTCATTTTTTGTGAACTTAGGTTTAATACGATTCAGTAGTTTATCATTACTAATTTCTGTCACAATTTTTGAGTTTGGATCAATAATTCGAATAAAAGAATGATTAGACATAAATGGATATAATACCTCTTCATTGATCTTCAATGTTATAGGAATATCCTGTTTTTTTAAGATTTCATGAGCCTTTTGACTCACAACATGTTCTTCCATATTTACAGTCGTTTTCATAAACAAATAAAAAACTAACCCGTTAATTAAAACAAGAATGATTAAGATCCATGAAGTAATTAGCAAATTTATTTTAGTCGTTATTTTCATCTTAACCCTTCCTCATTGTGTACCCCACACCTCGAATAGTTCGAATTAAAGGAACATCAAAGTCCTCTTCAATTTTCTTTCTTAAATGTCTAATATACACATCAACAACATTTGTTTCCCCTTCATACTCATAACCCCAAACGGTTGTTATGATGCCCTCTCTTGTCACAATCTTATTTTGATTAGTTAATAGATAAACTAATAAATCATACTCTTTTGGTGTTAAAGAAATGACTTTATCATTCCTCTTTACTTCTCTAGCTTCCAAATTAACAACTAAATCCTCAATCGCTAAAGTGGGATTTTCGTCTTCGCTTTTCTTAAACTCATGAACTAGATTACTTGCTCTTAGACACGAACGTATTCTTGCTAATACTTCTTCGATTTCAAAAGGTTTCGTAATATAATCATTAGCTCCATAATCTAGTCCGATAATTTTATCATGTGTAGCATCTCGAGCTGTTAATAAAATTACGGGCACAAATTGATTTGTTTTTCTTATCCTTCTTAATACTTCGATACCACTCAATTCAGGTAACATAACATCCAATAAAATTAGATCGACATTATTGCTTAAAGCCGACTCTAAACCAGCTTTTCCATTATGTTCGACTAACACTTCATAACCCTCATATTCTATTTCTAATTTTAAAACTCGAGCTATATTTATTTCATCCTCAATAATTAAGATTTTCTTCAATTAACTCACCTATTTCTATTAATAGTTTTAGTATCTCAAAAAACTCAATTCTATTTTTTAAGACTGATTCTAGTCTTAGAAGTTCCTTGTATAAATGCCATTATAGAACTTTTGATTTGTATTTTTTTCATTTTAATCTAATTTTAATTGATTATTCATTAAAGTTTCAGTTAGGAATTTTACAATGACATGGAGTTGATTTATGAAATAATTCTCAATTTAAAATAAAAATCGAAGGAGGTTTAAGATGAAAAAATTTATAGAATGGACCATGCAAAGAGCAATTTTAATGATTGTTTGTGTCGTTATGATCGTAACTTGGGGTGCTATCTCAGCTTACCAAATGCAACGCGATTATTTACCAGGTATAAACAATTCAACTCTTACTGTAAGCATGCGTCTACCTATGTACCAGGCCGATCAAGTAAAACAAAATATTACCAATAATCTTGAAAGTGCTGTAAGAACAACAGAAGGATTACAAGATATTGAAACTAGCTCTTATGATGGTGGAGTTTTTATGAGTCTGTATTTTCCAATGAATACAGATATGAAACAAGCTGAAATTGATGTAAATAAAGCTTTAGAAAATGCGGACATTCTCCCAACTATTACATCTAAACCTCTAGTTACAAGACTTACAACTAGTTCATTCCCAATCCTAACTTTCAGTTTGACTAGTGATAAATTAGATGATAATACTTTAAAATCAGTAACTCAAATGGATATTGTGCAACACCTTAAAACAGTACCAGGCGTATCCGATGTTTCAGTGTTCGGTGGTGCAAAAGACGGATACGTACTAACTGTTAGAACGAAGGACCTAGCAAAATATAAACTTACTTTAGATGACTTAAATAAAGCATTAGCTGTATCAGTTCCGTCCTTACCTGAAGGAACGATCTTACAAAATCAATTGTCTATTCCAGTTAAATTTGATGGATGGAATTTAAATGTTAAACAGTTAAATGATGTAAAAATCAAAAATTCAGATGGTGATCAAATCCCACTTTCAGCATTTGCAACTGTTACTCACGCTCTAAATGATGTAAAAACGATTGCAAGAACAAATGGAAAAACAAGTGTTCAATTAAATGTTATTAAAACACAAAGTGCAAACATTACAGATGTAGCAAAAAATGTGAAGGAAAGAATTCAAAGCTTACAACAAGTAAAAGACGGTACGGTTAAATTGACACCTCAATTAGATCGTGAAAAAGAATTAAATGATTCATTAAACGGTTTAATTCGTGAAGGTTTACTTGGATGTCTTTTCTCGATGATTTGCGTATTTTTCTTCTTCCGCAATGTAAAATCAACATTAGTCATTGCAATTTCATTACCAATTTCTTTATTAGCAACAACAGCTATTCTTAAATCAATGGGTATTACACTTAATATTTTAACCGTCTCAGGTTTAATTGTTGCAATGGGTCGTATTGTTGATGATTCCATCGTTATCCTTGATAATATGTACCGTAAAAGAGAACAAAATCCTGATAAATCATTACTATTTTCATTGAGTTCAGCAGTTTATGAAATGACACCTGCAATTTTAGCGTCTACACTTACAACAATTGCAGTTTATATTCCAATTGCCTTTGTAGGTGGAGCTATTAGTGCTTCATATAGTGGGTTTGCATGGTCTGTTGTTATCTCTCTAATTATATCGTTCTTTGTAGCAATTCTTGTTATTCCAGCACTTGCACTAATGGGTTGGAAAAATAATACAAAGAAAACAAATGCTGTTTCTTTAGAACCAATGATGAAACCGATCTTATTATCATCATAAAAGAATAAAAAACTTACAATTTTCATTTCAGCTTTACTATTTATTTTCGCAGTAGCATTTGGTTCGTTTTTACCAGTCTCATTCTTACCAAGTGCTAAAACTGGTCAAGTGGCAATTAAACTTGAATTACCTCAAGGAAGTACATTAATGCAGGTAGATTCTGAGGTTCAAAAGGTAGAAAATCAATTAAAAGATAATCCAAAAATAAAATCTTATCTATCTAATTTTGGATCAACTAATACGCCACAAAGTGATGATGTATTTGACCAAGGCGGTGGTTTCCTACAAAAACCTAACGTAGCTAACATTTCTGTTGCTTTAAAGAACGAAAAAGACTCAGACCAAGTCATTAAAGAACTTGGAAAACAACTGCCACTATTATCTAAAAATGTAGCTTATACTGTTTCAAGTCAAAGTATTGCTGGTGATGATTCTTTATTGAAAGTCATATTCACTGGCTCTGATCAAGCTACACTAGATAAAATTGCAGAGCAAATGAGATCAAAACTTGTTAAAATTGATGGACTAAGTGTTGATGGAAAAGTAGATTTAACATCTGGACTTCCAAAATATAAAATTACATTTAACCAACAAGCAATAGAACAAAATGGAATTCAATTATCAGATGTAATGAAAGTAATCAACCGTTATATGTCACAATCTAAAGATGCTACATTTGTAGTTGACCATATAAGTCTGCCAGTTGATATGTATCTTGATGAAATTAGTAGTGGAAATACTCAAGTTCAATTAAATGCATCGCCAGAAGATGTAATCAATTCGCTTAAAAATGAAACTTTCCAAACAAGCAGTAATAAAACCGTCAAACTTGAACAAATTGCATCTATTACGAAAGATAATGCTCCTTCAACGATTAATGAACGCAATGGAGAGCCTTACTCAATCGTTACAGGTCAAATAACTTCAAATGACATTAGTAAAATATCAAAACAAGTTGATGACGTCATTAGTAAACAAGCTCTTCCTAAAGGAGTAAGTTACTCAATGGGAGGGATCACTCAACAAGTTAAAGAAATGATTTTTGATATGTCAATTGCCGTAGCCTTCTCTATTCTTTTAGTTATGGTCATTACTTCATCATTATTTAAGGGATGGAGAGCTCCAGTTTCTGTATTATTAAGTATCCCACTAGCATTAAGTGGTGTTGTTATCTCTTTAGTAATAGTAGGTGGAGAGTGGAATTTAGCAGCACTAATCGGTGTCTTAATGTTAACTGGAATTGTAGTAACAAATGGTATCGTACTAGTTGATAAGATTGAGCGTAATCGTAAAAACGGTATGAATACTGAAGAAGCCGTTATTTCTGGTAGTCTTTCAAGGATTAGACCAATCTTAATTACAGCAGCAACAACGATATTAACACTATTACCACTAGCATTTTCACACCAAGGTGATACTGTCATTTCACAAACATTAGGAATTGTTGTAATCGGTGGGATGATCACATCTACTTTAAATAGCTTTTTAGTAATACCAATTATTTATCAATGGTTGCATAAAAAACAATCAAATAAGAAAGTAATTTCAACTGAGGAAGTTAATTCACTATAATTTTTTAAAGGTAACTCTTATATCTAGGAGTTACCTTTTCTATTTTAGAAAATATTTCTAGGCTAGAATCTTTTACATGTTTTCATCTAAATAAATAAAAATATATAGTCAAAACACTGACAAGCTATCCACACCGAACATATTGATCGTTAGAAGACCTGAATAATTCAAATTTAATGGGTGATATATATGAAGAAATGTAACTGTGACTGTGAGCCATGTAGATGCAAACCTAAACCTCCGTGCCCACCAAAAAAGCCACTTCTACCACCGAAGCCACCATGTCCTCCTCGTCGACCGTGCCCTCCATGTCCGCCATGCAAATGTTGTTGTGAACATAAGAAGTGCGATTGTCATGGCGACAATAATTGTGGTTGCTGCGAACACAATAGATCGGATTGCCATGAACACAAGAACTGTAATGATTGCCATGAGCACAAGAAATGTAATTGTTGTGACCACAAGAAATGCGATTGTCATGAGCACAAGAAATGTGATTGCTGCGAACACAAGAAATGTGATTGCAGTATTTCGGTGAATATTAATATTGATTGTTGCAGCAAAAAAGATAAGAAAACTCGAAAACATTCCAACAAGCACAAATGTGATTGCCATGAACACCATGAATGTGACTGCTGCGAAGACCATGAATGTGACTGCTGTGAAGATCATGAATGCGACTGCTGCGAACACAAGAAATGTGATTGCTGTACAGATGTAATTGCTAAAATATTAAGTGCTGTACAAGATGGTCAATCATCATCTCATTGCGATAAAAAAATTACGATTAATATCAACATTAACAATAAATAAGCAATTTCTCGAGATGAATCTAACTAAACAAAATCAAAAAAAAAGTGTGAAGAAACTTAGTGTTTCTCACTCTTTTTTTATTGATTAAAGTCGCTTTCCTTTTTTATTGAATTACCTTTTATTTCTTCTAATGAATTAAGATAAATCTCAATTTCACTTATTTTTAGTTGTATTTCTTTTATTGAATCCTCTAATATTTTCGTTAACTCATTTTGTACTTGTTTAATAACTTCATCATTTTCTAGACCACCAAATCGGATCATACGTTTAACCTTTAGTTCTTCAAGTGCCATCTTCATTTCGATCTTAGTAACAATCTCTTTCATTAAACGATTGACGTTTTTTTCAAAGTATTTTTCTTTGGCTTGTCCTATTTCTGTAGTTGTAATTTTATGTTCGAAATTCAATCCATACACACCTCATCCTTAAATTATCACATATCAATATATGCGAAATTTTAGAAAGTGGTACAAGTTAAAATTAAAATCTCAGCTATTAATTTCAAATTACTTTAGTTAACTTATACGGAAAAAATGTTACTGCTTTTTATTTTGTAATAATTAAAATAATTCTTATATTACTAAATTAATGATTTACTTTGTTTCCTATATTAACTACTATCAAATTAGTAAATAAAAGAAAGGTAGATTTGATGATATTCCATATTGATCCGTCGTTATTATTAACTTTAATTGTATTTGGATTTTTAGCTGCATTTATTGATTCTGTAGTTGGAGGCGGTGGGCTAATTACTTTGCCAGTATTATTATTTACTGGTCTATCTCCAGCTGCTGCTGTTGCAACGAACAAATTAGCTGGGTCAATTGGCTCTTTAACGAGTACAATCATGTTCTATCGTTCTGGAAAGCTTGATTTGAAATCTGTCTATAAGTTATTCCCACTCACATTTATTGGTTCCATTTTGGGAGCTTGGACAGTTCATTTAATTGACCCAACAGTTCTTAAGCCTCTTATGCTCGTTATGCTTGCAGCAGTTGCAATATATACTATTTTAAAAAAAGATTGGGGAGATACAACTACCAATAAAAAGCTGTCAGTTACTCGTATTATTCTATTTATGCTTTTAATTTTTGGTATTGGTTTCTATGATGGATTCATTGGCCCTGGAACTGGTTCATTCCTAATATTTGCTTTTTTAATGATGGGATTTGATTTCTTAAAAGCGGCAGGCAACGCAAAGTTTTTAAATTTTGGTAGTAATATAGCTGCATTATTAATGTTTATGTACTTGGGACAAATTCATTATGCCTATGGGCTAGCTATGGGACTTGCACAAATAGCAGGAGCAATTTGTGGTTCAAAATTCGCTATTAAAAAAGGAAGTGGTTACGTTCGAATCCTTTTTATTACAGTAACCTTTATCTTGTTAGCAAAAAATACTTTTGATTATCTTCATTAAGTCAAAAAACTTAACGCTCAAATGGAGTTTGACCTTTGTAAAAAATGGTAGGCAAATTATTGTTTAATTTGCCTACCATTTCATTTTAATTAGATTATACAGCTTCTATGATAATCGAAACTCCTTGCCCGCCACCTACACATAAAGTTGCTAAACCAATTTGTTTCTTTTGACGTAATAATTCATGTAATAAAGTAACTACAATTCTAGTACCTGAACAGCCGATTGGATGCCCTAATGCAATAGCTCCTCCATTTACATTAATAATCTCTTCTGATATATTTAATTCTTTATTTACTGCTAGTACTTGTGCAGCGAATGCTTCATTGATCTCTGCCAATTCAATATCATGTATCGTTAGATTTGCTCGTTGCAGAGCTTTTTGTGTTGCTGGAACTGGACCAATTCCCATAATCGAAGGAGCAACAGCAGCGCTTGCTACCGAACGAATTTTGGCAAGCGGTTTTAAACCATATTCTCTAACTGCTTTTTCAGATGCAACAATAACAGCAGCTGCACCGTCATTTAATGATGAAGCATTTCCCGCAGTCACTGTTCCATTCTCTTTAAAAGCTGCTTTAAGAGTTTTTAGTTTCTCTATACTAGTACTTTTTATGTTCTCATCTTCTTTAAATAAAATGGAGCCTTGTTTAGTTTTAATCGTTACTGGAACAATTTCTTTTTCAAATTTACCCTGTTCCCTAGCTCTAATCGCCTTTTGCTGACTTTCTAAAGCAAAAATGTCTTGCTCCTCGCGCGATATACCGTAGTCTTCAACTAAATTTTCAGCTGTAACTCCCATATGGTAACCTTCTATTGCACAGTGAAGCCCGTCATGAAAAATTGCATCTACTGTCCTTAAATCTCCCATTTTTTGTCCCCATCTTGCATTCATTACTAAATGTGGGACATTACTCATACTTTCCGTACCACCAGCAATTACTACATTCGAATCCCCAGCTAGTATTTGATGATAAGCTAATGTAATTGCTCGCAGTCCAGATGCACATTGTTTATCAATTGTAATGGCTGGTATTGAAACAGGTAAACCAGCATTAATTGCAGCTTGTCTTGCCGGATTTCCTTTAAGCCCTGACTTTAAAACATTACCTAATATTATTTCATCAACACAATCAGCAGATAGACCAGATTGTTGCCATACCTCCTTAATAACTGCTGATGCAAGCTGTACAGCACCTAGATCTTTTAATGAGCCTCCGAAACTCCCAATTGGAGTTCTGAGCGCTTCAACTAAATATACATTCTGCATTCACGGTCCCTCTCTTCGTTATATCTTAGTATCACCTATGGCTACTTACACTTTTTCCTCAATCATCTTTCGAGTATAAGTAGTTACCCACTTCCTTGGCAGTATTCCAACAGACTTTGCCATCAGTTTATTTTTAAAGCCTGGAATGATCACTGTTTTATTTTTCATTAAACCATCGTAACCACATTTGGCAACTGCTTTAGGGTCCATTAAGTTTTTAATGAAAATTTTTGTTCCTGTTGAAGCAAGTCCCTCAGTAAGTGGTGTCTTTGTTGACGGAGGACATAATACACTAACTTGAACTCCAGTATCTTTTAGTTCTTCGGCTATCGCTTCTGTAAAAGATAAAACATAGGATTTACTTGCCCCATACATCGACATCCGTGGAGTTGGTTGAAAAGCTGCTGTCGAAGCAACATTTAAAATTTTACCGTTATTTCGCTTAATCATTTCATCAGCTATAAGTCTAGTTAAATAAGTTAAGGAAATCATATTCAGCTGCAAACATTCTATTTCTTTCTTAATATCTAATTCTGTCATTAACCCTAATCCGCCCGCTCCGGCATTATTAATCAATATATCGATAGGGGTTCCTTCTCTTTTTAGATATGTATACAAGCTCTCTACAGTTTCATGATTACTTAGATCACCGACAAAAGTATTAACTTCTACCCCGTATTCCTTTTTTAAAAAAACAGCTTGTTTTTCCAACAACAACTCATCTCTAGCAACTAAAACTAAATTATAGCGATGTCCCGCAAAGATTTTTGCAAATTCCAAGCCAATACCTTTTGTAGCGCCTGTAATTAACACTGTTTCAGTTGACATATTTAGATAAACCTCCTTTATTTTAAATATTACAAATTTTAAAATTATTAGTTTGTAACTAATTATACTCATAAATAATAGTTAAATAAAATTAAAGAATTTAATCTACAAGTTAGTCATGCTTATATACAAACATCTTACGATTACTATTCATAAGAAAAGAGAATCCTGTACGTCACTGGACGTTTTTAGATTCTCTTTCATTCACTATTTTTAAAATTTAGTCACATCAACAGGTTCGATACCTTCAGCTGCACAATATTCATAGTATCTATTTAAAAATGTTTCCCAATTATCTCTAGCAAGAATTTCGCCATTCTCACCGATATAATCCAATGTTCCTTCTACAATATTAAAGGTAATAACATCTTCGTCACCTACAGCTGTAGGTGTATGTTTTGATCCAGCAGGCTCATAAACAACGTCACCTGGTTTAGAAATCCAAGACTCTTCTAGATATCGCCACGTTCCTTGAACAGTATATACAATAACTGTTCCAGGATGGAAATGTGCAGGAAGCTGCATTTTCGCAGGTACATATAATAATGTAAGGGTTTGTCCTGTTACAGGGTTTGCTTTCAATAATTTAAACTTCGAATCTCCAAAATAAGGAATCCAAGGCAATTCATCTACATTAATATTTCCAGCATGGTGAACTAATACTTCTTTTACATCCTTTACATTACTCACTTAAATCCCCTCTTCCAACTTGTTTTTTAAATTCGTTTATAGTAGTCCCTTACATTTGTATGACAAGTTAAAACTACTTCGAATTTGTTATTATCAGTATATTTATAATTTTCCGTTAAGTAAAATTAGTATTTCTAACTTGCATTTAAGTTTTGCTAAACTATATTACTAGATTACATTGATGAATTTTACTTAGTACCAAGGCCCCCATCAAGAACTAATATTTGTCCTGTACAATAGTCAGAAGCAGCTGAAGCAAAGTAAAGGGTCGCACCTACCAAATCAAGATCATTACCTAATCTTCTAAGTGGAACTTGAGTAGCAATGAATGGACCTGCTTTGTGAACAAGAGTTCCCGGTATTTCTGGATTATTCATTCCTGTAGTGAAAACGCCAGGAGCAATTGAGTTTACATTAACACCATGACGCCCCCACTTAACTGCTAAGTCCTTTGTTAAAGTCATAACGGCACCCTTACTTGTTGTATATCCAACAGAATCTACAGCTTCAGGGTCAACTCCTTTAAAGCCTATACTAGAAGAAATATTGATGATTTTTCCATATTCGTTATTAATCATATGTTTACCGACTGCCTGACACATTAAAAAAGTTCCTGTAACATTCGTGTCAAGCATGGATTGCCATTGTTCTAAAGGCATTTCAGTAGCTGGCGTTTCAAAAACAGTTCCACTACTATTTACTAAAACTTCGATACTTCCAAATTGAGAAATAGCTTGTTTCAGTCCTTTTTCAATTGATTCGGGACTAGTTACATCTAAGGATATAGCTAACGCTCGGCTGCCTAATGCCTCTATTTCTTTCACGACTTCTTCGCAAACTTCTAAACGTCTAGAACAAACTACTACATTTGCCCCCGCTTCTGCTAAAGCTATTGCCATTACACGCCCTAGCCCACTCCCGCCTCCTGTAACAATTGCTGTCTTTCCTGTTAAATCAAATAATTGTGCTATTGACATTCTACTTCCCCTCCGTAAATTACGAATATTCTAATTATTTTAAAATCTTATTGATATTGATTATACATATAAATTATAATGAAAAAAAATTAAAGATTTTAATGTGTAAGTTAGTATTATTAATATTAAAAAAAGGGGACGACCATGAATATTGAACAATTAATCTATATCGTTGAAGTTGCAAAATACAGTTCCTTGTCAGTAGCTGCACAAAATTTGCATGTTACACAATCAACAATTAGCCAGTCCATAACTAACTTAGAAAAAGAGCTAGAAATTAAAGTATTTAAACGTTCTCGGGGACATGGCGCGGTTCCAACTGATGAGGGAAAAGTCATTTTAAAACTTGCTTATGAGGTTCAAAAAAAACTTGAAGAAATAAAGGAGACTGCTAACTTATTTAACTCCACGGAGGTGGGTGAGCTTAATATATCTTCTTTACCAGGTTTAATGACATTTCTCGTTAAAGCAATCTCTACATTTAGCCAAGAATATCCTCATGTAAATCTTGAGGTTACTGAAAAAAGTGGTACGTCAGTGATTGATGATGTTAGACAGCATAAGACTGATTTTGGCCTAATTACATATTCAAGTGATTTAGGGGTAAATATGGAAGGGATCACGTTTGAAGCACTACTAGATGGAAAGCAAAAAGTATACGTTTCAAAGCATTCTCCTTTAGCCATTCTGGGTTCTGTAACCCCAGAAGACATTTTTGATCAAACGCTCGTCATATATAAAGGCGAATTGATGCAATATTTTATCCAAGATTTTTTTAACAAATATAAACCTTTGAAAATTCTATTTACAACAAACAATATGGCTGGACTTCTCCAAGCGGTCAATGAAAACTTGGCAATTACATTTGCTCCTGATTTTGTCATGCAAAATTATCCATCAGTCATTAATGGTGATATTATTCCAATCGATTTAGTGAACCATAGTACTGTTAACATTTCTTTAGGATTAGTCCGATCAGAAGATAAACATTTATCTACATACGCTAACAAATATATTCATTTTCTAAAATCAGAAATTATTAATAGTTAAAAAAAGAGAAGCAACTGCGTTCAAAGTGGACGCGGGAGCTTCTCTTTTTATTTTCAAGAACTAATATTTTGCTTAGTTTTGACTTCTGTTTCAATATTGATATGGTCATCAGCGTAAGTTTCAATTATTTTATCCTGACAACTCCAACAATTACTACGATTTCTCTCCATAATGGATAATTCTACATGACATTCTACACAACAATCGATTCCATCAGTGACTCTTCTATTTTTACACATTATCTTTCCTCCTCGATTAATTCATACTTTTATATAATGACTTGTTCCTCTACCTTAATCGTAGTGCTTGATTGCTTAGCAGGACGCACAGCAATCCAAAATATTAATCCGAAAACAAACATGACTAAAGACGTCACTAAAAATCCGTAACCATATCCCATTGATTCACTTCCTGCATTTTCAATAAAATTACCAAATATAACAGGAGCAATAATACTCGTTGAACTTGATATAGCAACATATGTCCCTTGGGCTTTTCCAATGTTTTTAGGTGAAAAGAACTCCATTAACATTGCTGGTGCTAGTGAAAGAATGACAATTGCAAAACCGGGTGCAAGGATGAAGAATAGGATGGAAATTGCACTTGAATTTGCGACACTTCCAATATATAAACAAATAGCGGATGACATCATTGAAATTCCTGCAAGATTTATTCTTGCTTTTCGAATATCATTTGTTTTGCGGTAAATACGGTCTGAAATTAGGGCAAATGCAATTTGGCAAATAGCTGCAAAGAGAAAAGGTAGAGACACTGCCATTTTTAATGTTTTACCATCAAAATGTTGAACTTTCGAAAAGTATGCTGGAAACCAAACCGCCTGAACAGACAATAACCAATATGCACAGCCTGCACAAACTGCAGTAAAAATAAAATTCTTAGAAAAAATATGAGGAAAAAACTGCTTCCATGAAACTTTATTTGGGATCACTGAGTTTTTACCCACTTGCTCATATGCAGAGATGCCGATATCTTTTGGGCTCTCTTTTCCAAAAATGATCCATAAAAGTAGAACAATACTTCCGACTGCTCCCATTGCTATAAAAGCGGCTTTCCAACTATATTGATTAATTAGTGAGATTAGTAGTGGAGAAGCAATTGCAGGCCCGATTGTAGCCCCAAAGAGCACTGCCCCAAAACCGATACCATGTCTATGTTTAGGAAACCATTTTCCAATTATTGAAGTTGAAATAGAAATAGCTGGTCCTTCCCCTGCTCCCAATAGCATTCTTGAAAACATTAATAGAGATAAACTAGATACAAAAGGTGTTGTAAATTGAACGATTAACCATATTAACATTATCCAAGTAAACATCTTTTTCGTGTTTTTAGAATCAGCCATGCCACCAAGAATGAAAGAAGAGATCGTAAAGAACCAAAAAAACGAGCTTCCAACTAATCCCCATTGTGATGGACTTAAATGTAATTCTTTCATTAACGGAACCGAAACTAAACCTATGATGATTTTATCAACTTGATTAACCATGCCAGAAGCAACTAGAATTAATAAAATAATCCAAGAATATTTTGGTGTGTTCAAAAAAATCTCCCTTCTTTCTATCCAATTATTGAACATCTCTAAAAAAACAACCTGTTTCTAACTAAAACATTTATAACAAAATAACAACTCTTCTTTTTTTGGTAAAGCGCTTTCAAAAATGTTCTATCACCTTCTTTACCAAATGACAAAGATGCCTCCCCCCTTTGTTTACATAGATTCACTTTAATTACATTAAAATATTCTTTATATTTATTATATTCATAATTTTCAGTTAAATAAAATTAAACATTTTAACTTACATGTAAATACTACTAATATATGAAATATGTACCAAAGTGCATGGGGAATTTTAACACCATGATATATTAGCACAACTAAATTACAAATTAAAATCTTTAATTTTATATAAATATTATTTATAGGTAGAATGAAGATAGAAATGAGTAAATACTATAATTTTTTTGTAGTGCTATTGAATTGAACTGGAGGCTGAACAATGGACTTAAAATTAGCAGGAAAAAAAGCACTTATTGTTGGAGGTAGTCGAGGTATTGGTAAAGCTGTTGCCCGCCAGCTAGCTCTTGAAGGTGTTGATTGTACGATTTGTTCAAGAAATGAATCCACGCTAAAGATTGCAGCAGAAGAACTGGCACAAGAAACTAATCGAAACATTTATCCGATTGTAGCTGACACTACAGATCCTGACTCCATCTTAAATCTAGTAGAAAAATCTGCAACAATAATGGGTAGCATAGATATATTAATTAACAGTGGAGCCCGTGTTGGAGGACATGAGCCAGAAGACTTTAATAGTATTAAAGAGGAACTTATTATAAAGGATTTTGAAGAAAAATATATGGGGTATTTTCGTAGTATTAGAGCCGTTGCTCCACATATGATTGAAAACAAGTGGGGACGAATTATTAATATTAGTGGACTAGCTGCTAGGATTGGCGGCAATTACTTTAGCTCTGGTCCTCGTAATGCTTCTGTCGTACATTTAACAAAATCTGCATCAATGGAATTAGGAAAGCATGGAATTAACGTCAATGCAATATATCCTGGAATTGTTGATACAGAAACTTTTAGAGAGAAAGTAACAAATGAGGAAGCAATTCAACAAGTTAAGTCACTAAATTCTCTCGGTCGCTTGATTACTCCAGAGGAGATTGCTTACGTCGTTACTTTCCTAGCATCACCTTTATCAGCATCAATAACTGGAGAAGTAATACCAGTAACTGGCGGCATCGGAAATACTGTTTATTTCTAATATACTTATTTGAAATGGTTTTAAGGTTTCATAGTTTATAAGTTAGTTAATAGTTCAAAGAAATAGAGCCTCACAATTTTTTGAGGCTCCTTAAGTGTGTAAACAAATTCCAAAAACATGATTCTCAGACTGATTGCAAGCGTTTGTCACAGTCTGATCGTAAAAATTTATCAATCTTAGAAACCGTTGATTCAATATTGTTCGAAAAAATTGCCATATGTACAAAATAGCCGTGGATCATTCCAGGTTCACAAGCATATTCAACCTGTACTCCAAACTCTTTCAGCCGACTGGCATAGGCTTCTCCTTCATCCCGTAGTACATCATTTTCTGCCGTAATGATTAATGCTTTTGGAAGGCCGCTTAAGTCTTTTGCTATTAACGGAGAAGCGAACTCATCTTTCTTATCCTCTTCATTTCTTAAATAATGAGTTCGGAACCAAATTAGCTGTTCTCGATCTAAACCAAATCCTTTTGCAAAAAGTTGATGTGACTCTGTATTAAACTCAAGATTTGTTGAGGGATAGATTAAAACTTGTCCAGTAATGCTAGGACCCATTCTGTCTCTTGCAATCATTGTAACGACTGTAGCAAGATTTCCACCTACACTATCTCCACCAACGATCAATCTAGAGACATCCCCATTAAAGGAGATACCATTTTTATAAGCCCACACCAAAGCAGAATATGCATCTTCCACTGCTGTCGGAAACTTGTATTCTGGTGCAAGGCGATAGTTTACGGATACAACAATACTCTTCGTTCTATTAGCAATTAAGCGACAGCTTGCATCCGTTGATTCAATATCCCCAAGAACCCATCCCCCACCATGGTAGTATATGAATATCGGAAAGGGACCTTGACCATCTGGTGTGTAAACTCGGCAGTTAATTACTTCATCATTACTTACTTGAATTATAAAGTCCTCTACTTTTGATAATGCTTCTAAATTTACAAGAGGACGTGGAGACTTTGATAGCATTTCTCTTACAATTTTAGGTTCCAGTTCATGAATAGGTGGCATCTTTTTTAGTGCATTTAAAAACTTCTCTGCTTGCGGATCTAACTTTACCAAAAAACATCAACCTCTCTTGTTTTAATTTCCCTAACCTAAACTTTTAAACAGAAAATTAGTTAGCAACAATAAATTGGTGATCTTATCCACGTTATTACTTGAATAAAATCACCAATTACACAATAAGCTAAATTCCCACTAGCTCCTTAGCTATTTATGGGTGCCCCACCAATATAAAACTCAAAACCTGGAGCAATTTTACGACCATTTGGCATCATAAGCCATAATCTTAATAAATGACGTTTTTTATCCTCTTCCTCGAAATCTTCAAAATGAGTACGTGAATGGAAAACAGTATAATTATTAACGAATTGCATGTCACCTGGTTCCATCATCATATCGATATGAAAATTTTTATCATGAGTAAGGGAATCAATAAAATCAAATGCTTCAATTTCCTCTTCCGACAAAAGAATACCTGTTTTCGTTTGTGCTGATTGGACATACTGGCGAATATATCTGCAGCTTAATTTACCATCGAAATAGCTAAAGATTGGTGATTGAACGACAGGAGATTGACCGGGCGTTTCCTCTCCGCGAAGGTCATGGGCAAATGAACGATAGAGAATTTCAAGATATTCTGGGCGTTTTTCTAGAATTTCATTATAGATGGACATCGCACTTACGATACTACTTAAACCACCAGATTTTGCTTTACGAAGACATAGTAATCCGACCACATCAGCAAGGTCTGTATGATAATCAAGATGTACATTTGTTTGGTAACCACGTACTTTTGTATTATCGTTAAAATCCTTGCCTACATTTTTAATATGACCTAGGAGTTCACCATTTTTACTTTGGATGATTGGCAGTCCTAAATGGAGTCCAAGCCCCCAGTAAATGATACTTGCTTCTTCATCAGAATAACGATCCATTGGCAAACCACGGATTAACAAAAAACCTCTTCCATTCTCTAATTCGTCAACAAAGTATTTAATTTCGTCAGCTAGATCAGGAATTTGAAAATCTTCCTTTTTAAAATCAGGTGCTTTTAAACCTCTTTGTTGAACACATAATACAGCCTTCTCAAGTGCAGCAATTGTTGTGTCGGTTAAAAAATAAATCCATGATTCATCATTAGCAAGATCATTACCCTTCCAAGCAGATCGCCCTTGAATTTTTTCATATAAAATGTTTGACATTAAAACTCCTCCTTCGAAATTGAAGATTACTAATTTAATAGCCAAGTAGTTATTATTCAAAACTCATATTTCTAAGTACTTACAGATCACTTTTAACTGCTCATCTGCTCCCCCGACTCATTTATTGCATTTCTTTGATTTTCAGGATGCACACCAAGCCAAAATACGATTCCTATAATTAGCATTCCTAATGAAGAAAAGCCAAAGGCGTATTTATAACCTACTGCTTCAGTTAGTGCATGTTGGATAAAGTATCCGAAGACTAGTGGAGCGATAATACTAGCTATACTTGCAAAAGCAATGAATGCACCCTGTGCTTTTCCAATGTTCTCGTGAGAAAAGAACTCGATCAATATAGCGGGAGCAAGTGAAAGAATTACATATGCAAAACCAGGTGCGAGTGTAAAGAAAACAATAGACATAGTAACCGAATTCACGGTTATCGCTAGATATAGACAAATAGAAGATAACATCATCATAAGACCCGCAAGATTAATACGGGCTTTACGAATATTGCCTGTTTTGCGATAAAGACGATCAGATAGCATAGAAAATCCAATTTGGCAAAAAGCTGCAAAAAGAAAAGGCAATGATACCGCTAGTTTTAAAGTCTGAGAGTCAAACTGTTGAATTTTTGTAAAATATGACGGTAACCATACTGCCTGAATGGATAATAACCAATATGCACAGCCACCACACAAAACGGTTAATATAAAGTTTTTAGAAAATAGATGCGGAAAAAATTTTCGCATTGATACTTTAGGAAGGCTAGACTTGTGCTCCATTTGATGAATAGCTGTTAGTCCAATTTCTGTTGGACTTTCTTTACCGAAAATTAACCATAAAACTAATACGAACAGTCCAAGAGCACCCATCACTATAAATGCCGATTTCCACCCATGTTTATCAATGATTGATATTAATAATGGAGAAGCAATTGCCGAACCCCCGGTCGTTCCTAAAAGAACTGCACCAAAACCTATACCATGCCTGTGCTTTGGGAACCATTTTCCCATGATTGCTGTAGAAAGAGCTGGAGCTGGACCTTCACCTAATCCTAAAAACATTCTTGTTATCAAAAGCAAAGTTAAGCTAGAAGCAAAAGGTGTTGCAAACTGAACAATTAACCAAACCAACGACAGCCATGTCAGCATTTTTTTCGTATTTTTCGAATCAGCCATTCCTCCAAGTATCATTGAGGAAAATGTAAAAAACCAAAAAAATGAACTTCCTATAAGTCCCCATTTTGTTGGACTTAAATGTAATTCTTTCATTAAAGGAACCGAAACCAAACCAATGATAATTTTATCTACTTGGTTGATCATACCGGTAAGAACTAGAAATAATAAAATTACCCAAGCATACTTTGGAGTTTTTGACATACAAGTATATCCTCACTTTTCACACTCATTCTTACTAAAGTAAAATTACTTTAAAGTTTCAACAATACCGCCCGCTGTTTTATTACGTGCAGGTACTCCGCCACGACCAGGTTTTCCAGTATTTTCGTCAAAAAACATTGCGAAATCCGGAGAAATTTCACGGCCATTTGGCATCGTGAGCCATAATCTTAGCAAATGGCGTTTTTGATCTAGTTCTTCATAATCTTCATATTGAGTTCTTGAATGAAGCACCGTATAATTATTTACAAATTGCATATCGCCAGGCTCCAACATCATATTGAAATGTAAGTCTTCATCATGAAGAAGAGAGTCCAGTAAATCTAATGCTTCAATTTCAACTTTCGATAAATGGATACCCGTTTTCGCTTGTGCTGATTCGATAAATAAACGAACATATCGACAACTTAGTTTTCCGTCATAGTAACTAAAAATTGGTGAAGTAAATATTGGCGATTCTCCTGGTCCTTCTTCTCCACGGCGATCAAAGTTAAAAGGACGACAAAGTATTCCTAAATATTCAGGGTTCTTCTCTAAAATCTCATTGTAAACTGCCATCGAGCTTATAATGCTACTCTCCCCACCTGATTTCCCTTTTCGTAGACTTAACAAACCTACTACATCAGAACCATCAGCGTGAAAAGGAAGATGCAATTTCGTTTGGTATCCGCGAACGTTTGAATTTTCTAAACTAAGACCTTGATCTCTAACGTGCCCTAAAAGTTCACCATTAGCATTTTGCGAGACTGGAGTACCCATATGAAGGCCAAGACCCCAATAAATGATGCTTGCTTCTTCATCTGTATATCTTTCAATTGGTAAACCTCGAATTAAGAGAAATCCTCTTCCATTCTCAAGTTCTTCAACAAAGTAATCAATTTCATTTAAAAGATTTGGCACTTGGAAGTCTTCTTTGTTAAAGTTTGGTGCTTTTAACCCTTTTTGTTTAACATGGGCTAGTGCATTTTCAAGCTCAACAATTGTTTCCTTAGATAAGTAATAAATCCAAGTTTCATCTTTTGCTAGGTCTGTTCCTTTCCAAGCTACTGGCCCTTTAACCTTTTCCTTTAAAATTGTTGACATAATGAATCCTCCCTTTATGAATGATTTATTTAATTACTTTACTTCAGTCAATTCTCTTAACTCTCTACGCAAAATCTTCCCAGTTGAATTCTTTGGTAGCTCTTTAAAAAATTCTATATATTTAGGAAGCTTGTATTTTACTAGCTTATCTTTACAAAATTGAATAATATCATTCTCTGTAAACAGCTCATCTTTAACTACGACGTATGCTTTTACACTTTCTCCGTATTCTTTATTAGGTACACCAACTACTGCTGCCTCTACAACTGCGGGATGTTGATATAATACTTCTTCCACTTCACGAGGATAAACATTGTATCCTCCAACAATAATCATGTCCTTCTTTCGGTCAACAATGTAGATGTATCCATCTTCGTCCATTGTTGCGAGATCTCCAGTGTAAAACCACCCGTTTTTAAAAGCTGCCAATGTAGCTTCCTGCATCCCTAAATATCCCTTCATTACATTTGGTCCTTGAACAACTAATTCTCCAACCTCTCCTTTTGGTAATTCTTCTCCAAATTTATCTACTACTTTGCTTTGAACACCTGGGATATTCTTTCCGATTGAACCTGGTTTCCTAATTCCTTTTAACGGATTAATTGCAACAAGTGGTGCTGTTTCTGAAAGTCCATATCCCTCTAATATAGGTACACTGAACTTACTTTCAAATTTTTGTAGAAGCTCTACAGGAATTGAAGCACCACCTGAAATACAAATACGGATGGATTTGAAATGCTCTGACGAAGCATCAGGTAATTGATTGATAAAATTGTACATCGTAGGTACTCCTGCAAATACAGTGGCATTTCTTTTTTGAATGGTATTGACTACATCGACAGGACTGAATTTATACAGAATTAAAACTGTTGAGCCACAAGCAATTGGTGCGTTCAAACAAACCGTCATACAGAAAACATGAAACATTGGCAGTACAGCAACTACTCGATCGTTTTCATCCAGTTCAAGTAATTTTGAAATAGAATCTGCATTCGATACTAAATTTCGATGTGTCAGCATTGCACCCTTTGGTTTGCCTGTAGTACCTGATGTGTACAGAATAACTGCTAGATCTTCTTGATCAATGCATGGACTTCCAATTACACTTGTTCCCGATTTCATAAGGTGCTTCCATGTCCATTCCTGATTCTTTGCTTCTGTATAAATGACTAACTTTAGATTAACCAACTGTTTCTTTAGTTCTGATAACGTTGGCTCAACAGATTCATGAGCAATAACCACTTTTACTTGACTATTTTCCAATATGTAGCTGATTTCATCTTGGGTAAACAAAGGATTAATTGGAACAACAAATGCACCTAGTCGCAAAGTTCCATAGTATGCAATGAGAAATTCTGGACTATTTCCTAATAAAAGGGCAATTCCATCTCCTTTGCCTATTCCTTGTGCAGACATTCCTGCAGCAAATTGATTTACAAGCTGATTTAATTTCCTATACGAGACACACTGATCACCATACAGATAAGCGATACTATCCGGGAAATTAATCGCGCTTCTATTCAAGTTTTCGTATAAGTTATTACTCATTAAGTGAATTCTCCCCCTTTCAACCACTTGAAAGTGTTTTATAAATTAATTATTTAGAATATTTAAAATATTACTACACTAAGTATACTCATAAATAAAAATGAAATAAAATTAAAGTTTTTAATTTGTATGTAAGTCTAACTAATATTAAGATCGCTTTTCAATTTAATAAGGCCCCACTAAGACACATTTTTAAAATTCACTTATCCAATAACTAATAAATATAAAAAAACAAAGCCTATACTTTAAAAGGCTCTGTTTATTTTTAGTGAGTTTATAGCTTTTTTTAACTATCGTATTTACTTATTATAACTATAACAATAATTTATTTTCCTTATGGTAAATGATTCGATACGATAATTAATATAGAACGACCTTAGGAGATGAACGAGATGGGACAAAAGGCAATAATTAATACTAAACAAGAGCAACAAAAAAAGCCTACTAAACAGTTAAATGTAGCAATGATCTATGGAGTGGCTTTTACATTCATCATTGCTGTTTTAGGTTTTCTATTGGCAAAGTTACCAGGGTTCGATCATGTTGGACCACTTGCATGTGCCATTTTACTTGCTTTAGTATATAGACAATTTTTTGGTTATCCTGAAAAATTGCGCGCAGGAATTCAATTTTCTTCAAAAAGACTTTTAAGATTAGCCATCATACTGTACGGATTAAAACTAAACATGGTTGTCATTTTTAGTGATGGTTTACCTTTATTACTGAGAGGTATGGGAACTATCATTTTTTCGATTGTCGTTCTTATGGCTATTGCAAAATGGCTTAAAGCAGATCTTAATCTGTCTCTATTATTAAGTATCGGCACTGGTATTTGTGGAGCTGCTGCAATTGCTGCAATATCTCCAATTATTAAAGCAAAAGATGATGACACAGCTATGGCCGTTGGAATCATCGCATTAATCGGCACAATATTTTCCATCATTTATACTTTAATCTATCCTTTATTACCAATTAGCCCAACTGAATATGGAGCATGGGTCGGAATAAGCCTTCATGAGATTGCTCATGTAGCTTTAGCAGCTGCACCTGCAGGTCAGGATGCGCTTGCTCACGCATTGCTAGCCAAACTTGCCCGTGTATTTCTATTGATTCCGGTTTGTTTTATCCTTTTATTTTGGATGAAACGGAAAGGAAAATTAAACGGAGAAGCAAAACTAGAGTTCCCATGGTTCTTAATTGGCTTTATTATTATGAGTTTTGTTGGAAGCTACATCCTTGGTCAAAAAATATCTGTATCAAATAAAACGATGTCAGACATTGCTGTTTTTACATCATTTATTTTAACAATGTCTATGACTGGTTTAGGATTAAATGTTAATTTAAAAGAATTACGTACAAAATCAATACGACCGCTTATTGCAATCGTCATTACATCAATACTCTTAACTTTCGTAACATATTTTAGTCTATAACTCGAAACTTTTTATGTGTTTGGAGTTAAAGTCAATGCCAAGGAAGGTAAAGTTAATATAATAAAAAAAATCAGAGAAACTTTATTCCAGTTTCTCTGATTTTTTATTTACTCTATATAGAGTCTATAAT
>NZ_NTZO01000055.1 GCF_002559405.1 Bacillus sp. AFS001701 | reverse complement strand
TATTTGACTTAAACGTTTTATTTGTGATATAAATGTTTCATAACATTTTAATAGTGAGCGTTGAAAGGCTTAGTAGTGTGAATGGTATTGGATCAGAGAGCTAATGGTTGGTGAGAATTAGCACAGACATTGACATGAATTACACCCTGGAGCATTCTTTTTCGAAATTTGTTTAATTCAAATTAGGATTAGAACGGTTAACAGCCGTTAATTGTATGAGAGGTAGCTAGTTTTATTAGCTACAACTAGGGTGGTACCGCGATTATAATTATTCGTCCCTACTGTTTATCAGTAGGGACTTTTTATTTTGTTTAAACGACGTATAGAGCATAGAAGGGGTGGGGTAAAAATGGAAAATATCTTACAAGATTTAGAATTTCGTGGATTAATTAATCAAATGACAGATGAAGAAGGTCTACAAAAATTATTAAGCGAAGAATCTGTTTCATTATATTGTGGTTTCGACCCAACTGGTGATAGCTTACACATTGGTCACTTATTACCAGTGTTAATGTTAAAGAGATTTCAAGTTGCAGGTCATAAACCGATTGGTGTAGTAGGTGGAGCAACTGGGATGATCGGTGATCCAAGTGGTAAGAAGACAGAACGTACGTTAAATACTGCTGATACAGTAAAAATGTTCAGTGAACGAATTCGTACACAATTATTACCATTTTTAAACTTCGAAGGTGAAAATGCTGCTAAAGTAGTTAATAACTTTGATTGGACAGGCGAATTAGATGTTATTACATTCTTACGTGACATCGGTAAAAACTTCGGATTAAACTACATGCTGGCTAAAGATTCAGTTGCATCTCGATTAGAAGCAGGTATTTCATTTACTGAATTTAGTTACATGATTTTACAATCATATGATTTCTTAAAATTATACCAAGACCATAACTGTAAATTACAAATTGGTGGTAGTGACCAATGGGGTAATATTACAGCAGGTATGGAATTAATCCGTAAGACAGAAGAAGATTCAAAAGCTTTTGGTCTTACAGTACCTTTAGTGACAAAAGCTGATGGTTCTAAATTTGGTAAAACAGAAGGCGGAGCAGTTTGGTTAGATCCTGAAAAAACAACTCCATACGAATTCTACCAATTCTGGATTAATACAGATGACCGTGATGTAGTTAAATACTTGAAATACTTTACATTCCTATCAAAAGAGGAAATTTTAGATCTTGAGAAACAATTTAATGAAGCACCTGAACAACGTGTTGCTCAAAAAGCATTAGCTGCTGAAGTAACAAAACTAGTACACGGTGAAGAAGCTCTTGATCAAGCAATTAAAATTACAGAAGCACTATTTAGTGGATCTGTAAAAGAATTAACGGCTGCTGAAATCAAACAAGGTTTTAAAGATGTGCCTTCATTCAATTTAAGTGAAACAGAAAAAGGATTAGTAGACTTACTAGTTGAAGCGAAAATTTCTCCATCAAAACGTCAAGCACGTGAAGATGTACAAAACGGTGCGGTTTATGTAAATGGAGATCGTATACAGGACGTTGCAACTGTGTTAACTAAACAAGATGCAATTGAAGAGCAATTTATTATTATCCGTCGTGGTAAGAAGAAATACCACTTGGTTACATTATCGAACAAACAGTGAACGAAAAAGCAGTAGTTTGGTTGGAAGTAGTCCAGAGAGCGAGTGGTTGGTGAAAACTCGTCTAAACAATCAAATGAATTACATTTCGGGAGTTTTCTTTTCGAAGTTAGTTGAACTAATGGAGGGAAGGACGTAAATCTACGTTACAGATTCGAGTGATAAGGATTTTTACTAGTAATAGTATTTATTCTTATAACTAGGGTGGTAACGCGATCGAGGTCGTCCCTATTTTTAATAGGGCGGCCTCGATTTTTTATTTGCACTTTAATAGGTATAAATTGGCAGCGATGATCCTTGCTCGACGTAGTAGCCAATTCTAGGAATAAAGTATAAGTGCAACTACGTCTCTGTCATCGCCTTAAAGGCTCGTCAATCACGAGTTTTCTTTATCTTTTTTTGAAAGGGTGAAAATTATGGAGATATTTGCAACGAAAGATTACCGAATATTGGCAAAACTTAATGAAGATGTACAAAATTTACATGCTGAATTGTTTCCAGATTTTTTTAAGGTTCACAATCTAGCGGAAATAACTGAGTTTTTCAAGAGTGTAGTTGATAAACCAGATCATCATTTTTTCGTTGTTAAAGATATTGAAGAATTGGTCGGATATGCTTGGATTGAAATAAAATATATACCTGAAGGACCGATTAAAAAGGCTTTTCGGCTAGGATATGTTCATCAAATATGTATTAAAGAAGAAAAAAGAAATAAAGGATACGGTTCATTCTTAATCCATAAAATTGCTTCATTTGCTCGTGAGAATAATCTTTTTAGAATTGAGCTAGATTATTGGATCGACAATAAAAATGCAAGAAGCTTTTATGAGAAACTAGGGTTTGTAAAGTTTCGTGAACACGTATATATGGATGTATAAATAAGGGAGAGTATAAAATGAAAAATATTGAATTAGGTGCGTTAATAATACTGTTTGCAGCTATTATGTCTAGTTGTCTAGTTATATTAAAAACAGATCCACAAATTCCACTTTTATTATGTGTTGTTTGTTTAGCAGTTTTTGGACTTTTTAAGGGATTTAAATGGGAACAGATTGAAAATGGTATGAAAAAGGGAATTCATAATGGTTTGTCTCCTACATTAATCTTAATGATGATCGGTCTATTAATCGGTTCTTGGATGCTAAGTGGTACAGTACCTACATTATTATTTTACGGAATTTCTGTTCTTTCAGCTAAATGGTTTGCTATTAGTGCAATTTTTATTACAATCATTGTTGCTAGTTTTACAGGTAGTACTTTTACAACAATCGCTACTGTAGGTGTAGCGTTAATGGGTATTGCACATATTATGGGGATTCCACCAGCAATTGCAGCGGGTGCGATTATTAGTGGAGCGTGTTTTGGTGATAAGATGTCACCGATTTCAGATACAACGAATTTCGTTCCAAGTATTTTAGGAATAAAGGTTAATGAGCATATTCGACACATGGCATATACAACAATTCCAGCATTAATTGTTACAGTTATTTTATTCTTAATCATCGGTATGGGTCATGGAAATACAGATATGGCGCAAGTTACAGAAATGAAAAAAGCAATTTCATCTAGCTTTGAAGTGAATCCGTTATTATTAATCCCATGTTTAATTGTTTTTATTATGGCATTTAGAGGTTTTTCAACTTTACCAACGATGTCGGCTGGTATTGTTAGTTCATTAGTTTTAGCATTTTTCATTCAAAAGGATATTACGCTTGGAAAAGTATTTACAACATTACAAAATGGATTCCAAACTGATACTGGAAATGAAATGCTTAATTCGATTGTTAACCGCGGAGGATTACAATCGATGATGTGGTCTGTGTCATTAATTTTTATTGCACTTGCTTTAGGCGGATTATTACAAGAGCTACGTGTATTCGAGACATTAATACAGTCATTATCTAATTTGAAACGTAAAGGGAATATTGTTATTGCAAGTACATTATCTGCAATGAGTGTAAATCTTTTAACAGGTGAACAATACTTATCAATTCTACTTCCTGGGCAATTATTAAAGGATGTATTTATCAAAAAAAATATTCCGCTTAAAAACTTATCACGTGCATTAGAAGATGGTGGAACACTGTTTAATCCAATTGTTCCTTGGAGTGTAAGTGGAGCATTTTTTGCTTCAACATTAGGAGTACCTGTTATTGATTACTTACCGTTTTCATTCGTATTATTTATTACACCATTATTCAGTATGTTAGCCGCTTTATTGGGTAAAGGATTAGAAGTTGAAAATAAAGGTGAAAGTTCAAGAAAAGTCGCATAAACAAATTGTTTCTACGTAAACTAGTTTTTGTACGAACTGGTTAATGGAGGGAAAGAAAATGAGTCATGCAGCAGGTGGTTCAAAGAAAAATCGTCCTAGTGATGCAAATCATGTAGATGCAAAAACGAAAGCTCATCAAAAGAGGCTTTCGAAGGATCAACATAATCCAATGGGCGATAAGTATCCTAGATAATTGAATAAATAATTTTGAAACAATCCCTTATATGAAAGAAAGGACATCCATTTCTTTCATATAGGGGATTTTTTATTTGCAGTCTAACTTTTTTATGAGGAATAATGTTAAACATTTGTGGAATATTCCAAATTTTAGTGAAATCCACTTAATTATTCGATAAAATAAAATTTAAAGTAATTTTATTTAAGGAGATAAAGGTAATGAGCTTTTTTAAAATAATTACATATACAATTATTATTGGGATACTAAGTTATGTATTCTGTATCGTTTTTATCGGTGTAAATAGCTTTTTACAATATCAGCATAAAGTACCTAAAAACGCCGATTATGTTATTGTGTTAGGTGCTGGTTTGAAAAAGGATAAGCCAACTAGAGCTTTACGTTATCGAATTGAAACAGCAGCTAAATATGCTAAGGAAAATAAAAGTGCAAAAATTATTGTTTCAGGTGGAAAAGGAAACGATGAATTGATATCAGAGGCTGAATGTATGAAGGTTGAATTAATCAAATTAGGAATTGAAGAAGATCGAATTGTGAAAGAAGATTTATCAACAAATACATACGAGAATATGAAATTCTCCAAAAAACTTATAAACAACGATCAAGCTCAAGGAGTCGTTGTTTCAAATGATTATCATTTATTTAGATCTTTAAAATTGGCTAAAAAACAAGGGTTAAATGTAGTCGGTCTTCCTGCAAAAACACCAAAAGTAATCATACCGACAGCATACTTTAGAGAGTGTTTATCTATTTTAAAAGCAGCTTACTATAAACAAATTTAGTTTTAGGCAATCTATCATTTTTATTAAAACTATTATTTAATTTGTACCAATGTCCGTTTCATTTCTACTAATTGAAACATTTTATATTATATGGATTTACTTGTCCAAATAATATGAAAGGAGTGACGTTGATGTCGTCAAAATTTTTATCAACTGGCGTATTAAGAAGACATTCAGATACTCAGTTTTTAACAGTTGAAGCAGTTAATCTTGACCCGGAAGACGCTCGTTCTGTGAGTGTTTTAATGTTTGACTGGTCAAGTGGTTCACCTGTGATTATTCCTATGGCTGACCCATCTACTGTAACAATTTCACCAAATCAATATAGAACATTTAGATCTTTCCAACTTTCACCAGTTTTATTCGCTTATGAAGTAAGAATTCTTCATCCGAAAGATCGTGATGTTGTAGTAAATGTATTTGGACTTAGTGACATTGCATTTAATCCTCAAGAAGGTAATAATGCACTGCAACATGACTTAGCGGTAGTGAAATTAAAATAATATAAAAGTTTATTTTAATACACCTCTCATTTCCGCATAAGTAGCCCTTCGAGTAAAGTCGAGGGCTTTTTTTATGGTATAAAATAATAAAAAAAACCACAACCAAATTGAAGTGACCCCATAAAGTTTTAAGAGTTGCAGTACAAAATAAAGATGAACAAATAGCTGAAGGTATTGTAAATCCATTTCCTAAGATCGTTGATAAAGAAAAGGAAAAGCGATTTAAAGTAAAGCAAATGGAACGAGCATTGGAATATGCATTAGATGATATTGAACGTGAGATAATCGAAAAGAAATACCTGTCACCAAATAGAATAAAAGACATTAATATTTATCCAGAACTTGGATTAAATAAGGATCAATTCTATGAATATAAAAGACAAGCAATCTTTTCAATCGCTGAAGCACTCAACATTGTTTGAGTGCTTTTATTTGTAGGTAAAAGTTAAAATGATTCTATTAAGTCAGTGGAAAAACGAAAAAAATTAGAACAAGCATTGATTATAAAGGAAGAAAAAATATCCCAAATACAAAAAATGGAAACAAAATTAGAAGAAGAATTTAATAATTTAGGAATAAGGTCTGAAATTTATTCGTTAGATGTAAAAGCTGGTGAGAATTTAATCCAAAATCACAAAGCATTTATTAAAAAATTAGAGAACGATAAATATTTAACAACTCATAAAGAGATGAAAGACTTTAAAAGACTCGAAATAGCTTACGCTAATTCTTCTTTAAATGTCGATAAATTCTTTATAGATAAATTATCTCTAGCTCGGAAAGAACAAAAAGTTACAACGTTTGATGAAGAGCAAATCAAAAAACTTATAGAAATAAGAAAGAAAATAAAAAAAGGTCAATTCGATTCAAAATAAATATTATAGTGATGAGCAGAAAAAAATCGCAGTAGATAAAGAAAATAATGAAAATACGATTATTACTTACTTTGTTAATGCAGTTAAAGATTTTAATCGCCAGCAAAGAGCAGTCGAAACGTACGATACTGTAAAGGTTTTAGACGCTTTTGCAGGTGATATAACTGATGAAAAGGTGTATGTTAAGTCGGGAAAACGTTGTTATATCAACGTTTTTATTAAAATCGGAAATTACTCGAAATGGATTTTACAACCGATTTTAAAAACGAACTAATTTCGGAATGAACACTGATTTTACAACTGAATAGTAAGTACTTCTTGATAATAGCATTAAAATCTTTTAATTTTATACAAGTTTTTATACAAAAAAAGACGGGAAATAAAATAAGTAATGCTCTTGGAAGGCTTGCTATTATGTAAACTTCATATGAATACAATATGCATAATTTTAATTCTTTTTTGGAAATGTAAAATTGTACCGTTTATTAAGAAGAAATGTGGAAAAATGAGAAGTAATGAGCCTTCAGAAAGTAGTAATCCTGAATTGTGAATAAGGAAGTGACCTGCGATGATTACTAGCCCCAAAGACAGTATTACAACAATTCAAGTAGTTGTTATCATTATCAATTATATACTTGGAACGGGAATTCTGACCTTGCCACGAGTAGCTACAGAGAAAGTGAAAACACCAGATACCTGGTTAACTGTAATTTTAGGCGGGCTGATTGCGATGGTGGCAGGAGTTATTATGGTCAAATTAGGACAACGGTTTCCAGGAAAAACCTTTTATCAATACAGCCAAGAAATTGTAGGGAAATGGATGGGTAAGTTACTAAGTCTAATCCTTGTATGTTATTTTGTAATGATGGGTGGATTTCATATCTGTGCATTAGTAGAAGTAACAAGTTTATTTTTGTTGAAAGGTACCCCAACTTGGGCCATCGCGATGCCATTTATGTGGATAGGTCTCTATTCAATTATGGGCGGCATAAATCCGATTGCCCGTCTGTTTGAAATTATTCTCCCTATTACGGTCGGCGTTTTTTTGGTGGTTACTTTTATGAGTTTTAAAATATTTGAAGTGGATAATCTGCGCCCGGTACTGGGGTTGGGGATCATGCCCGTACTTAAAGGAATCAAAACAACGGCTCTCTCATATATAGGTTTTGAAAGCCTGTTGATTATAATGGCGTTTATGAAACAGCCAAACCAAGCAGTAAAAGCTGTTTTAGTTGGAATTTTCATCCCACTGATCTTTTACTTGATAACTATCGTAATGGTCATCGGTGGACTATCCGTCGATGGTGTGGTAACCAAAACTTGGCCAACGATTGATCTCATGCGAAGTTTTGAATTGCCTGGTTTGCTATTTGAACGGTTTGAGTCTTTGTTGCTTGTAATATGGATTATGCAAATGTTTACTTGCTTTAACGTTAGTCATTATGCTGCTTCTTTGGGGCTTGCCCAACTCTTTAAAAAAAACATTCATCCATTTATGTTTTGCTTGCTTCCGGTTATTTATATCATTTCCATGACCCCGAAAAATACGAATGACCTATTTAAACTTGGGGATACGATGGGCAATGTTGCGTTTTTTTTATTTGGTATACAACCGCCGCTACTTCTGCTTGTCTTAAAATTGAAAAAGAGGAAGTATAAAGCAAAATCATAACAAAGTATGGTTTCTTTTAGTCTTACTGTTAGTTTTTTTGCTTCTGTCTCTTATAAGGTGTTAGAACAACAACGAAATTGTTGTATTAAACTTAAGGCGAAAAGTTTTAAAGTGGAATGGAATGAATTCACAGAAGATGCCTGGTACGTTTGATCGCTATGCAACTAACTCATGCAATAGTTGTATTAGAAAACTAATAGTTACAGGGTTAATTTTCCTGTTGATATAATCTCCACAATTTAATTAATATTAATTGATGTGGGATTATTATGAGAAAGGAAATACCTTTAAAATGAAAAATGTTGTTTTCCTTTTTGTTGGATTTTTAGTTTATCTTTTATTAACAGAGAGTTATGAATCACATTTTCAAACTTCAGGGTTAAGCTCTGCTATAATTTTTCTTTTATCAATGGCTGTTTTTTATTTTTTAAACCGCGTATTCGGGAATAAAAAATAAAAAGGATACATTGTTTATTGAACTAACGCAGTACTTTTGTTGAATAACATGATCGGCTGTATAGTCGAGCAAGGAATAATTTTGTTATAAAGGCTAATTAACTAGGGAGAAAATCCAATACATTAACTTTTAATATAATATATTGTATTAAGCAAATCTTCTTTGCCAATATCACCTAAAAAAAGAGACCAGTTCTCTTTTTTTATTTTAATCATCAAGTTTTTTAATTACCCAACCACAAAATATAATAAATAAAAAACAACCAATTCCTACCCAGAGCACTAACATTTTATCATCCTTTACCGATAACAAATTAACATAAAACTAATATTACTTACACTAGGGGGAAATTTCATCAAGCAAAATAAAAATCTTCTCTTATGCAACTAAAGCATGCGTTAGTTTAACAACAAGAACGGCTGTTTAGTCGATTTTTTTATTCAACAAATGGCAGTATAGTTGAACAAGGAAATCAATTTTATTTATAGAAGAGTTAATCTTATATGTGCTATATTCATTGAGTTAAAGAGGGATATAATGTACAACTTTTTTCAACTACATACTGAAAACTTTGATGAATGCAGGAAAACTATAAAAAATATTTTCTAGATGTACCAAGATATGATTAGAAGCTATGGAGGATTTGGGCATAATATTGATTTTGAAACAGTTAATTATGAAAAATTCATATTAGTTGAGATAATCGACGAAGGAATGAATGGTTTTAATGAAGAAGTTGAAATGTTAAGACAAGGTTCTTTAGTAGCCTTATGTTGTGAAGTCCATGATATGCTAGATGAAATGCGAAGAGATGACAGGGTATACAACTTTATTAAAGGATTAATTACAATTCCTGAAATTAAAAAAATGCCATTTGAAAGTGATGTATTATCCTCTATGTTATTGGCATTAGAAGAAAAACCTGGTGATTATTGGGAAACTTTAGAATTTGGAACACTTTTTTCAAAAAATCTAGAAAATGTTTATAAAAAATTTGTAATTAATTATTTTAAGCGTTTGTTAGTAGAAAGTGAAAGTCGATTCTGAATACAAAATATTTTAATTCTTATTCAACTAAAGCAATGCGTTAGTTGGTATAAAATCACAAGTCGTAAAAATGGGATGCAACACAACCAACAGGTAAATTGTTAAAGAGGATGATCGCTGCGGCGATCTATTTGCATATTGAACATGGTAATATTTGATAAAATTTATTAAACAGGAATTATTCTTAAGGGGGATTGTAAATGATTTTGGTGAGTTCTTGTTTAGCAGGTTTAGAGGTAAGGTATAACGGCACGCATTGTTTAAATAATAAAATAAGTAAACTAGTAGAAGAAAATAAAGCTATTAGAATATGTCCAGAATTACTTGGAGGATTTTCAACACCCAGAGAGCCTGCTGAAATAATAGGTGGAAACGGAGAAGATGTACTTGATGGAAAGGCTAAAGTAGTTGATAAATCTGGCAAAGATGTTACTCTACTTTACATAAAAGGAGCATATGTTGCACTCGAAAAAGCTAAAGAAATGAATGCGACTATGGTGGTTCTTAAGGAAAATAGCCCATCCTGTGGTAGTTCAAAGATTTATAATGGTGATTTTATAGGTAAAAAAATTGAGGGGATGGGAGTTACTTCTGCTTTACTTACAAGAAATGGATTTAAAGTAATTTCAGAAGAACAATTCTCTGAAACCTTACTTTAAAAATATTAATAAATTTATTACTACCGAACCGATTAACCAATCCAAGATCCTCATAAACTTTATACCATACTAACGCTTTATTATTAAAAATAATAAACGATGGAATTAACCTTGTTGAACTAACGCGTGCTTTAGTTCAATAAGTTCATGATTTGCTTCTGCAACTCTTTTTTTATTGCCATAACTGACAGGATAGTTCTGTAAGAAACTGAAGGTCGTATTGGAAATAGAATAAAAGCCCATAATATCAATAGATAAAATGATAAAGGAGAAATCCTATGATTTATATTTATAATGATTATGGTGGAACGCATACGACTTCTATGGCTGCAGCATATCATTTAAAACAATTACCTCAGTCAGATAGAAAACTAACATCTGAGGAAATATTAAATATAGAATATTTTAATAAATTAACAAAAAAGGATTTTGGAAAGCTCATTTTTCATGGGAAAGATGAAGATGGCAACTCTGTTTATACAATTGGTCGAAAAAGGAACAAACTTCTTGTTCCTGCACTAAAAGAATTGACTTTACTTCTACAAAATAATTTTCATTTCAATGAAAAAATAGTATTCTCAAACACTTCACCAACGGTTCCAATTGTTATGTCATTTGGGGGATTTTTCTCGAGAGGATTGAAAATTGACTTTATAGGTGTACCATTATTAATAATAGGTGCTAAACAATGCTGTGATAATATCTACAGGTTGGTCGAACACACGAAACATATTGGTCATACTTCTTTTAATGAAAACGTAATTATTTTAGATAATGAAACGTTTAAGTAAAATATCCTTTCTTGTTCGACTAACGCCTGCATGAGTTGAATATCAGCTACCAATTGAGGTGGCTTTTTCTTATTTGACTAAATGGCAGAATAGTTGAACAAGAACCACTTTAATTTCGCTTGAGTATTGTATGTAAATCTAGTTTACATACATACCGTTATCGGCAATAAAAAAAGGACCTTCCAGACAGGCTGCACCCCTTAAAGTAGATGTTGAAAAACCCACAGTTGGGCAACATTGATTTTAAGGGGTGTTTTTTATGGCGAAAAAAGGTCAAAAGTTTCACAAATATAGTATGGAAATCAAGTCTGATGCTATTCGTTTAAAGGAAGAGGGATTTTCATTTCGACAAATAGCTGACAAATTAAATATTGTGAGTAGTGATACGGTTGTTACATGGTGGAGGAAGTATCAAAGAGATGGTCATGCATTTCACTTAGATAATAGGGGTCGCAAAAAGGAATATACAGATCAAGAGCGTTACATTAAGAAATTAGAATTAGAGAATGCCGTTCTAAAAAAGTTTCAGGAAATTTTAATGAAGGAGGGAAAAAGTTAAAGTTCCACGTAGTAGATAGTCTAAAGGATCAGTTCAAGGTAGAGGATTTATGTAAATTTCTTGGTGTATCTCAAAGTGGCTATTATAAGTACAAAAGGTTGATAAAAGAGAATAAAGATGGAGAATTAAAAGAGTTAATTCTAAAATTATATGAGGGTTCGGATAAACAATGGGGCTATCGATATATACACATGGAACTCGTTGAAGAATATCAAATGAAAATTAATCATAAACGAGTATACAGACTTTGTAAGGAGCTTGGGATACAATCAATTATTAGGAAAAAGAGAAAATATCCTAACTATAATAATTATCGATTAAAAGAGCCAGAAAACATAGCTCCTAACCTATTAAATAGAGATTTTACAGCTAATAAACCAAATCAAAAGTGGGTTACAGACATAACTACCTTCCAAGTAGGAGAAGAGAAGTTACACTTATCAGCAATATTAGATGTATTTAACAATGAAATTATTGCATATGAAATGAGTAAAAATACACCGACTTTATTCGTTATAAAGACAGTATATCAGGCAGTACAAAAAGAAAAGGATGTGCAAAATGTTATTCTCCACAGCGACAGGG
>NZ_NTZO01000054.1 GCF_002559405.1 Bacillus sp. AFS001701 | reverse complement strand
CTATTATTTTATTTTAAGATTTTTTGATGGTGAAAAGTTAAAAGATATTATCAATTACGTCCAAATCGGACTATCAATTTCAATTGCTATAGGTTATCAACTTGTTGGTAGGGCATTCAGTTTTGTAAATCTAGATATGTCATTTTCGCCAACTTGGTATCATTTTCTTATTCCACCTATTTGGTTCGGTGCGCCATTTGAGTTAATTTTAAATCGTAACACAAGTACATATCTTATTGGATTTTCTATTTTAGCCATAATAATCCCTATTATTGCGATCATGCTATATAGTTTATTGATCCCATCCTTTGAGAAAAATCTTCAAAAATTATCAAATAATAGTGGCATAAATAGAAAAAGAGATAGTAAGTGGAAGAATTGGCTATCTAGAGTATTTTGCAGTAATAATGAAGAAAAGATATTTTTTAAATTCGCAGATAATATGATGCGAAACGAGAGAGAATTTCGACTAAAGGTTTATCCATCATTAGGATTATCAATCGTTCTCCCATTCGTTTTCTTATTTAATCAACTACAAATTTATTCTTATCATCATTTAGTATTAAGCAAGAGTTATTTAACGATTTATATGTCTTGCTTAATAATTCCAAATGCAATCGCAATGCTAAAATATTCCGGGAAATATAAAGGAGCATGGATCTATAAAACAGCGCCAGTATCAAACCTAGCACCATTATATAGTGCAACTTTAAAGGTATTTATCGCAAATCTATATTTTCCTGTCTATTTTATTTTAAGTATAATTTTTATCGGAATCTTTGGTATTAAAATAATTCCTGATATATTAGTTGTTTTTGTAAGCTCAATTTTATATAC
>NZ_NTZO01000385.1 GCF_002559405.1 Bacillus sp. AFS001701 | reverse complement strand
ACTTCAACGTGCAGCCGTTCATCGCGACGCTCGCCATGATGTTCCTCGGCCGCGGTCTCGCGTCGCTGCTGAGCACCAAGCCGGAGCAGCTCCCCGCGGACTCGCCGATCCGCCTGATCGCCGAGAAGATCAAGATCATCGACGGACCGAAGGTGAACGACCTCGTCGTCACCCCCGCGGTGATCATCGCGATCGTGGTCGTGCTCGTCGCCTTCTTCGTACTGCACCGCACCCGCACGGGACGCACGGTCTACGCGATCGGCGGGTCCGAGAACTCCGCCCTGCTGATGGG
>NZ_NTZO01000384.1 GCF_002559405.1 Bacillus sp. AFS001701 | reverse complement strand
ATAATTCTTGAATTTTGTAAGAAATCTCTTTTTACTAAAAAAGCAATAAGTTGAAACGTAACAAAGTAAAATATTTCCTTGGGAAAATTATAGTAATAAAAAATATCTGTACATAGATATCATAATATAAGACCGTAAGTTTTTGAATCTTTTATTTTAAGGATTTAGTTTAAATTTTAATAAGAATAATTTTTTGTTTAAGAAGTACTTAACTTTA
>NZ_NTZO01000383.1 GCF_002559405.1 Bacillus sp. AFS001701 | reverse complement strand
GTCATCCAGCAAGACCAGCGGAACCGGCTCCCCTTTTTGCAGCACGTACTCGGCTGCGCAATACCAGTGTGTAGGTGATGTGCGCAGCGTCAGGCAATCAAACTGCCCGGGACGATGCGTCGTCACCACAAGGTCGACTTTGTGCTCATTTAACATCTCAACCATAAAGGCATTACGTTTTACGCTAACGTCCAGCGCAAGCTTCGGATAAACC
>NZ_NTZO01000382.1 GCF_002559405.1 Bacillus sp. AFS001701 | reverse complement strand
GGAAGGTGTGTTCGGGGGTCACGCTTCGAGCGTATCCCGGCTCGGAAGCGTGGGTGACACGCATGACAGGACGTGACGCCGTCTCGTCGGCCCTCGACGCGCTGCGCGACGCGAATCGCCCTGCGCCGTGGCTCGCTCCACCCCCACCGCGCCGACCGACCTAGCATGGAGGCGATGCGCATCTCAGCGAACCCTCTCTTCGGGCAGCAGTTCCCCGCCGTCCTGCTGCTCCTGGCCGCGGGGCTCGGCCTCCTGCTCGCCAATCTGCCCGCGCATGATG
>NZ_NTZO01000381.1 GCF_002559405.1 Bacillus sp. AFS001701 | reverse complement strand
CGCCGATCGCCGAATACATCTATACGGAAGGCACGAGGCACGGCAAGCGCGTGCAGGCGTTGGGCGGCGCAAAGAATCACCTGGTGGTGATGCCGGACGCGGATCTCGATCAGGCTGTCGACGCATTGATCGGCGCGGCCTACGGTTCGGCGGGCGAGCGCTGCATGGCGATTTCGGTGGCCGTCGCAGTGGGGCATATCGCCGACGAATTGATCGAGCGGCTCACACCGCGCGTGAAGAGCCTGA
>NZ_NTZO01000380.1 GCF_002559405.1 Bacillus sp. AFS001701 | reverse complement strand
TTTTCAAGATTATTTAATCATTAATACACTTTGATATCTATCTTACTGATCTCTTATTTTATTTCAATTAATGATTACTTTTAAATATTATCTCGAATTCAAGATAATAATAATGCTTATCAAACTTTTTGTCAATTACACCTAAATCATTTTAATTTTTTATCCTTGTTTTCTTATATTTAATTTTTATTACTCTTTTTAACTATCCCCTCACTTAACTATAATTTTCCTTATAAGATTTTTTAGATATCATTATTTAATCAAAATAGTTTTTGCAAAGGGATAGTATGAATATTGGATTCATTTTTAAATTTATTAAAATATATAC
>NZ_NTZO01000379.1 GCF_002559405.1 Bacillus sp. AFS001701 | reverse complement strand
ACTTTATTAAATAATAACTTAAATTCAGAAATCAAATTAGTTAATTTTTCATCTTTGAAAGTATTAAAAATTTCATCAAATTGTAGATTTAATTTAGCTAGAAAAGGTTTGTTTTTTTCTAAAAATATAGACAAAGATTTATGTCGTCTATAATAGCGAATTAATGAATTTAATTTTGCAGTGATATCTTCATCTTTAATAAGTTTAGTATTAAATTTATTGCTTTTAAAT
>NZ_NTZO01000007.1 GCF_002559405.1 Bacillus sp. AFS001701 | reverse complement strand
GCAGTTTAGTTCAATAAGGACTGTAAAATTAAAGTTACTTTTGCTACTCTTAAAAGAAGATTTAAGTAGTTATTCTGGGGATGATTATGTGCCGAAGATTTCCAAGTTAAGTATCGAAAAACAAATACGTGAGGGTTATCCTGGTAAAATAGTTTTTGCTAATTTTTTAATTGATGGAATACCATTAAATAATTTTAAGGAAATTAAAGATATGGATTATGTTTCTTGCTTAGGATGGGGTCCAAAAGAATTTCAACAAAAACAAATTGATAGATTATTATTAAAAGCAAAATCGGACTTTGAGAACAATAGAAATTCAATATATATTTGTCCATGTTCTGACTTAGGCTGCGGTGCTTTTTCATTAAAAATTAAACGGAGTTCAAAAGATGACAATACAATTATTTGGTATAAATTAGGATATGAAAATAATCTTGATGATTGGAGTAGTAAATTAGTAAATTATTACGGGATTGGACCTTTTTATTTTGATTGGGAGCAGTATAAAGAAACTATTGAAAGTTCATTACTTTTTGGGGAGCCTGATTATTGGCATTCTGATACATGGAAATAACTTTTTCCACTATTCAACTAACGCATGCGATACTTCAATAGAGGATCGCTTTTTCTTATTCAACATAATGGCAGTATAGTTGAATAAGGAATGATATACTAATGTAAAAAAGAGGGAATCATAGAGGAGTCACCATGACTATTTTATTGGAGCTATTATGTATCCCATTGTGTATGCAGCTCCTTTCCCTAGATGTACACATTGAAAAATTATAGTGCCTATATTCTAAATCATTATTAAGAATATCTTTATAGTATTTATTGGTTAACATAAAAATTAAGTTTACTTTACATATGGTCAATAATTAAGATGTATAATTATTGGTTAATTTTACTAATTATATAACAAATTTTTTTAATCTAGAAGGATCCATGATAGATAGGAAACCGAAAAATATAGCTAGCAGACATGACTTCAAATTCATCTATTTAAGTTCAAGAACGTAGTTTTTCTTGAACTTTTTCGCATTTATTAGACGTTGAAAATCAAATCTGGCTTAAGGATAGAGGAATGAAGGGTACATAGTTTTTAGGACTTTGGTATTTCTTATTTGATTTACTTCCTGCAGGAAAGCATTTAAGGTAAAAAGTTTTTATCATTACGGATTACTTAACACAAATGGTTTCATTAATAATTGATAATTTAAAATTAATTTTTAATTTACATAGTGCTTATATAATTGTCCATGAGATATTTTTTCACCATCCCACTGAAAAAATAAATCAAAATACTAAAGTGTGGCTGACTTCACTAGGAGAAGAAGTCGTAAGGAAAGTTTAGGTTCATTTTGAAAAAGGAGGAACAATATTTTATTGATTTTTAACTATTTTTCACAGTTTATTAATTGTTGTAATAAGCTTTACTACATTTAATTCACCTAATATTCGGAAAAACGTTCAGTAAGTTGATATGTTAAATTGGGTGAAAACCTTGTAGCAAGAGTTGTCCATCTTAGCAAGACGACAAACGGCCATTTATTGAGTATTACAAAGAATAACAGGAGGTTTAATTATGCTATTTCTTAAAAGGTTAAAAAAGCCATTTCTATCACTCATGCTGATGAATGTAGCCCTAATGGGTGTAGTAGGTAGTACTTCGGCAGAAAGCTCTGCAGCAGGGGCAGAAAACACTACGGAAGAACCTATTTTCAGCTTCATGTCAATGTCGGACACGCATAATGATACGGGACATACAGTTAAAGCTGTAAAGGATGCTGTTAATAATAATGCAAGTGCAATAGTTTTAAACGGGGATATTACCAATCTCGGGGATAGCGGTGAATATGACGCCATAAAAAATGCTATCGATTCTGTAAAAGATCATCCGCCGGTGTATTATACAATGGGGAATCATGAATATGATTGGCAGTCGGATTTTAATGTAGCGAAGAACAGATTTATACAAAAAGCAGGAATACCAGAAAATAAGGTGTATTACCACCGGGAAATACAAGGCTATGACTTCATATTTTTAGGGTTTGATAGTAAACCGGCAAATACCGCGTATATGTCCGACGAAGAGTTAGACTGGTTGGAAAGTACGCTTGCTGCAAATGCTGTTTCGGACAAGCCGATTTTTGTGTTCACGCATAATCCTATTTACCAAACCGTATCCAAGTCATATTCGGATAATTATGGTCCAAATACGGTACAGGAAATGAAATTCAGAAATATCCTTGAAAAATATCCACAGGCTATTTTAACAACAGGACATCTTCACGACGATACTAGGATACAAGGCAACTTGTACACCGGGAAATTCTCTGCATTAAGAGACGGTGCCGTTTTAAATAGTCAAGAGATGATTTTTGATGTATATAAAGACAAGGTGCATTTAAAGGGAAGGGATGTAAATACACAAAAAACTGTATGGGAAGGTACTATAAGTCTGCACCCGAATACAACCAGCTTGTATGAAGCCGAGGATAGTTCATTCGCATATGCAACTGCTGGCGACGACCTGTACGACAGCAAGTATGTGAATATGAACAATGGAAGCGCATATATCGAGTCGCTCAAGGTTGACGGAGGAGCTTCTGGCGGCAATAAAATATTGAAAATAAGGTATGCTACCAATGCTACTAATGTTGCCAAAGGATTATATGTAAATGGAGCTAAAGTACAGACGCTCAGCTTTCCGACTACCGGAAGCATGACCTCGTATAACGACTTGGCGGTACATGTTGAGCTGAATCCGGGTCCAAATAACAAGATCGTCATAAAAAGCGATGGCAACGCAGCGGGCGTGAACATAGATAAATTACAAATTATGGATAGTGCCGATCCCAGATGGATGTGGAGATTTAACGACAATGGTAAAGACAGTAACAAGTATGGGTTTAATGCAACTTTGAATGGAAGTGCAGCTTATGATAAGACGGATAAAATGGAAGGTTCAGCCTCGCTCAGCCTGAACGGTGCTGACGGTAATTATGCAAGTGCAGATCTTGTATCCAAAAAAACAGACAATGTTACGCTAACAACATGGGTGAAGTGGAATGGTGCAACTTCGGGATCGCAGCAGATCTTTTCCAATGGCGATGGCCTTAGCAACGGTTATTCTATCATGCTGGATCATGACAACGGCGATAAGGTATCAATCGTGATCAACGGTCAGACGATCCTGGGATCGGAGACTGCTTTGACTGCAGGACAATGGACCAATATTACTGCGGCAAGAAGAAGCGGCACCTGGGAGCTTTATATCAATGGCAACAGCGTACCAGTAACCAATAATACAACAGCTCCTTCTACGCCAACAACGGGAACGTATATCGGTGCAGACAGTAGAGGCCAACAAAGCTTCAATGGAGGTATTGATGCAGTAAGGGTTTACAATCAAGCATTGTCTACAGATCAGATCATGGCAATTGCCAACGAGACTTCTAACGTTAAGTTGCAAAGCATTGAAATAACTAAACTACCAAAAAAGTTAAATTACCTACGAGGAGATTTGCTTAATATATACGGGCTAGTTGTGACAGGTACTTACAGTGATGAAACAACAAAAGTGGAGAACGTAACGGTTGATAATATTACCGGCTTTGATAATGCCAATCTTAAAGAAGGATTGCAACTGACTGTGACTCTAGGTGGAAAGACAGCCAGCTTTAATGTAAATATTTTAGATGAATTGCCTGGTTCAGCATTAGTGCCAGGAAGGATAAAAGCTGGAAACTACAATTCGAAACAGGGTGCTGTACTTAGAGATGAACCGTGGATTGATGGCAATGGCGTACCCTTATCGCGAGTTAATTTTATGGAAAAAGGCGACTCGATGGAATATAGCGTAGATGTGGCAAAATCGGGATTCTATCAATTAAATTACATGGTGGCATCAAAACCGGGGTATACGGGAGAGGTTGAATTCCAGGTAGATGGAGTACCTCAAACGAGAACCTCATTCTCAACCTCGAATTGGAACTATGTCATTACTAAACCCGAAACGGTCGCACTGAGTGAAGGTTCACATAAAATAAGGCTGAATGTAATTGGACCTTATTTCATTATTCAACATTTTGAATTGACAGAGATTCAAGAAAAAATCTTGAATAGTGTCGCAGCACCTGCACCGGCAAAAGTGGCCATCGGAACGGCAAAGACGGCGGCGGCTCTTGGATTGCCAGAAAAAGTAGCCCTTGTAACCGATGGGGGAGATGTGGATGCCAGTGTGAATTGGGATGTAAATAGTGCAATCTATGATCCAACTGCCACGACGGCGCAGACCTTCACGGTAACAGGAGAAGTAACTCTGCCTATTGGAGTCAAAAACCCGAACAGCGTACCAATGACAACAAGCATTAGCGTATCTGCAAAGCCTGCCGAAATAGTAGCCCACTGGAAGTTCGATGAAGGCTCCGGTACAACCGTCAGCGATTCTTCAGGTAACGGCAACACCGGAACTCTGGTTAACAACCCGACTTGGACCTATTCAGACAAAGGCGGAGCCCTTGCTTTCAGCGGCGGCAAAAGGGCCGAGTTCAACTCTTCGGCAACTTTGAATAAAACAGGTGACGAGTCCGTGTCGTTTTGGTTCAAGACTTCTCAGCCTACAACCAGCACAACGAGCATTTTCCGTCAAAGTAATCGTTTCACGGCTCTTCAGTTGGCCGGGGGTCAAGCTCGCGTGGCCTATTGGCCCAATGCTTCTTCCAGTTATAAAGCGCTGTATTTTCCATGGACCTACAGCGATAACAAATGGCATCATTATGTGGCTTCCTACGATCATTCAACTGGGCTGAAGATTTATGTCGACGGTAACTTAGTGGCAAGCGATACAACGAATCTTGGACCGCTTCCGACTGTGACGAGTAAAATCGTGCTTGGAGCGACCGAAACCGGCGGAGAAGCTTACAATGGAATGCTGGACGACGTTCGCGTATTTGACCTCGCGTTGACTCAGGACGAAGTAAGACAATTGAGTGATCAATAACCGCCAACGACAACGGACAATGCGCCAAGCAGCTCGGTTAATCAAGATGTCGCTGTAACCTTTAGCGCGAGCGATAACGAATCGGGTGTAGCCAAATATCTACTACTCGGTAGACGATGACGCTAAGCAAATGGGGACTTCCGTCGTATTGTCAGAAGAAGGCGTGCATAAGCTTGTAAATTGGAGTGTAGATAAAGCAGGCAACGTGCAACGGGCACATACAGTATCCTTTAGCATCGACAAGACAGCTCCGTCGATCGTGGTGTCCGTACCAGGACACGCATTGTCGATAGCCTGCAGGACAAATTGGCAAACAACGATCTAAAGGGCTTTGTGAGTGAAGTGAAGGCTCAAAGCGGGAAGCACATATCAGGTGAAGTGGCAAAATATTTGCTGCGGATCGCTCAATATTTAGACGCTCAATAATGATTCAATTTGACCGTATTTAGTTAATTTTTGGTAGATTTTTCTGTGGTATGAAGTTCTTTATAGTGATGGCCATAACTCTACGGGGGAAGAGATTTATTCTATGGCCATCCTACTTATGCTTCCTCTCCTGAATTAGCCCGAACCAAGCGATAATTCGGGGACATTAGCCACATCCTCTAAGTCCATTAAATTTTCAGGACGATCATCGACTACATTAAAATATTCACAATAGGATTCGAATCATGATCCCAGCTGACAATTATGATTCGCTCAAGGGATTAGATTTAAACTTTGATGAAGGAGGTCTCGCTTTGAAACGACTTGCATTCCTGAACTTATTCATAATCACCTTAATATTATTTGCGAATCCCAGCACTTCATTAGCCGATTCCAAAGATATGGGTTACTCGAAGTTATACATTAAAGGGAAGACGATTGACTATGAACTTTTTCTTCCTCAAATATACATGCTGAAACAATTTGATACCAACAAGGATAAATATCTGGATAACGAGGAACTGTCCTCGCAGAAAGAAAGAATTGAATCGGTATTACAGAAAGATCTTCGTTTAAATATAGATTCGAAGCCATTAACCATGGAATTGCTTTCGATGAACGAGGCAGAGATGGGAACCACGATCGGCGAAGTGTTTAAACTTAGGTTAACCGCCGATGAAGCGATCGAACAATTTAATCTTCATTACAATCTGATGTTTGAAGATGCTCCTCTTCATACGAATGTACTCGTGGTCCATTCAGGAGAATATTTCTATGAGAATATTTTTGATATCAAGAATAAAGATGTTCAGATCACCATTGCTCAGCCTGAAATTGGATCCGTCCTATGGAAATACTTTGTACTTGGAATCGAACACATTTTGACTGGGTACGATCATTTGCTGTTTTTGTTATCCTTAGTATTAATCACATCTCGCTTCAAGGATGCGTTGAAAATTGTTACTGCTTTTACAGTCGCCCACAGCATTACACTGTTCTTGGTGGCGTCTGGCCGCATTCACGTCATCCCGTCTTGGGTCGAAGCCTTGATTGCCCTGACGATCTGTTATGTGGCAGTGGAAAATATGTTTGTTCAAAAGGCGAAATGGCGGTGGCTATTGACGGCTTTATTTGGCCTGATTCACGGTATGGGTTTCGCCGGGGCTTTGGCTGAAACGGGACTTCCAAAGAACAATCTGATTGGCACACTCCTTTCGTTTAATTTAGGCGTGGAAACGGGTCAGTTCATGTTACTGTGTCTATTACTGCCTCTCTTGTTTTGGCTGCGCAGGTTCCAGTGGTATCGTAAAATGATGATCTCAATGTCTTGCCTTATTTTTGTTTTAGCATTTTATTGGTTGATTCAACGTCTGCAATAAACCATAGCCCAAAACATGAAAAGATTGCCAACCATAAACCGGGAAGGATCGAGAAGTGAAATCTTTTTATTTTGTCTTCGTGGTTACCCTACAAATTGAGCGTTTTTAAAGCTCTTGTACAACTAACGCATGCTTTAGTTGAACAACTCGATCGGCTGAAAAGTCGATTTTTTTATGGAATTAAATGGCAGATTAGTTGTATAAGGTTTGTCTGATTTTATATGAAAAAATGTGAAATTCCCCCAAGTTACAAATACCCTACTAATAGGTATAATTTTCTAAAGGTTTCATTAAACCAAATAGAAGGAGGGGGTTAATTGACCCGTAAAAACTGGCTACTCATTTTTCTTTGTTGCTGCATTCTCTACACCACATTCCACGCAACCCCTTCTCTTGCCATTCGAACGAAGTTGTTGTTCACGTTTCATCCAAAGAGTGCGCTAACATCGAAGATTTCGCTACAAGCAAGAGAGAACAAAGGTTATCAACCGTACTTACATAACCACTATGCGAAGGCATATCATATTAGTAATCCGCCACCATCAATGCAAGTGAACGATTTTATCGTTTACCAAAAAGGATTCATCTTCTCGGCTAAGTACCTAGATTACGAAATGGCAAAAATCAAGAATTGGTAAGGGAAACAAAAAGAAGTGTCAATGTTGCCTCTTCTTAGTTATATCTTTATGCGAATGGAAAATAAAAAAGTTATGCAACTAACGCATGCTTAAGTTGAAGATCATGAGTCGCTAAATGTGGCTCTTTTTTTATTAAACAAAATGACAGATTAGTTAAATAAGGAAAATTGAATTGTTAATAAAGAGTAGAGGGATCTTTATTAGTCTATGTCTATTTTCATTTACTTTTTTTACTTAGATTACCAGAGGGAAAAACTAGCCAGAATTTATTAGATAAATTCTTTAAAAAAAGCAAAGTTAATTAGAGAATTAAAAATCTCTTATTCAACTAAAGCATGCATTAGTTGAATATCAAGAGTTACTTCGGTGACTCGCTAGGGAGCGACATTCTGAGATGCATCGTGATTGTTGGAGTCAGACTAAATGATGGGCTCTAATGGCACCTTGTTGAAGCGACCTTCCTCACCCAGCCATAGAAGCAGTATTGACGGTTTTAATTCTTTTTCATTCACTGTGGTGTAGCGCTTGCGCTGCATGGGAGACTAAATGGCAGATTAGTTTAAGTGAAACTCTTCACAAATCGGGTCGTATTTTTATATTTATAAAACCTAAATTCATTCGCGTTTTTCTACTATCGGACAGATTTTTAACGAGGGGAGTAATTAATCTTACCATTTATTAGAAGTAATTAACACTTCTCCTAAATAGTTGCATAATTTCAGGAGTCGATGATAATCGGTTCCTTTTTAAGTATTTGACAGAATAGTTTAAAAATAAATAATAAAAATGACTTTGAAATTTAAATGAATTTTAGATATCACTTAATATAAATGGTGAAATTTGGTTAAAACCATCATGTATTCAATTCTGATATATACTCGTGAGTATTTAGTTGAAAAAACATATTCTGTACAACAAGTATTTTGTTTTTTTGGATAGGGGGTCATATTAAAGCATTTAAGTGACAACAATTAAAATTATAGTTTTTTATATTAAGTTTTAAAATAATATCCAAGGAGAAGTGAATTGTAGTTAAAGTAACACACTTTTTGCATTTCTACAGCAGGGAATTTTTAAAAAATACTGAAATATCTTGACAATTTTTAAGTGAATTGATATTGTTATAAAAAAAAAAATATATTTCTTATCCAGAGAGGTGGAGGGACTGGCCCTATGATACCTCAGCAACAGGTCTATTAAGATACTGTGCTAATTCCAGCGGGTGAAACTCCTGATAGATAAGACCATTCATTTTATTTGTCAGTAGCGCACTCTTTTTTAGAGTGCGTTTTTGTTTTCTCTGGATAGTAACTAAAGGAGAGTAGAAATGGAAAACGAAAATAGGCAAGAATTTCAAAGGAAAATGCAAGCACGTCATTTAGTCATGCTATCACTTGGTGGGGTGATTGGGACTGGCTTATTCTTAAGTTCGGGTTACACGATTCAACAAGCTGGTCCGTTTGGTACAATTCTATCCTATCTGATAGGTGCGCTAGTGGTGTATCTAGTCATGTTATGTTTAGGGGAGCTTTCCGTACATATGCCTGAAACGGGTGCATTTCATAGCTATGCAGCTAAATACATTGGACCGGGTACAGGATTTACAGTAGCCTGGTTATATTGGTTAACTTGGACTGTTGCTTTAGGTTCCGAATTTACAGCCGCTGGATTGCTTATGGAGCGTTGGTTTCCATCGGTTAATGTTTGGGTATGGAGTGCTCTTTTTGCCATTTTGATCTTTGCATTAAACGTCGTTACAGTTAAGTTTTTCGCTGAATCTGAATTTTGGTTTTCATCGATAAAGGTTATAGCGATTGGGTTATTTATTATTATAGGAGTAGCGGCAATGCTTGGGTTTCTTCCGATGACTCATTCAAAAACAGCGCCATTCTTTTCTAATTTAACAAGTGCAGGTTTATTTCCAAATGGTGCTACTGCTATTATAATGACCATGCTTGCGGTTAATTTTGCTTTTTCAGGAACAGAATTAATAGGCATTGCAGCTGGTGAAACAGCGAACCCGGAAAAAACGATACCGAAGGCAATTCGAACTACCCTGTGGAGATTGATTATCTTTTTTATAGGAACAATTATTGTTTTATCTGCTTTATTGCCTATGTCGGATGCAGGGATATTAAAAAGCCCCTTTGTTGCAGTACTAGAACGAATTGGGGTGCCATATTCAGCCGACATAATGAATTTTGTTATCCTAACAGCCATTCTTTCTGCGGCAAACTCAGGTCTTTATGCCTCTTCTAGAATGCTTTGGTCACTTGCAAATAAGAATACAATATCACCGATTTTTGGAAAAATGACAAAGAAGGGTGTTCCAATCAACGCTATTATTTTTTCAATGGTGGGTGGAGGTTTGGCGTTGCTCTCAAGTATTATAGCTCCAGATACTGTCTATATCGCACTAGTTTCAATTTCTGGTTTAGCAGTGGTTGTGGTTTGGATGAGTATTAGTGTTTCCCAGTTCCTATTTCGCAGACAATTTTTAAAAGAAGGAAATTCTGAAAAGGATTTGGTCTATCGTACACCATTATATCCATTGGTACCAATTTCTTCTTTTATCCTTTGCTTGGCTTCGTGTATTGGAATTGCATTTGATCCAACACAGAGAATTGCCTTATATTGCGGCATACCGTTTATTTTGCTTTGCTATGGAAGTTATTATCTATCAAAAAATCTAAAGAAGAGGGGCGTAAATTATGTCGAACAAACTCAATCCAATTGAAGCTATTTTATCCGAATATTCCATGATGATTCTTGACGGAGCATTAGCTACAGAATTGGAGGCGCATGGATGTAATTTGGACGATCCCCTTTGGTCGGCACGCGTGTTATTAGAAAATCCTGAACTAATTTATCAAGTTCATTCGGACTATTTTCGAGCTGGAGCGGACTGTGCCATAACAGCAAGCTATCAAGCTACTATTAATGGTTTTTCTGCACGTGGAATACAAGAACAGGAAGCTTTGGAGTTAATTAAGAAAACCGTGTTACTTGCAAGAAGAGCAAGGGATGATTTTTGGAATGAAAACGAGCAAACGAATAGGCCTAAACCATTGGTTGCTGCGTCAGTTGGACCGTACGGGGCTTACCTTGCAGATGGCTCAGAGTACGTAGGTAACTACGGTGTGACAGATAAAACATTAGAAGACTTTCACCGTTCAAGAATGTCAGTATTGATTGAAGCTGGTGCAGATCTATTAGCATTCGAAACAATCCCTTCCTTGCAAGAAGCAAGAGTATTAGATACATTATTGCGTGAGTTTCCAGAAACATATGCGTGGCTATCCTTTTCTATAAAAAATGAAAAAGAGATCAGTGAAGGTACGAAGCTTGCGGAGTGTGCGCGAGTTTTTGAGAAAAGTGAGCAAATTGTGGCGATAGGCATCAATTGTGCACCAGTAACTGTTGTAACTGGTGCCATCCAGGAATTGAGAGAAAATACCAAAAAGCCAATTCTTGTTTATCCAAACTCTGGTGAAACTTATAACCCGGAAACAAAAACATGGCATGGTCATGAACAATGTAACGCGTTGGGTATACAATCTGAAGAATGGTACCAAGTAGGTGCACGTTTAATAGGTGGATGCTGCAGAACGACACCTCATCAAATTAAGGAGATATCGAAAAAATGGCGCCTTTCCGAGGTTTTCTAATCGAATAAAACAGAGCAATAATGGAGGATAATCTAATTTTGTATGTTATTTCATGCATTTTGAGGAGATATTATTTGTTCAGGAATCTACAGTTACATCTAGCAGAATAAAATGTCTGTTAAGAGACAAAAAACCTTAGGAATCCATTGAACTTGTAGCACCTTAAGTATGAAAGGAACCAGGGGAAATAGGAAATGTCCGTTTAATAGATACGGTTAATAATTGAATATATCAGTTCTTGCTATATTTTTAGTTGGATTTCAGTATGGAAAAACAACTAACGCAAAGCATTAGTTCAATAAGGTGGACTGCTTCGGCGGTCTTATTTTATTACTATAAAAATAGAATATAATATACTATTTTGACCAAGGTGAAAAATGAAAACCTATTAATTTATATGGATAGAAGTTGTATTTTTGATAACTGAGGTCTTTCTTTTTCTTACGATTAGTCAATAGGTAATCTTATATTTATTTAACTCAAATCTTATCTTTATTATATATTTTGAATTTACTTGACGTTTACGAAGAAACAATAAAACACCCCCTCGGTAACTCTATTTTAGAGTAATCGAGGGGGTATTGATTATTTTACTAGTTGTCCATCGTAAACTTTAACATCTAATGGAGCTGTTAAAAATTGATTCGCTTTACTAACAAAAGAAGTAAAGTGTTCACTTGTATTATGGCTAGCCACTGCTTCTGCATTTTGCCAAACTTCTACCATTGTATACACACTTTCTTTCTCAGTATTTTTATATAAATCATATGATACGTTTCCGTTTTCTTCTCTTGAAGCATCAATTAAAGGTTGAATTTCTTCTACAAATGCTTGTTGTTTAGCTGGATTTACTTGAAATGCTGCGTGAATGATTATCATAGTGCTTCCCCTTTCATTATTCTATGTGTCTTGATAAAATTACTTCCACTTAGCAATTTTATCAATTGGCAGACGAACCGATTTGTATGCACTATCAGCTGCTTTTCCAATTGAAATTAGCATAACTGGTACGTAACGATCTTTATCTAATCCAAATGCTTCAGCAATTTGGTCTTTCTCAAAACCGCCAATTGGACATGTATCGTATCCATGAGTACGAGCTGCTAGCATAAGTTGCATTGATGCAAGACCACTATCAATTAAAACTGTATCTTTCATCACCTCTGATGAAACCGTAGAGAAATATGCTGATAACTTCTTCATTTGATCTTCTTTCACTTCAGCTGGCATAAACCCGCGTTCAACAGCTGTTCCATAAATCTCTTCTGCATTATCAAAGTTTTGTAAATCACCAAATACAGCGATCATTGCGGATGATGTTTCTACTTGAAGTTGATTAAATTTCGCAAGAGGTGCAAGTGTTGCTTTTCCTTCTGCACTATCAATTACAAGAAAGCGCCATGGCTGCATATTAACTGAAGAAGGTGCAAGTGTTGCTTCAGTTAGAATTTCTGTCATTTCTTCTTTACTAATTTTCACTGATGGATCATATTTACGAATCGAACGACGTCCTGTCATAATTTCTGTAAAATCATTTATTTTTGTTATGTTACTCATAGATGTACTCTCCTTTTTATCTCATATTTAGACTTTTTGTATATTTTCTTGAATACGATTTAACATATTTAAAAGATTATCACGCTCTTCTTCACTTAAACCTTTTAGCGCTGAAGCTACAAAACGCTCTTTCTCTACTTGAAAGTCATGAATTTTATTTCGTCCTTCTTTCGTAAGAGAAACTAAAGTAACCCTGTTATCATTTGGATTTTTACGTCTTGCAATCATTCCATTTACTTCAAGTTGCTTTAAGTGCCGCGTAATTGCCGCATTATCAATATTCACTTCTTTTTGAAGCGCTTTTTGACTAATTTCATCTACTTCATATAACTGAAGTATAAGCTCAAGCCTAGATTGACTTATACCTGTACAACCTTCAAACTTTGAACTCACTTCTTTATTAAGAAAGTGTAATTTATATAAAATAATCGCTTCCTTTGCACATGAATTTGTCAATTTATCCCTCCTTTGCAAAGGCATTACGCAGTTAGTTGATGTATCAATAATTGATATGTCAAATAATATACCTGATTAAAATTTAAAATGCAATCATTTTGTTTTGTTTATTTATTTTTTGTCGAAAAAAAAAAATTAAACCTAAATAACCGAATATAATGTCACACATTTTATTCCAAAAAAAGAGAGGATAGATGAGGAGGACTAAAGTACCTGCATGCATCTATCTATTTGGGAGGACCATGGAACTCACTGAAGCTGGCAAAATTCTATATAAAAAAGCCCAGAATATTTTAAATTTATTTGAGGAGTCGATATTAGAAGTAAAAGAAGCTGGTGAAGGAATAATCAGAGGTTCTCTATCCATTGGTACAGTTGCCTCATGTGTTTCTTATCTGCCTAAAAGAATTCAATATTTCCATGAAGATTATCCAATGATTTCATTTAAACTGCGGTGAGGAGATCCAGGTGAAGTGAATAAACAGTTACAAAAACGCAATATCGAACTTGCCATTGTTCGTCTTCCTTTAGAAATGGAAGGTCTTTCTATGATTCCTTTGGGAACGGAATCATTTGTTTTTGTGGTACCGAAAAATTGGGGAAATTACCATTCAAAAGAAGCTATTCAAATGAAAAGATTGAAGACGTACCTTTATTGCTAGTCCACAGAACGAAGGGAGAGGGGCTGTATGAAAGAATTATAGAAGAATGTGAACGATTCGAATTCCAGCCAAATATTTTGTGCGAATGCCCAGATATTAATATACTTCTTTCCCTAGTTGAAACTGGAATTGGAGCAAGTATCCTTCCTAAATCTTCAGTATCTGAATTTCGTAATATCGGAATTAGGGTATTGGACATCCTAGATTCTTCTCTTCAATCAGAGATAGCATTAGTAAACAACGATATCTTTCCAAAGCGGCACGTAGATTTATCGAACTATTTTAGCTAACCCCCTCAAGCAAGTTTAAATTTTCACTAGTAGATAGTAAACGTCAAGTAACTCCAAAATATACAAAAAAGTTTGATTTTAGAGTTACTTGACGTTTACTCCACGAGGCAATGGTTGAAGCTAATACCTTTCGAGAAGACCCAATAAAAAAGCTGCATTATACAGCTCATTTTTCTTCTACTACTTTTAATTAAATTTCTATAAACACTTATAACACTTCTTATTCAACAAAGCGCAAACATGGAAAATAGGAGCCTCATTGGCTCCCATGTGTTATGAAATAACTATTGATCCAAAGTTTAGGCTGGATATCCTCCAGTTGGTGGTGGCCAAGCGCTAAATAATCTGCGTATTAGTACTATTTCACCTAAATGATAGGAGTTGTGAGATGCAATATTGCGTAGTACACCACCTAGTGATTCGCCTGGCCATTTCTCCAATGATTTGTCCAATTGAACAGTTTGGGCAATCGTACATGCCTGTTCTATCCCTTGAAGAAAATGTTGAATAACATGTTTCCACTCTTCCTCATTATTTGGCCCCTCTTCAACAGGCCAGCTTTCTTTTACATCGGAAGGTAATTCTGGCTTCTCTCCTTGTGCGAATAATAAGAGAAATTCTTGCCAGTATGTCATGTGTTTGACTAATTGATAAATAGTATAAGGTAGCTCTTCTAATCTTTTCCCCGCAAGATCCATGTTTATATCCAACAAAGCATTCTTGATAGGAAGATGACCTCGTTCTCCTCTTAATGATTTTATTAATGTATCACTAAACGCTTTATTTGATTGCTCCATAAAACCGACTCCCAACATTTTTATTCTAATGAATTTATTGTTCTTTTTACTTTCTTTTATCGAAAAAATCACTGTTCATATTAGACAAATCGAATTTTCCATCTAAATCATTTGATGATAAAGCACCCAATCTTTAGCTGATTACAGTACATCTTGATTTATTTTAATTATACTGATTAGAGTAAACTCTAAGTCAATAGATAAATGAATGATTAAAAGCTTTTACCTCTTCTTCAACTATTCTACCAAATAGTGCATAAAATAATCGGCTAAACAGTCGATTAAGTTGTTCAACTAACTCATGCGTTCGTATTATAAGGTCCCAAAATATCCTTCTGGTGTAATCCTTAGGTGTGATCAATGTAAATCAATTTTTGCTTTAAATAATGATGGACTGGAAATGGTACTATTAGAGATTTAGAACTGAACTTGAAAATTATTGAACTAACGCAGTACGTTAAGCCAACCATGAATCATCGGATTCACAACAGTGAATGGAAGTTTTTATTTTACTCCCATGGTAGTTGAATAAAATTAATTGCTATGTTAACTTTTTTATTGATGTAAACTAGAAAAATGTATGGACTCTCATTGGTTATTTTTTACAGGAATTTAATCAAAGTGGATGTATCCTAAACAACTCAATGGAATTTTTAAAAAATGACCTTCGAAAAAACTAGTCATATCAAAGGGTGTATCCTGTATAAGTAAACCAATACAATCGACATAGTACGCTAATGTCCGCGTATAAAAATATAAATGACGAGAAATTTCGATATTATATTTTAAAGCAAAAGTCAGATGTGTTCCATTCTATGAAGAGCTTTTTCAAGCAGGAACATGAAAAGGCAGCGAAATAGAGAGCGGTTATGGAGAATTAAATGGCATGCGAAATTAGTAGAAAGTGAAAAACCAGAAAACCCGTTAGAAGGCTTTTCTGGTTTTTTGTCGTAAATTTTTAGGTTTAAAATCAATAGTGAAGACCTTATTCAACATAATGGCAGTTTTAGTTGAATAACGGATAGTGCTAACCTTGAGAATGAATATTTTTAATGATTTATGGGGTCTAACTATCTACAACAGTTAGTTTAAATGGTTCTGTAAGTGGAGCAATTTTAAATCGCATTTTTCAAATGGCTGAACAAAGTTTAGGCGAATATTCTTAGTAAGTAAATGAGGACCTATTTCTGTTTTGTAAAACATATATCGATAAAAACATTTTTACTTAAAATGCGGTACAACAACAAAACGATTCCAAAAGAAATTAAATAACCTTAGCCCTTTAGAATACAGGGCTAAGGCTGCTCAATATACACATTTTTATTTATATCTATTTAATCAGGGTAAGTTCATTTAACAGATCATTCTTTATATCATTAACATAGTCTTTTAATAAGTCAAAATATAGTTTTTATATTAATGTCTTGCATCAATAACAGTACAACGCATTGCACCTTTTCTTATTGCGCGTTCTGCTTCTTCTAATGAAATTCGTACAAAAACAGCTCGATCAAAATCATTTTCCACATCAAAAAGAGCAAAAGCCTGACGGTTTGTTATAAAGATACACTTGAATTCTGCTGTTACGCCATCTTCATTTCTAGGAGCAGTGTTTCTTATTTCACAAAAATCAAGTCCGGCATTTTTAAGTCTTTTTGCTGTTTCCATATTAATACGAATGATAACAAATACCTCTAAATCTATACCAGGAACTTCTGATTCTATTTCAACAACTGCAAAAAAACGGTTCCCTATCCTTAGAAGACAATTGGCACCTATTTCGAAAATTTCTTCTTCATTCATATATCCACGACCTTTTTTGATTTTTTATCTACAAATACTCTTCTCTTCATTGCTAAAAACTTATAGAAATTATTCAATGAAATTCTCTAGTTCTTATATCTGATGAGAGGAGTAACTAGGTAACTAGTCTCATTTCATCATATTCATTAGTGGATAGTTTGTTACCGATAGACAAACTGTGACAATACCCAATTTTATTGAAGTAATGATAAGCCCATTACTTCAATAAAAAGAATTATTGCACTAACTGGCAGTTTAGTTGCATAAGGATTG
>NZ_NTZO01000053.1 GCF_002559405.1 Bacillus sp. AFS001701 | reverse complement strand
ATATTCATATTAAATTTTGGAAAACCTGATTTGTTAACCTTAGAACGAATCTTAATAATTGGGTCTTCAATTGGAAGCAATGCTTTTATTTTTCCGTTCTTTTCGTTAAGAGCTAGAGGTGTACGTTCTGTATTCCGATCAACCCAACGTAATCCTTTTAAATCATCTTTGGATAACCATTTTGGTTTTTTCCCTTTATAAAACAAAAAAGCTCCATTTACATTCATCATTGGCATATTTTCGTCATCTTTTTTCCATAGTTGATCATCTAAACCAAGTGATGGTATGATAATTGTGGCACTAGGTTCATTATTAAGTGCAGCGAACTCAACTAATTTCATTGGTGATATTAGTGAATGCTGTTCATAGTTTCCATTCGGTAAATGTAATAAAGTCATAATTGGTGAATTAGGTAACATAGGTTCAACTGCAAAAATTTTATCAATTGGTTCTTTTGTAGTATAAATCCAAGGCGTGAGTCGTGCATCTACAAATCGCTCAAATAATTCCAAGGATTCTTCAACTTGTATTTTACCCAAGGCGGATTCTTTATACACTATCGAACTAATTTGACCAAATAATGTCCTTTGTTGAGTGCTATTAAATAAGTCGTTACAAGCCATTGCAAATGTTGTTCCTTTTCCTTTACCAATCCAAATGTTAGGACCTTCAGCTCCACTACTTCCTTGCTCTGATTTACCAATCGTTGCAAAATCCAAAACTTGCGCATATATAACAAATTCATTATTTACATAATCTACTCCTAGAGCTGAAATATATGTTATTTGACTTAATTGTTTTAGATCCCAACATCCGGTTAAAAGTAAAATAGGAGCAATTAGTAGTATTAACTTTCGTTTCAATTTGACTTATCCCCCTGTTGTGGTCCAAGTTTCGTATCTAAAAATTTTGGAGTCTTTCTCATAAATGTTTTTGGCAGTTGAATTAATCCTTTAATATAGTCACTGTCACTTGGATTATTAAATGAAGACATGTACGGCATTCCAAAGGATTTTAACGTTGAGACATATACTAATATTAGAAAAAGAGCAAGCACTAAACCTGGCAAACCTAAAATACACGCCATTAAAATACTTATAGCTCTCATTAAAATAACAGCACTTCCAAAAGATTGGTTTACAATTAGAAACTGAGATATCAATGTAATTGCAACAATGACAACTACATTCGGAGAAGTAAGTCCTGATCGAATCATAGTTTCTCCTACAATTAACGCTCCTACCACAGTAACAGTTTGACCAGTTGATTTCGGCAAACGTAAACCTGCCTCGTACAGAATTTCAAAAAGTATCGTCATTATAATTACCTCCATCCCTGGAGAAAATGGTATCCCTTTACAATTAATTGAAATTGTTGCAAGTGCTGGAAAAGGTATCTGATCTTGATGAAAAGAGACCAATGCAATGTAAAAACCTGGAAGTAAGACTGAAAGTAATAAGCCTAAATATCTTAATAATCTTTCAAGTGTCACAAAATAATAGGGCATGTACAGATCTTCAGCAGATTTTAGTAAAAATTGTAAATTAATTGGTGCTATTAATCCTGCTGGAGCACCATCTATTAAGATACAAAAGCGTCCACGTTGCAGTGACTCGACTACCATATCTGGCCTAGTATTATAAGTTAAGGAAGGAATAATCGAATATGGTGAGTCTGATAGTAACTCCTCAAGAGGAGAAATCCCATTTAGAATATCTATTTCTATTGAATTCAGTCTATTTCTTGCTTCCGTAATAATACTCTCATTTATTACATCTGAAAGGTAGAGTAATGAAACGCTTGTTTGACTTCGTTTACCAATCGTAAATATTTCATTGCATAAAGTGGTACTACGTACTCGTTTTCGAAGTAATGCCACATTTGTTTCTAGAGATTCCGTAAATCCGTCACGGGCACCTTTAATTGAAACCTCATATGTGGATTCCTCAGGTTGACGTTGTGGAATTTTCGATATATTTAATGAACATAGCTCACCAGTTTCTTCAAATAGTAAGATTAATTCACCAGAAAAAACTTTCAATGTGATTTGTTGATCAGTGTCCTTTTCGCTACAAATGATGGGTATTAATTGTAAAGTGTTATTTTGGAGATTGGGTAAAACAAACTGATTCATATGA
>NZ_NTZO01000378.1 GCF_002559405.1 Bacillus sp. AFS001701 | reverse complement strand
GCGCCAGCAGGGGGTAAAGCCCCGCGGGAAGCGATATACGGTTGATCGTCTGCTGTAGCAGATAGCCCCCCGCCAGTCCGATAACAATCCCCAGTCCGAACTGCTGCAGGATATGTAACGCAAACATCCAGCTTAGCCCGCTTTCATGCTGCTGAATCATCTCGATAAGCGTAATGGTGAGAAATACCGCCATCGGATCGTTACTGCCGGATTCAATCTCAAGCGTGGAGCCAACGCGTTCGTTAAGCCCTTTTCCGCCGAGCAGGGAAAACACCGCTGCCGCATCGGTT
>NZ_NTZO01000377.1 GCF_002559405.1 Bacillus sp. AFS001701 | reverse complement strand
AATAAATATTGTAAGTATATTTATCTCGCAAAAATCATTTATTTAAATAATATTCAAATGTAGAAATTTATATTGAGGGAATCTAATATTTAACTTTACATAGTAGTCATAAGCTTAGTGGTAATCAACTATTAAGACCAATTTGATCAATATTTCAATATTTGATTGCTGCTAATAGAGGATATTTTATTCCCTTTAGATTAGTTATTGTGATAGGAATATTATTGTTAAAATTTTTTCGGCGAAATTTTATGATAAAATTACATATAAAGCTTGTTTAAAACTCGTAAAAATAATTAATGTTAATGTAATTGTGAAAAAAAATAAAAAAAGTATTTTGTTCAAAATTATCCTCTCCAATATCC
>NZ_NTZO01000376.1 GCF_002559405.1 Bacillus sp. AFS001701 | reverse complement strand
ATTTTTTATAATTGGAATTGATAATAAACTTTCTGCTTCTGAAAATTTCAAATGATCATTGGTGTACCATTGTGATCGTCTGTTAAAACTATATCTTCTTTTTTCAAAAAAAACTTTTTTAGATATTGAACCTTCAAGCGTATCAAAGTAAGGACAACTAAATATTTTTTCATCACATTTATTTTGAAAGTATCTTTTTAATTTAAGCGATTTATTTTCAACTATAAATAAATTTCCATATGAAACTGGAA
>NZ_NTZO01000375.1 GCF_002559405.1 Bacillus sp. AFS001701 | reverse complement strand
ATAATTCTAAAATAACAAAAGTCCATTCTTCCTCACTAAATATGGCAATAATTAATTAGAAATAAATGGCTTCATCATATACCAAAATGAATAAAAAAGGTGCAAAATATTAGTAAGTATTCTTTTAGAAAAAATAATAAATATACAACTTTGAGAATTATTATAAAAAATAGTTTCAAAAAAAGAAACTTCTTTTAATAGAAG
>NZ_NTZO01000374.1 GCF_002559405.1 Bacillus sp. AFS001701 | reverse complement strand
TTATCTTTTTATTAAAAATGCAGATTCCTATTAAAACCAATAATGCAATTAAATCACCGAATTTAGTATATTTTAGAAAAGGTATTGTTAATGCAATAATAATAACTAAAAATACTTTTCCTGATGTTTTCATTGTCATTTTATATCCTCTTCTACCAACTTTTTTTTTTAATAAAATTATACCATTATTTTTCTCTTCCTTGTTCAACTAGAGCATGCGTTAGTTGAATAAG
>NZ_NTZO01000373.1 GCF_002559405.1 Bacillus sp. AFS001701 | reverse complement strand
CGGCATCGCGCAAAAAGCCTGGCTGCCTGTTTTAGGTGCAGCAACGGACTGGACCCTGCAAGGGGCATGGTCACCCACCCGAGAAAAGGCAGAACGTATCTGCGAAACCTGGCGCATTCCGTATGCTGCCTCCCTGCAGGATCTGGCCCGCGAGTGTGATGCTGTTTTTGTGCATACCTCAACGGCAACCCACTATCAGGTGGTAAGC
>NZ_NTZO01000372.1 GCF_002559405.1 Bacillus sp. AFS001701 | reverse complement strand
AGATGTTATTTTAATTTTTTATACATAACAATGCAATTATTGCAGTGTTTATTAAATTGATAATCTGGTCATACCACAAAAGCGAGCTTGATCAATTTGAGACAAGGGGTAGCCCGATTATTAAATGCAATAAGTTCTTGAGGAATCGTAACAATTTGTAGTTGCCATGGCCACCAAAAATAGAAATGTCATATTTAATTTCTGCTATTTCTATATTACATTCAATTACTTATAAAGTTAATAAAGGGTAGCGTTTTCAATAAGTAGTTTAATAAACTCTTGAAATATTAAATCTGATAGACTAGTATATTAATATCTAATAAATTAAATACTAATTTGTTAACAATTAGTTAAGAT
>NZ_NTZO01000371.1 GCF_002559405.1 Bacillus sp. AFS001701 | reverse complement strand
TTTAAGATTAATCTCAAATTACCGGTAGCGATAACAGAATCTCCAATTAAATTAAATGATAATTCGCAAGGAAAGTTAGAAAAAGAAATAGAAAAAGATTTACAAAAAGAACTAAATCTTTTTGTTAAATCTCTCCAAACTGACAAGTTGGATCCAATTGGCCTCGGTATTTTTGCTAGATCATTTAAATACTCAGATTGGAAAAAAGTAGAAAATAATTGGGTTAGTGCATTTCAACAATCAAATATTAAGGTTAAGGTTAAAATTATTTTGGTTGATAAAGGGATTTCAATGTAAGTTAGAATTAAATATAGGATTTTTGTCTATAAAAATAAAAAAGTCTAAATTGTAAAATGTGCCCTTTGGAGAAGAAATTAAGAAAACGTTAAGTCTCAAAAAGAAGATGATTTCTGTAT
>NZ_NTZO01000052.1 GCF_002559405.1 Bacillus sp. AFS001701 | reverse complement strand
ATTGATTAAAGCTACATTAATAACTTAAAAAAGCTCTTAAGCCCAGTTAAATCAAATAAGTAAATAAACTCGTGATTTTTTTTTGTTTAAAAAGTGTTGACATTAAATGTTCGATGCTTTAATATAATTTAAGTCACGTCAGACAAGTTAACGAAGTCAACGAAAGCTTATCGTAGTAAGCCTTTAAAGTTTAAAAAAACTTTTAAAAAAGTGTTGACATAAACAGTTGTATGTTATACACTGTAAAAGTCGCTAACGAAGACGACACACTTTACAATATGCGCCCGTAGCTCAA
>NZ_NTZO01000370.1 GCF_002559405.1 Bacillus sp. AFS001701 | reverse complement strand
ACTGATGACCGAAATATCGGCGACCCGCCCGTCAGCGCTGCGGCCATGAAACTGATAGGAGCCTGTAGAGCCTGCGGTACTCAGCCCCTCGAATGCCTGCTGAATGCGCAGACGGTAGTCGGTGTCTGACTCCATCACGGCAGGCGTCGGCGGTAACGTCGTGTCGTCTGCAGGGGTGATGACAAGGCGCTGGACGTTGTAATTC
>NZ_NTZO01000369.1 GCF_002559405.1 Bacillus sp. AFS001701 | reverse complement strand
AATCCTGTACGGCTACATGCGCTCCGCCAACGGCGACATGGACGCGGCGCTCAAAAGCTACGGCGGGTCGAAGGCGTATGCGCAAAAGGTGAGCTTGCGGGTTCAGGACTTTGCCGCGCTCGCGCCTGAACCGGGCACCGCCCGGCGTGCAGACGCGCGAGCCGCCAGATGCGACGCTGCACCGGCCGACCGTTGTGCGGCACCGGACAACTGGGCCAACGCCTTTAC
>NZ_NTZO01000368.1 GCF_002559405.1 Bacillus sp. AFS001701 | reverse complement strand
CGAGGAGCAGCAGGTTCGCGGACGAGACGACCAGCGTCGCGAGCGACAGACGCGTCTTCTCGCCACCGGAGAGCACCCCGGCGGGCTTGAGCACGTCGTCGCCGGTGAACAGGAACGACCCCAGCACCTTGCGCGCCTCGGTCTCGGTGATGTGCGGGGCGGCGGAGACCATGTTCTCCAGCACCGAACGGTTCACATCGAGGTTCTCGTGCTCCTGCGCGTAGTAGCCGACCTTGAGGCCGTGCCCCGGCTCGAGCTGCCCCGTGTCG
>NZ_NTZO01000367.1 GCF_002559405.1 Bacillus sp. AFS001701 | reverse complement strand
TGGTGGACATCAACCGTGAAAGCAAAACCATCACCCTGGCAGAGCTGCGCGATGAAAAAGGGGAGCTGCTGGTTCCCGAGCGTAAACTGGCGTACGACACGCTGGTCATGGCGCTGGGCAGTACCTCCAACGACTTCAACACGCCGGGCGTTAAAGAGCACTGTATCTTCCTCGATAACCCACATCAGGCACGTCGTTTCCACCAGGAAATGC
>NZ_NTZO01000366.1 GCF_002559405.1 Bacillus sp. AFS001701 | reverse complement strand
TTTTTTTTTGTAATTGTTTTCCAGGATTTATAGTTATTTCTAAACAATTCTTCTTCTAAATGAAATACATCAAACTGTTTACTAATTCCTTTTGAAAAAGTCGTACGGATTTCCTTTTTAATTTCTTTTTCTGCTTCATTTTGCAAAACTTTATTGCTGACTTTAGAGTTTAACTGAGTTACAGTTGCATGTACTTTAATATTCATATTAAATTTTGG
>NZ_NTZO01000365.1 GCF_002559405.1 Bacillus sp. AFS001701 | reverse complement strand
AAATGATTAAATCGCTGAAGTTCTACTTCAATCAATAATTGCTGATTTTTTATAAACCCCTCTAATGTATGTATATCAAGTTTTAAATTATACCTACTTTGAACAATTGGATAAGGATTTTCAAATCTTACTTGAAAGTTTTTTTATTGATTTTCTAATCTTTTCGCAAGTGTTGTTTTTCCACCAGCCATTGGGCCTTGGATCGATTTAATTTTTCTCATTTAATCACCTACTCACATTTCGATAGCACATTCTTATTTCATCATAATATTATCTGTATTTAATTACCAACAAAAAGTAAATTGGACTATAATAATGTTATATGATTATTATTTAAAGTAAGTTAAGGAGAAT
>NZ_NTZO01000364.1 GCF_002559405.1 Bacillus sp. AFS001701 | reverse complement strand
TTATTAACTAATACTAAATTTGAATCAACGTTTAACACTTCTAATAATCCAGATTCATCTTCTTTTGTAGTTTTATAATAATCTGGAAAATTTAGTACATTATCATTTTTTACAATGTCATTTTTAACTTTAGCATTCTTTTTAATAACAATCGTTTTAGGTTCTTTGTTTTGTTCATAAAGTGTACCTGCCACTCCAGCTACTAGAACTAAGGAAATTACGATCCCTAAAATTGGTTTTTTTCTACGATTTTTCATAACTCTGGACAATTGTTTTCTCCTCCTATAATTTCTATACTTTTTATCGTTTCTTAATTGTTTGTTGTCGTAAGTATTTGATAGATGTTTAATAAAGTTATTTTTATTCTAGTATCGTCACGAATTCTTTTAATCAAACTACTAATAATCAACGTTTAAGATTAAACAAAAGCTAAAAAGAAAATAGTTAAATTTGTTTTACTAAAAATTAGACGATTTAATTATACAAAAAGTTTTATAATCTGACATTTTTTTTAATTATATGT
>NZ_NTZO01000363.1 GCF_002559405.1 Bacillus sp. AFS001701 | reverse complement strand
ATTTTTATATTTTTTAATTTTGAAATCTCATTTTCGATTTTTATTCCAAGTCGATCAGATAGTAGGGCTATTATTTCATGTGCATATTCAGTTTGAGATCTTTCTATTTTACTAATATGCGTACTAGAACAAATTCCTTTCCCTAACTGTTCTTGTGTCATCTGAGATTTTTCACGATAATATTTTATGATTTTCCCCTCATACATAACAAATTTCTCCCTTTAGAAAACCTTTTTATTAAAAGTTTGAGTAGTAGAAAACCAGCGATTCCCCCAAGTTAATAATAAAAATTTCTATTGAATTTAAATGATTTTCTTCCAAACATAATCTATAAATCAACAAATTTAGTAAAATATGAGACTTTAACCGTAAAAAGAATAATTAATTATGATTTTTAATGGCGAAAAATAGAATA
>NZ_NTZO01000362.1 GCF_002559405.1 Bacillus sp. AFS001701 | reverse complement strand
ATTCTATAAATAGCAAGCATAAAAAATTTTTTCTGGTCTTTTTAATAAAAAAAAAGTGATAAAAAAGAAAGTGGGATAACTATATGAATCAATTTATTGCTGGTCTTTTTCAATCGATTCTTATATTAATTTTAGCATTTTGCTTTAGCATTTAAAACCGGTAAAGTAAATGAAAGACTAGTTACATGTCCTGTTTGTGGTCATAGAGATCGAATGGCTATTTTAAATGATTAAATTACTAAATTACTTTTTTCGCCACCAAGTGTTCTAATT
>NZ_NTZO01000051.1 GCF_002559405.1 Bacillus sp. AFS001701 | reverse complement strand
CGTCCCCCTCCACCATTTATAGGGGCATAGTTTAACGGTAGAATAGAGGTCTCCAAAACCTTTGGTGTGGGTTCGATTCCTACTGCCCCTGCCAAATAATACAATAATGGCGGTCGTGGCGAAGTGGTTAACGCATCGGATTGTGGTTCCGACACTCGTGGGTTCGATTCCCATCGGTCGCCCCATTTAAATTATTGTAACGATTACTCAAGTGAGTAATATAATTTATAGTAAATTGAATATAGTATATAAAGTTCTTAATTAATGGGCTATAGCCAAGCGGTAAGGCAACGGATTTTGATTCCGTCATGCCCTGGTTCGAATCCAGGTAGCCCAGCCATTTATGCGGAAGTAGTTCAGTGGTAGAATACAACCTTGCCAAGGTTGGGGTCGCGGGTTCGAGCCCCGTCTTCCGCTCCAAATATGGCGGTATAGCCAAGTGGTAAGGCAGAGGTCTGCAAAACCTTTATCATCGGTTCAAATCCGGTTACCGCCTTTTAATTTACTTCTGCCGGGGTGGTGGAATGGCAGACACACAGGACTTAAAATCCTGCGGGGGTTGACCCCGTGCCGGTTCGAGTCCGGCCCTCGGTACCATTTATAATATGCGCCCGTAGCTCAATTGGATAGAGCGTTTGACTACGGATCAAAAGGTTATGGGTTCGAGTCCTTTCGGGCGCGCCATATTA
>NZ_NTZO01000361.1 GCF_002559405.1 Bacillus sp. AFS001701 | reverse complement strand
TCGACCTATATTCGTCTGTCACCGTTCTTTGATGACATGCTGGCTGAACCTGCTCCGCTTAAGGATATCCACGGGGCGCGTATTCTGGCGATGCTTGGCGATTCCGTTACCACGGACCACATCTCGCCGGCGGGCAGTATCAAAGCCGACAGCCCGGCAGGCCGCTATCTGCAAAGCCGTGGGGTGGAACGCCGGGACTTCAACTCCTACGGATCGCGTCGTGG
>NZ_NTZO01000360.1 GCF_002559405.1 Bacillus sp. AFS001701 | reverse complement strand
TGATCGTGGTGCCGGTCAGCCCGTGGCCGGAAAGCCAGGTGCGCGTCGCGCCGAGGAACGCATCCTGCGATCCGAAGATCCGGGACGACAGCGCCTCGGCGTAGTTGCTCGCAGAAGGGATCAGCATGGCGGCCAGGGCATCGTGCAGCGACATCGAGGTGCCGGTGGGCATGGGGGCGATGGTCGCGCCCTGCACGTAGTAGCGGTCGTAGAGGTCGTGGTCGGCCTCGGTG
>NZ_NTZO01000359.1 GCF_002559405.1 Bacillus sp. AFS001701 | reverse complement strand
AGTTCGTTTTAGTTTACTTAATTTTAAAATCACTTTAAATAATAAAAATAAAAAATATAAAAGTAAAAATACTACATATCCTATAACAAACTTATTAGACAATGAATCATCAATGTCCTTAACTAAAATAACTGCATTAAAAATTGTGCTTATTAAAAATAATACATTAAGAATTAAATTATGTTTCTTCATCATATTTCCCCCATGGGTTTACAAAGTTGAATATAAATAAATTATCTCAAATATTAAAAATAATAGTTAATGGTAATTAATTCCTTATGCAACTAAAC
>NZ_NTZO01000358.1 GCF_002559405.1 Bacillus sp. AFS001701 | reverse complement strand
GATTAAAAAATGCTTATTATTTATTATTTATTAATTAAGAACGAATGAGAAAATTTTTAATTGCGTTCTTTCTCAAAATGTTATAAATATATTCATGAGGGGAGAATAATTGCAGCTATTTCTAGAATATAGAAAAATAGAGAAAATCCTTTCTTTTGTAGAGGGTTAATGGAGTTTTTCTAATTAAGAACGAATATTCTCAAATAGCCACAGTAATTGAGATGATGTGGTGAACTTTTATTACACAGTTTCTGGATCAAAGTTTTGTATTAAATGATAGATTTGATACAAAAAGTTTATAATTTTGAAACATTTATTTGCTATGA
>NZ_NTZO01000357.1 GCF_002559405.1 Bacillus sp. AFS001701 | reverse complement strand
TTTCAGATTTTAATTGCAGTCCACTGTTTAATTGCACAATCTGAACATTTAATTGCGATGCTCTAATATTATTTGCAGATTCTATGATTTAATTTGCGGTTCCAAAAAGTTGATTTGCAGTTAGAACAACCGATATTATGCAAAAAATTTAAAATTAGAACTTTGAAAATGAATTTTTACGAATTTTTAATATTAGAATTAATTCTATGAATCTTGAAAAGTCAACTTAACATAAGTAGATAAAATATCTTTATTTTCTGTTTTTTTCTAATGTTAAAAT
>NZ_NTZO01000356.1 GCF_002559405.1 Bacillus sp. AFS001701 | reverse complement strand
TGTCTTAATACCATTGAGCGTCCAATTTTATAATTATTTATTTTTTTATTAAGACAAAAGGGATTATTAAATTAGATACTCATCTAATTCAACTAACCATGCGATAGTTGAATTAGAAAATCGGATGAATAGTCGATTTTTTTATGGAGCTAAACCAGCTAATAGTTGTCAATATTTTTCAATAAAAATCTTATAAAACACATGTTATACTAAAAATAGACATGCCAAATAGCCTTCCATTACCTTATTGGAAGGTATTGTTCTTACTTCATAATTTTGGTATTTAGTTTAAATCAAGGTTTCCTTTTTAACAGAGTATATATTCAATGTAATAACTTATTTACACAAGCAATTATTGCGACTTTTGCGGGTTTACCTTCCACACGTTTTCTATCATAAAATTCTTTTAATGGT
>NZ_NTZO01000355.1 GCF_002559405.1 Bacillus sp. AFS001701 | reverse complement strand
ATTATAGTTTTTGTAGAAATTTGAGTTAATTTGACACTTATTTTAGAGGTAATTTGGGGGATTTAATTACAAAATGGCTAATAATTTTTAAGGTATTACTAATTTTTCACAAAACTTTTTTTCTTGTACAAACTTCGACATTGTTTGCAACATAAAAAAAGCTGCCAATCAATAGATTGACAGTTTTCTAAAAAATTAAACAGTATATCGCTTTTCATCTAAAATATTAGCTGCAATCTCACGTTTCTTCGCAATTACATTAATTGGCGTAT
>NZ_NTZO01000354.1 GCF_002559405.1 Bacillus sp. AFS001701 | reverse complement strand
TTTGATTAAAAATATTATTGATACAGGTGCATATATACCGTTTTTAATTGGAGGTTTTGTTACAATATTAGGCATTCTGTTTAATAAATCTAAACATGAAGTAATTAAAAAAGGAAACAAAAAAGGTAGAGAAGGAAGTAGCATTTTAGTTGAATTGGTTTATATAATTATCGGATTCCTACCATGGCATGTTGTAAAGGTGATAACTATATTATTTGGCTTATTTTTTATTTGGTTAGCTATTATGACAATATGAGTACTCATAAAAAAGTAAGTAACAATTACTAATATAATTTAATACAACTAACGCATGCGTTA
>NZ_NTZO01000353.1 GCF_002559405.1 Bacillus sp. AFS001701 | reverse complement strand
TGACGGCGGCGGTGCAGGTGTTATCTGAAATGCCGGGCTACCGCATCATGGTGGTGGGCGATATGGCAGAGCTGGGCGACGAAAGCGAAGCCTGCCATACCCAGGTCGGTGAAGCGGCGAAAGCGGCAGGGCTGGACTGCGTGCTGAGCGCAGGAAAACTGAGCCAGGCGATTAGCCAAGCCAGCGGCGTTGGCGAGCATTTTGCTGATAAAACCGCGT
>NZ_NTZO01000352.1 GCF_002559405.1 Bacillus sp. AFS001701 | reverse complement strand
GGAAACTACGAAGACTCAATAAAATGCCTCCAAGAAGCCTGGAATGCTATACCTGAACCTAAAGGTATTTACAAAGATAGTTATCATTGTGCTTTATTTTTAAGTGAAACCTATATCTTGATTAATAATTTTTATGAAGCCAAAAAATGGTCAGAAATAATTTATAACTGTGGTCTAAATAGAATCGATACGGGAGAAAGAGAATTTCTATC
>NZ_NTZO01000050.1 GCF_002559405.1 Bacillus sp. AFS001701 | reverse complement strand
TTTAATTTCCTTGTATTTAGTTCAATAATTTTATTTTTTATTAAAGTAAATTGATTTGTTGTAATAAATTGATTAATTGGAAATAATTTATCACCTAATACACACTCAACTATATGATCCTCTATTGTACTAATCTTTAACTTACGAATCTCAGCTATTTCTTTAATTGTTTTACCATCAGTAAATAATCGCTTCGTTTCAATTGAGGTATTCGTAATATTAGTACTTTTATCTCCATTAACAAATTTACTTAACAAAGGATAATTATTGTTTGATTCAACCAAAATAGTGATCATATGATGCAAAGTATTAATCGAATTGAGATAAATTTTTTCAACACTCACTTTGTGTTCTGATGCAATTTGCTCAAAAGTCATGCCATAAGTATTTGCTCCAGACAATCGTTTCACAAATAGTAATGCGTCTTCGTCACTTATATTTTCTAAAATTGTATGCAATTCTTTGTATAATTGATTAACTAATTCGTTTTTATTCCCAGTAAAATTAAGAATCTCATTTTTTACCCAATCTTGTATATCTTGATCTTGAATAACTGCCCTAAAATATTTTAAATTCATATTCAGATTTGAAACCGTTTGAAAAAACAATGAAAATCTTTTCCAAAATATCTTTTGAATACTAGAAAACCTTAGTCCGTTTATATATGTTAATTCCATAAACTGTAGTTTTTGATTTGCTAGATAAACTTGACCATTTTTATTTAACAAATAGATATTCTTATTTTCAGACTGAGCTATATACCCCTTAAGCTCTAACCCATTTATAATTTCTTGCATATTCTGATGAGTAAGGAAATGAAAAAGTCCGAAAAATGATGTCACTTGATAAAAATGAGAATCTTGAATAATTTGAGCACTTTGTTTACCTTTTAATAAATACATTATACCTTGGATCGTTCGTTCACCATTATATCGATGAAGTAAAAAAAGGATGATTTCTTCCAATATTGATAGCTTAAACATCATAAACCTCTCAAATAAAATTATTCCATTAATATATTTAAATATTTTTTCGAATAATAATTAGTAGTACAAAAATATTTGTGCATTTTTTCTAAATAGTTTTTATTTCTTCTAGCTTATCATATGTATCAATAACCAAACCATTTTAAACATATAAAAATCATTATTTATTTTATTTGAGATTTCATCATTTCTCGTTTTTTTCAAAACCTTGTACAATTATATTGAAAAGTTTTGGAAACCGTTTTAAAATGTTTACAGGTACATTACAAAAATAGTATCTGTAACAAAAACAGGGAATAATTTGGGAGGTCAATACAATGGCAAAATATACAATCGTTGATAAAGACACTTGTATCGCATGTGGCGCTTGTGGCGCAGCTGCACCTGATATCTATGACTATGATGATGAAGGGATCGCATACGTTACTCTAGATGATAACCAAGGAATCGTTGAAATTCCAGACGTTTTAGTTGATGACATGATGGATGCATTTGAAGGATGCCCAACAGACTCAATCAAAGTTGCTGACGAAGCATTCGATGGCGACGCTTTAAAATTCGAATAGTAAAAACTGCGGCGAAGTTATTTCGTCGCTTTTTTTATTTTTTAAATAAAAAACACGAGCTATGCGTATCGCTGTTGTTCTTTATTAAGCACATTGAATGAGTTCATTTAGAAAGTAATAATAACATCCCGTTTGATTTACGTAGGCCAAATCATACATAGAACTATGTGCCAAGATTTTATGATATAGCTATAATTATTTCCTTATTTTACATATTCAGAATTATCTAATAACTTGCTATAATAAATAAAACATCATGAGAGGATGAACAACATGGAACAGATGACAGTTACCGAGAAAAAGACGTTTTTAAACAAGTTCTTAGAGAAAAGACAGGTAAAAAAAGACATCGAATTGATTTTACAAATTCTCCTTGCTGTTGATGAAGTACTAACAAACATCTCGTTTGTAGATGATGCAAAGAGTACACCAAATGGCATTGTCATTAATTTTCGAAAGGATAACTACTCACACCCTCAGGTTTCGTATTACGAAAATAGTAAGAAGATTGATCTGTCGTCAGAATCGATTTACCATAAACTTCGATTGCATGGGAAGGAAACAAAGTTTTATCTAGAGTTGATATTTGATGTGATGCCGATCGAGTACGCTTTAATCGTAGATACTAATCCCTTTTCTACAACTACCATTGAACCAAACGAAGAAGTGCAAGCAGAAATAGATGCGTTTCTTTCATCGCTTGTAGCATTAACATCGCACAAACTTCTGCTATGTCAAATCGACAAAGCACTTGATGAACGCAATGAACAACTGTTTCTTTTCTTAACTTCTCAGCTAAAAAATTAACAAATAAACCATCTATCATTCGATAGATGGTTCTCTTTTTTTTCGATATTTTTTCTCCTAATAAAATAAAAATCGTTTACATGATTCGAACCCAACATCTTCTTTTACTGCTTTTCGTTCAAAAGAGATACATAAAACAAAAAAGTGTCTACCAAAATTTAGTAGACACTTTCATTTATTTATACGTTATGGACATTCATTCTTTGAGTTAACCAAACCTTTAATTTTGGGTAGATAACTAAGAATAAGATCATGATTAATAAACCTTTAATTGCATTAAATGGCATAATTGATGCAACAATTACTTCATTTGGTAGTTTAAAATTCATGAAATGTGCATATGCAGGTAATAACACAAAATAATTTAAAAGACTTAATATTCCTGTCATCACTACTGTACCAACGATTAATCCAAGAGTTAGCCCTTTTACTGAACGATATTTTCTAAAGAAATACGACGCAGGTAAAATGTATAATACTCCTGCACTAAAATTAGCAAATTCTCCAATTGGTACACCAGTCATACTACCATTAATAACGTAATGTAGGATGTTTTTTATTAACTCTATTCCTATTCCTGCTACAGGACCAAAAACAATTGCTCCTATTAATGCTGGTACGTCACTAAAATCAATTGTAAGCCATACTGGAAATGCAGGAAGTGGGAAGTACAGCATCATTAGTACATAAGAAATACTGCTAAGCATTGCCACTATCACCATTTTATTTACTTTGTTGCGTTGTTGCATATTACCTCTCTCCTTTTTCCCGATCATATCAAGAAAAATGAAAGGTTCGCTTAAGTTGCGTTATCATTTGCACAAATTATAATAAGTCCGAAATAAAAATAAAAAATAGTATAAAATTATGCAAAATCCCCTATTTTTTGAAATAGGGGAGAATTTTCAGCACGCCAAATAAGCGTTCAAAAAGAAAAATTTTTTGAACTTGCGAACCTCCATCTTCTCCCATCCAGACTATACTGTCGGCTCTAGAGTCGCACTAGATCCTGCCAAAAAAATCAGGCTCGCGGGCTTATAAGCAATGCTTAATTACCGCCGGTGGGGAATTTCGCCCCGCCCCGAAGATAGATCGTTTATTAAATTACATTTTAATGTTACTAAATTAAATACAGTTTGTAAATAAAAATCTCCGGCTAATCATTTAAAGCATTACTTAGGTTTTCTTGACAAAAACTTACTAACGAATCATCCTTTTGATCATTCGCATATAACAATAGCACAACTGTTGTAAAGACGGCTCTAAACTGTGCTAGTTTCTTTGACACTTCCGATAAATTACCATAAATCTCAAAAAACTTCGCTCTCATATCGTTCGGAATTAGACTATAAATAATTGATAAATCTAATTCACGATGTCCGATATGAGCATCACCCCAATCAATAATTCCTTTAAGTTGGTTTTGATCATTAACTATCATATTCTTAAAATGTAAATCACCATGAACAAGTACTAATGGTGTCTCACTTTTAATTTCGACTAAGCTTTCAATATAATGATTAATTTTTTTGTTCATCTTCAATTAGTTTCTTCTGTATTGCCTGTTTAATATATTTTTTAGCCTGAGGTTTACGGAAGGTTATATCTAATCTCTTCAACTCATCATATGGTAAATTAAGATCCTTTAATTCATCGAAATTTATTGAATGCAAATTTTTCTAGAAATTCGCGATTGATTCTATCATTAAAATTCTCTCGGTCCTATTTAAATTAATTGGAGGCTTTCCTGCAATAAAATTATATCCTAAAAATGGCCAAGGAAATAATTCAGATGGTTTTCCATCGAGTATTGGTACTGTTGTCTTCGATTCAAAATGATTAAATATAATTGGGAGTAATTTTCTTTCAACGTTTAAAATTTCAACAGCTATTTCTCTTCGTGGAAATCTTAGTATAATTTCATCATTTAAACAAAAAACAGTATTATCAAATCCTTCGCCAATTTTTTTTATTACGTTTATTTTTATTTTAGGAAATTGTATCTTTACTATTTCTTTCGCTAATTCCTCTTCCATTACAACTGCTGGATCCCATATATTAGTCATTTTTTTCTCCTTAAAATCAAAAATAGAACTTCACATATAAATGTACTTTACCAAATTTATTAGTAAATTACATTTATAATGGAAGTTCTAAAAAATCGGTCCTTTCAACACTAATCATTAAACAGTTAAGTCCAAAATAAACGCTAAGGATTTGAAACTATTTTTAATTCATGAAAATTTTTATCTAATATTATATCTTTTAATTTCTCTCGATTTCCTCCGATAAATAAAAGGCCAATCGTTAAAACAAACACAACAATCAACAAACATCTCCTAAGAAAATCAAACATTATTTGCCTCCTATCTGAAAGTGTTTAACCTGCCCAATAGCTCGTGGACTGACAAATGATAATTCAGAAAAAAATTGGACTAAGCGCAAAAAATCATTTCGAACTTAAACTCTTTTTTATGTATAATACTTAAGATGCATTGAGCAAATCGAAAATGTAATCACCAAGAAGTACTATTACTAAAACATACACTCAAACATTCTATGATTGAAAAAACTTATTTATAACAAAAAAAATAGCGATTGATTAGAAAAATTTAACCATTCAATCGCTATTTTTCATATTTATTTTTTATCAGTTCGAAATACGATTGCTCCTCGCTCGTATTCTACATCCTTAATATTTAAACGTGTGTTGATTAACCTTGCAAGTGCAAAGAAATAATCAGATAATCGATTCAAATATAAAAATACTGGAAGATGAATATTTTCTTGCTTCATTAATGTTACGACCGTTCTTTCGGCACGTCTCGTTACCGCTCTTGCTTGATGAATGATTGCAGCAGGCTTTGACCCACCTGGTAATATAAAACGTTGTAATGGGGGAGTTGCTTCCATATATTCATCGATTAATGTTTCAAGCTCTTCAACCATTTTCTCTGTCGTTTTAAAAGGGATGCTATCCTTTACTACTGCCAAATCCCCACCACAGTCAAATAGTTCATGTTGGATCTTTTGAAGTGAATTGTAAATATCTCTAGTATCTTCATGATCTAAATATGTCATTGCGTACCCAACGATTGTATTTACTTCGTCAATTGTCCCGTAAGACTCTACCCTTAAATCATCTTTATCAACTCGTTTGCCTACTAAGCTAGTCTGACCTTTATCCCCAGTTTTTGTATAAATTTTCATGAAAAACCTCTCCTTTTTTCAATTTTAATTTACAATACATTACTTTTATAAATAATGACCTTTTTATTTGTTTCGGGATTATCTAAAATTTGAAAAGATGTGTCATATAAACCTTTTAATAATTCTTCACTTAAAACTGAGTCTGTTTTTCCTTCGATATAAATTTTTCCGTCCTTTAATCCTACTAATCGATCACAGTAAAGACTTGCTAAATTTAAGTCATGAAAAACAGTTACAATCGTTTTATTCTCTTGTTTTTGTAATTCCTTTAAAACGTCTAAAATTTTAATTGTATGCATTAAATCTAAATGGTTACTTGGTTCGTCTAAAAAAATATATGGTGTTTCCTGAGCAAAGCATTGAGCAAGAAATACTCTTTGACGCTCACCACCACTAATTTCATTTATGAGGCTTTTTTCCATCTTCTTAGTACCAGTCATCATCATTGCATTATTGACTGCAGTTTCATCAATTGTGGACCAGCTAGGAAAAAAGGAAGACGAATGAGCAAGACGTCCAAGTTTAACTGTTTCTTTTACCTCATAAGAATATGTATAGGAATTTTGTTGTGATAAAACAGCAATCTTTTTTGCTATTTGTTTATTAGACATACTAGTAATAAATTCTCCATCCAACATTACATTTCCTTTAGACGGCTTAAAAAGTCCACAAAGAATATTTAAAAACGTTGACTTTCCACTCCCATTTGGACCAATAATACCTAGCCATTCTCCTTGATTAATAGAATAAGACAGTTCATCCAAATCAGTATGAATTCCATCATATGAATATGTGATATCTTGACATTTGATCATACTTTTCCCCTATTTCTTTTCAAAGATAGTAATATAAAAGCAAATATTGGAGCACCAATTAATGAAGTAATTACCCCAATTGGTAACTCTCTTGGGGCTAATACAACTCTTGATAATATGTCAGACCCGATTAAAAATATTGCACCATTGATCATCGATAGTGGAAGCAATTTTTTATGTAATGGCCCTACCATAGTTCTAGTAAAATGCGGAACAACTAATCCTACAAATCCAATTGTTCCAGAAACAGCTACTGCTGCACCAGATAAAATACTACCAGTTAACAAAATTAAATAAGTGGATTTTTTTACATCAATTCCGATATGTTTTGCATTCGTGCTACCAAATGTCATCGCATCTAGCTGCCTATTTTGACTAAATAAAATTAAGAAAGAAATGATTAAAAACGGTAATAAACTAAGAGAGTACTGAATGCCCCTCCCACCGATATTGCCCATTAACCATCCAATTACTGCACGTAATTCATTATTTGAAAAAGTTATAAATAATGATAATAATGCAGAACAAAATGAACTTATTATAATGCCACCTAGTATGATTGTCTCTACATTAAGAGATCGATCTAGTTTTCTAACAAATAGTAATAATAAGATGAGTGTTCCAAATCCAAATAATATACTAACAACCGGCAAAGTAAAATAAGTTACAAAAGGTAAGCTTATTTGAAAAAATAAAACAACCACCGCTCCTACAGAGGCACCTGAAGAGACACCTAATGTAAAAGGATCAGCTAATGGATTTTTAAGTATTCCTTGAAATGCAACTCCTGCCAACGAAAGGCTCGCACCTACTAATCCAGCTAACATTACCCTTGGCACTCGTATATTCATAACAATTGTTTGAATATCAGCTGGAACATAATTAGTTTTAATTAGAGCATCTGAAAAGCTAGAAATAATAGAAGAAAAGGGAATCGATGTAGATCCAATCGAAACCCCTAAAATAAATAAAAAAATTAATAAGATAATTGGTATAAAAAAGATAAAATATGTATTATTTATAAAGCTCTGGGTAAACCGCCTTTGCAATTGCTTCGACTCCCTCTGCAAGTCTTGGACCTGGTCTAGATGTTGTATCTGAATTAACATCATATACACGGTGATTTTTAATTGCGTTTACTGTTTGCCAGTTTTTTCTAGCCATTACAGTTTTTTCTAAATTTGGAACATAAAATCCATAAGTTGTTAAAATCACATCAGGATTCGCTTTAATAGCTGATTCCTCACTATACTTTACCCAACCTTTTTCACTTTCAGCTACGTTTTTAGCATGAACAATCGAAAGCATTTCATCTAAGAACGTACCTTTACCTGCTGTATATATTTCTGGTGGTCCTGATATTTCAAGCCAAACCTTTGGATTTGTAGTTGCTTTAGCTGTTTTTTTGCTAATTTCATCTAATTTTGTTTTCATACCAGTTACTACTTTTTTCGATTGCTCAGTTTTTCCCGTAATTTCTCCAACTTGTTGAATTGTATCATACACATCATTAATAGTTGCAGCATTTTTTACGACAAAAACATTAATCCCCGCTTGTTTGATCTGTTCTAAACCGTCAGCAGAAATTCCTAAACTTGATTCATGCGCTAAAACTAAATCAGGTTTTAATGAAATAATTTTTTCAACATTATATGTCATATCGGCATTATTACCGCCAACTTTATCAATTGATTTTACTTCTTTTGGATAATTGTCAAAATCCGTTACCCCTACTACATCCTTGCCATCACCAATAGAAAACAAGATTTCAGTATTACTTGGAATAAGTGATACGATTCTTTTAGGTGCCTCTTTAAAGCTAACTTCTTTGTTCGTTGCATCTTTTACAGTCATTGGAAAAGTTGCTTGCTCACTCTTACTTACATTCAATTTTTTTTGTGTCGTATCATTATTACAACCAAATAATCCTAAACACAATAACATAATGATCAAACTTGATAAAAACTTCTTCATTTAAATCCTCCTAATCTATTTGGAAAGCATAAAAAAACCCCATTCATTTTGAACGGGGCTGAAACAACATATATATACAAGAAGTCTTGCAACTGCTGCTTCAAATTCTTACTCCCCGAAGAATTGAACATGGATGAATTTAGCAGGTCTACTGACTTTGTTTCAACCTACTCCGACCTTCCCATTCTTAAAGAACAGTGGCTATTCGTTTCGTCCACATTACAGTTGCGGGGACAGTTCTGGATTATACCAGATTCCCTTTTAAGCAATACTTGCACTAAACTCATCAATATTTCATTAATTCAATCGTAAGATAAATTTGGTAAGAATTCAATTATTTTCTTTATATGTTTATTATTTTACTAACCTTTTATTTGTTTTTTTGTGTGTTTTGCAGAGATTTTGTCTCTAAACTGAATGGAAATATGTTTTATATGAAACAAGATTACTCTACATCTTTTTCGTTCATTCGTAAATTATGCGGTATTTTAACTTTAAATGTCGTTCCCTGTCCTACTTCACTATAGACCTGGATCGATCCACCATGTGCTGTTACAATATTTTTAACAATTGATAAACCTAAACCAGTGCCACTTCTACCTCTTGTACGAGCTTTATCCGCTTTATAAAAACGTTCAAATACAAATGGTAAATCTTCATTTGAAATCCCTGCACCCGAATCAATAAAATTAAAAGTAGTTGATCGTTCATTTTGTTTTACTGAAACAATTATTCTTCCATTTTCATTTGTATGTCTTATTGCATTATCAATTAAATTTGTAAAAACCTGTTCCATTCGATCCTCATCTATGTAGATATTTAAATGTGGAATGTTGTTGATTTCTCCAAATAACTTAATATTTTTTTCCTTTGCTAAACCTTTAAACTTGCGTAAAATTCGATCTACAAATTGTACTAGAGGAACGAACTCTCTATTTAATTCAGTAAAACCGTTCTCCATTCTTGCTAAATCTAACAAATCATTTACTAATCGACCCATTCTAAGTGACTCATCATAAATGATTTGTGACAATTCTTGCATCTCTTCCTTGGATTCTGCTACACCATCAACAATCGCTTCGCTATAACCTTGTAATAAGGAAATAGGCGTACGTAGTTCATGAGAAACATGCGCTATAAAATCTTTTCTCATCTTTTCTAAACGTCTTTGTTCTGTAACATCCCGAATTACCGCTACTACGCCTCTTATATTTGTTTGATTATAAAGAGGCGACATTAAAACTTGCCAATTGCCTTGATCGAAATTTAATTCTATAAATTGCTTTTTCTCACTCTCGACGACTAATACAAATAAATCTAATAGTTCCTTCGTTAAAACAAGTGAAGAAGGTTCTTCAATTTGATCATTATTAAGCATTTTCAAAAAGCGTTCAGCTGGTGGATTCGATGTCACGATTTGCCCTTCTTTATCAATCGAAATTACACCATCTACCATACTTGTAATAATATTAGAAACTTTCTCTTTCTCTTGTTTTAATGCATTCATATTAAAATTTAATTGTTTACTCATCTTGTTAAATGAATACGCAAGTTCTCCAATTTCATCACTTGAATGGATTGGTACTTTCACATTAAAATTGCCTGAAGTCATACTACTTACAACTTCTTTCATCTTTCTAAGAGGAGCTGTAATTTTAGAAGAAAGAAAGAATGAGAAAAATGTTGTTAACACGATTCCAATCGATGCCGCTAGCAAAACAAAATTAGTCGTTTGGTGAATCATCACTTTTACAGGTTGTAAAGTTTGGTATATAAATACAGCTCCATTTTTTGAGTTTGTATGTAATGGAACACCCACTACTAATTTTTCTCTCTCACTATTTTCACCATAAACAAGTCTTTTACTTACCTCTTTATTATCGGTTAACGTTTTATTTAAGATTTCGTCATTTTTTATTTCTTTAAAAGGTAGCTCCTGTATCCCATATGTATTATTTGAATACCATGGTTCTTGACCGTCAATAGAAATGATTACTCTAGAATATCTACTAACAATATTATTTGATAAATACTCAATATCTGAGAGTGGTTGACCATTTTCTATTAATTGTGCAATTTTCGTGGCATCATCCTTCATATTCTGTACTTGAAGGTCAATATAAAATTTTTCAAAAAATCCTATTAAGACAAAGGTCAAGAATGATAATACAAGAGAGACTAGTAAGATAATTGTCAGCCAAAGCTTTCCGACTAAACTTCTTACGATCATTACTCCTGACCTACTTCAAATTTATAACCGACACCCCAAACAGTGACGATCATTTTCGCAGCATCCTCAGAGCTTTTACTTAATTTTTCTCGCAGCCGTTTTACATGTGTGTCTACTGTACGTAAATCTCCGAAAAAATCATATTGCCAAACTGATTTTAATAATGTTTCACGATCAAATACTTTGTCAGGTGCCTTAGCTAAAAACAACAGTAGTTCGTATTCTTTTGGCGTTAAACTGATCTCTTCCCCTTCAACTATTACTTTATGAGCGTCATTATCAATCGTTAGATGCGGAAACACAACGATATCCTTCGCTGAAGAATTGTCTGAAGTAAATACTGGTACAGGTGAAGAACGTCTTAATAGAGCTTTAACTCGAAGAACAACTTCACGCGGACTAAATGGTTTAACGATATAATCATCTGTCCCTACTTCAAAACCTTGAACACGGTTTGTTTCTTCACCTTTTGCCGTTAACATGATCACAGGAGTTGTTTTTGTTTTTCGTAATTCCCTACAAACTTCAATTCCATCAATTTTAGGCATCATCAAATCTAGTACGATTAAGGAATATTCATTCTTCAATGCTAAATTTAAAGCATCCTCTCCGTTTTCAGCCTCATCAATACTATAACCATCACGTTCCAAATACATTTTTAATAATCGTCTAATACGATCTTCATCATCTGCTATTAATATTTTTATATTTTGATCCATTATTTCGACCCCCTCTACATAATTCTACATAATAAAAATTGTATATTCTAGTATAATTTGTGAACATTTTTACATAATTCTTAGAATTTATTATTTCCATAAAATAGTGAAAAAAAACTAGGAAGCATGTATACCATTTCTAGAGAACCATACATGTAGATTGCAAATATAAAATAGAAAAAAAGCCCTGTAAAGGAAGGTTTATCCTTTACAGGGCTTTTTATTAATTACGCATAAGAGTGTAAGCCTGCAATGATTAAGTTAACAGCAATTAAGTTAAACATAATAATCGCAAATCCTAGTACGGCTAACCATGCAGATTTTTCACCTTGCCAATTTCGTTTGAAACGAAGATGTAAGAATACTGCATAGAATAACCATGTTATTAATGCCCAATCTTCTTTTGGGTCCCAGCTCCAGAACTTTGTCCAAGCAATTTGAGCCCAAATCATAGCAAAGATTAGTCCACCGAGTGTAAATACCGGAAAACCAATTGCTACAGCACGGTATCCGATTTCGTCTAATAATTCACTATCTACTTTTTGTACATAAGGCTGTAAAAATGCACCAATTCGTTTTCTTAATATTAAACGGATGATTGCATATAATGCTGCTCCAGCAAAAATTGACCAAATTACAGTGTTTAATTTTTTAGCATTAACCATAGCTGGCATTTCTGCAAGAGCTTCAAATCGATCTTTTGTAGTCATTTCACCTTTATGTGGGCCAACAAGTGATGGAAGATTATAGACCATTTCTTCTTGTACTTTATCTTTATTAATCCAATTATATTTTGCTTCATATCCAGATGCAGTAAATGCTGTTGATATAACAACGAAACCTACAACAGTTACTAAGAAATATAAAACTGCTTCTAGCCAAAATGTTTTCTTTGTTGATACTTTTTGATCGATATTTTTAATTAAATAAATTAGTCCAGTTATAAAGCTAATTGCTAAAATAGCTTCCCCTAAAGCTGCTGTCGTTACATGAATATGTAACCAATAGCTTTTTAAAGATGGAACTAATGGTTTGATTTCATGTGGAAATACCGATGCATAAGCAATGATGATAATTGACAACGGTAATGCGAATAATCCAATTATATTTAAGCGATACATAAAATAAATCATGATAAACGCAAAAATTAACATCATGCCAAAGAATGTAATAAATTCAAATAGATTACTTACAGGTGCATGTCCAGCAGCAATCCATCTTAAAATAAAATAAGTAATTTGCGATAAGAATCCAATTAATGTAATCGTAATACCAATAGTACCCCATCTATTAGGACCATTATCATTTGTTTTCATCGAGCCGCCAAAAAAGAAAGTAGCTACTATATAACAAATAAACGCGATAAATAAAAAATTACTACTTAGCTCGTACATATTTTCCCCCTAGTTAAACTCTATTCATTAGCTTGTTGATCAATCGGCAATTCAATTTTTGTGTCTTTAAACACTTTCTTTAATTCCATCTTTAAACCATAATAGTTTTTATTTGTAAATGCCGCAACCCAAACTTCCCCATCTTGATTTTGGATCCAAACGCGTCGGTGATACCAATACATACCTTGAATTACACCGATCATAAAGATTGCTCCTCCAAGTCCTAGTAACCAAAGAGTTAAATCTTTACGTACTGTTAAACCAGTTGAATCTTTTGTTTCAATACCTGCAAATGACATTTTATATTTGTTTTCACCATTTGGTTCAATATTTTGTTTGATCGCAACAAATGCTACTTCACCTTTTGGCGTTTTTGGAGTAGTCATTTTAAATACAAACGCTGGATTGTTCGGTTTTCTTGTTTTTGTATCAGGTTGACCATCTGAGTTAAAATAGAAATCTGGAAAATAATTTTTAAGTTCTACTTTATATCCATTTTTCAAGTCATATACTTCTTTAGGATTTTGTAAATCTACTGTTATTGGCCCTAATTTTTCACCTGTTTGTTTATTTTGTAATGTAAATAAAAATGCACTAAATTCACCAATTCGATAATCTACTTGATATAGAGCGAAGTTTTGGAACTTTAGAGGCTCATTAACTTTAATACTATAATCTTTTACTTTTTTAAGTTTTGGATCTTCACCTGGTATTAAATTTCCTTTGCGTTTATACAACGTCACATCGGCTTGATAGTTTTTTGGAATTTTATCATTTCCAAAGCGCTCAATCGCTTTTTTATAAACTTTACCCTCTTTATCTTTATCATACGTTTCCATATGAAAATCATTTAATTTAATATAATAGTTTTGGTTTGTACCAACGACAGGTTTTAATTCGCCTTCTTGAACCCAAAGCGCCTTATCCATATACATTCCTGGTACATATCTCATCATTACCCCAATAAGGAAAATAATTAACCCTATATGGTTTACATATGGACCCCAACGAGAGAAACGACCTTTTTCTGCTAAGATATTGCCGTTTTCTTCACGAATTTTATAACCTCTTTTACGCAAATTAACTTTAGCTTTTTCTATTTCGTCTGGAATCTGTTCAACTCTACTAATTCCAAACATTTTTTGTCTTTTTAAAAAGTTTGGATGTCTAGTAACAGTTTGTTTGTTTAGAGCTTTATAGAGTGGTAAAATTCGATCTAAACTACAAATTACTAGTGATATCCCAATCGATGCAACAAGTAACATGAACCACCAAGAATTAAACGTATTATCCAAACCAATTGCATCGTATATTTTACCAAAGATTCCATATTCATCTTGATAATACGTTGCAGGATTCGCAGTAGGCGGTAGTAAATCTCTTTGCGGAAAAATAGTTCCTAATGCTGCTGCTACTAGCGTAATTAGAATGATTACAACTGCTACTTTTACAGATGAAAAAAACGTCCATATTTTATCTATATAAGTTTGATTATTAACGATTGATCTTCTAGCAGTCCCTTCATAGCGCATATCAAGTAATTCGGTTGCTTTTTCATCTTGAGGTTTACCGCATGACTCACATATTACAGTACCTACATGATTAAGATGACCACATTCACATTTAAAAGTCTCCATTTATTTCCCCTTACTAATGTACACTCATCATTTTGGTAATATTTCTTTAATATAACTTTCAAAAGAATTTGGTGTCATTTGACCAGTTACGATTCTCTTTATTGTCCCATCCGGACTTACAAAAAACGTAGTTGGTAAAGGGTTAACACCATATATATTTAAAACCTCTTGATCTTTATCTATTCCGACTGGAAAATTAAGTTTATAATCGCTTACAAATCTTTGTACTGAAAATTTCGATTCATCTGCGTTCATTGCAAGTAATTCGATCCCTTTTCCCTTATATTTCGAATAGATTTCATTCATAAAAGGCATTTCTCGCTTACATGGCTCACACCAAGTACCCCAAAAATTAACAATTACGCCTTTTCCTTTTTCACCTGAAAGAGTGTAGCTCTTACCAGTATTCAGCTCCGTCATAGCAAAGTTTGGTGCTTTACTTCCTTTAGTAATAACTTCATCTTTCTTAAAGAAATTTATGTAAAAAGTATAACCAATTGCACAAACCAAAACTAATAAGATAATTGTTCGAATTAACGTTCTATTTTTCTTCATATATACAGTTCCTCCCATATGATAGAATATCATTATTTCCTATTCTTGAATAGAAATTTGATACGTTTCAAAAAAGACTAAATTTTCAATCTTTTATCCAAAAATATTAAATGTTTCAAGCAAAGAAAAAACTCGGTATTTACCGAGTCGTAGTGGAAAAAATAGGGTATCAGACTGAATTAAAACACATTTTCTAAAAGTGTAAACCGGATTATAAATAAGTACGATTAATAGGTAGGGTATCTAAATAAGAAAACAGTGATCAATAGTCTGACTTATCATTAGCGTGGCTTTGCTGTAGCCATTGCTCTTAGTTTTTTCACTTCATGAGGTGATAGTTCTCTTGCATCACCAGGAGTTAATCCAGTTAAATCTAAAAACGCATATCGTTCACGTTTTAACTTCATAACAGGTGTACCAATCGCCTCAAGCATTCTCTTAACTTGACGGTTTCTTCCCTCATGTATGATTAGTCTTACAATTGCAGTATCTTTGCTTTTATCAAGTGAAATCATTTTAACTTGAGCTGGAGCCGTTTTCCCATCCTCAAGTACAATTCCTCTTTCTAATTTACGTAACTGCTCTTTAGTTGGAATCCCTTTTACTTTTGCGATATATTCTTTATCTATTTCATATTTTGGATGTTGAAGTAGATTCGAAAATTCTCCATCATTTGTTAATAGAATGATACCTGATGTATCAAAATCCAATCTACCAATTGGATAAATACGTTGTTTAATCATTGGAAAAAAGTCTGTTACAACTTTCCTACCTTTATCATCTGAAACACTTGAAATTACACCTGATGGTTTATATAAAAGGAAGTAAACTGGTTCTTCTTTATCAATCGGAATCTCTTCCACTTCAACACGATCGTTACCACTTACTTTTACACCTAACTCAGTAACAACCTGACCATTTACTTTCACTTTTCCTTCTTTAATTAACTCTTCTGCTTTACGACGAGAAGCAATTCCCGCTCTTGCAATAACTTTCTGTAATCTTTCCATTCGATCATTTCACCTCTTCAACCATCATACAGATTTATACAATTGAAAACAAGTGGCAGCTACAAGGTTTTTTGTGAATAAAGTGCGTTAAACACCAAATCTAAACCATAATTTCATTTTTCAAGTCGTGCCCTATCATCATTCTTCCCTTTAATCCATTGTTCCTTATTCATTCTCTCAATATCATAATTTCAAAAATCTATCATATAATTTACTAGATTTGCAGAAATGAGGTAATAGATATGAATTTAACTTTAAAACACTCCTCAGCCTTTGACCGTTCTAAAATTATTACGCCAGGTAGTGTACTTATTACTAAAAAGAATGAAACAATCTATATGCTTGTTTATGAAGAAAATGAAGACGATTTTCCATATGTACTTGTCTCATTAACCGATGCAAGACTAGTCCAAAATTATGACATTATGCCAACCCTAGGAGATATTGAAGATTGGATTGGTGAAGTCACAATGGTAACTCAAAAAAACAAACTATCTATTACAATCCAAGCAAATTACTAGTTTGCTGTTTAATCTATTAGAAACCCGTCAATAATATAATAAGTAAAATGAAAAAGGAGCTTACTATATGAATTATTCTTTTAATCCAGCAGTAAAATATAATTCAGTTGGTTCGTTTAAATTAGGCGATGTATTTTTCACTTCCGATAAACCTTCAAAAGCATACAAATTAATCTATGACTCTACAGAAACTAACTTCCCTTATATTTTATTATGCTTAGATGATGCCATTTCAATTCAAAGCTTTGATGATATTCCAACAATTGAAGATATTGAAGAGAATATTGGAGAAATTAAATTCACCGTTCCAAAAGAGAAATTACTTCTTGTGATCAATTAATAATAAAACGTCATAAATTAGTTAATCAAAAACGCCATCAAAATTAGGATGACGTTTTTTTCATTTTTTTAAAAAAACAACCTTGTTAATTAAATTACCAAATTTTCGTAA
>NZ_NTZO01000351.1 GCF_002559405.1 Bacillus sp. AFS001701 | reverse complement strand
TAAAATAGGAATTGAACAAGAATATCGTAAATTGTTCAAACAAGCAAAACAGTCTATCACAATTTATTCTCCATATTTTATACCGAATAATAAAGTGATTTGGGATTCATTATTAAATGCAGCAAATAGAGGAATAGAAGTAAAAATACTATATTCACATAAATCAGATGCACTTCTAGTACAACAAGCAGCATTTCCATATATAAAGCAAGCTTGGAAAAATAATATAAAAGTATATGGGTTTAAAAAAGGTATTTTTCACGGTAAAGTAATTAAAATTGATGATCAAGTTCTTATGATTGGCACAACAAATTTTGATTCCAGGTCATTTCATTTAACGGATGAATTAAATTGTTATATATATGATCAACAATTTATCAAACAAGTAGAACCAGAATTAGCGGATGAATTTAATCATGCTTTTGAAATTACACCTACTTATATTAAAGATTTACCATTTAAAGAAAAATTAAAAGAAAAAATAGCGAAAGTATTTGAGTTTTATTTATAGGGTAAAAAACTAGTAGTACTGTATTTTTGTTTAAAGAATACAATAAAAAAATAATGAAAGATTAATCAAGAAAATTGGTTAATCTTTTTTTTTTTTTTT
>NZ_NTZO01000350.1 GCF_002559405.1 Bacillus sp. AFS001701 | reverse complement strand
TCTTTACGGCATGCTGCTGTTCGTGCTGCTGGCGGTATTTATTGCCGGTTTGATGATTGGCCGCACTCCGGAATACCTCGGTAAAAAAATCGACGTCCGCGAGATGAAATTAACCGCGCTGGCGATTCTGGTCACCCCTGCGCTTGTGCTGCTCGGCACCGCGCTGGCGCTGATGACCGAGACCGGACGCAGCGGCATCTTTAACC
>NZ_NTZO01000349.1 GCF_002559405.1 Bacillus sp. AFS001701 | reverse complement strand
TTGAATAATTGTTATTTAGTAATTAACTGTTTATGACAAAAATTTATTAAAGCTAACGAGGTAGTCTAAAAAATAGGTTAAGACTAATGCAAGTAGGCTAAATCTAGAAACTTCCCCTACTTGTTTGATATTGTACTTCTTTATCTTCGTCTTAAGGAGAGTATGTATCTGGAGTGGAAATAACGACATATACTAAAAAACAACAACATATATTTGAAAGCAGCCAACAGTATAAAACTAAAAAACATAAAACATCATTACAATTCTATTATCTAATTCCCTCTCGAAAAAAATTTTTATATTTTATCACTATAATCAAGTAAATATTTTTTAATCATACCATAATTTCCAATTCGTCTATATATCTCATATATACAAAAAAAGGAAAATAGTC
>NZ_NTZO01000348.1 GCF_002559405.1 Bacillus sp. AFS001701 | reverse complement strand
GATAATATTAATACTTATTATTTTTTTTGTCAATAACCTTTTATATTTTTGGAGTTAAATAAAAATTATTAAGCCACATACCCACTTTTGTGGTGATTACATAGATAGCTCACAATTTTTTGTTTTTAAACACCCTTTTAAGATTAATGGTAGAAAGTAAACTAATTAAAAAGAAGTATGCGATTTTCACAAGTAAAATTCTTTAGTATCTCAATATAGTGAGTTGGGAAGAATTACTAAGATCCCTATTACTACTCCTGAGTTGTTTTATCTATATTCAATAGTTTATTATGAGAATGAGTAGTTTTTTATTCGGTTTTTCTCTTAATTAAATTAAGTCAAAGTAATAAGCTCTTTTGAATGTTTTGATAACATCTACTCTAAGTAAAATTAGTACATTAAATAATATCATCTAGAATAGAGAGAAGTGAAATTATGGAATTAAGAGAATTGGAA
>NZ_NTZO01000347.1 GCF_002559405.1 Bacillus sp. AFS001701 | reverse complement strand
GATAAAAATGTTTAGATTTTATAGCTAATAAATGGATTTAAGAAAAATTTAATATTTACTCCACTCTTTTTTTAAGAAATTTTTCCTATTCTTAAAGCATAAAACAAAGGAGGAAACCGAATATGAAGTTTCGGGGCAGCGTGACCAGAATCGGAAGAGAAATATTGGAAAATAAAAAATTAATATCCGTATTATTTATAAACTATTTATTAGCACTTAATTGGTTAATCCTTTTTAAGTTACAGTTTTCTTTTTTTTATAGATTTTCCTAATTGCTGAATCGAAAGTCGCAGGATTACAAAAATGTTATTTGGATATTAATCATCCAAGGGATATTCAGAGATAATATTCCATAGTATAATTTTTTTTAGAAACTTGAGATTCAATTTTAAAGTAGGATAAAAGCTTAGATTATAAGTTCGAAAAAGAATTAGAAATTGAGGATTTATATGGGGAAATCAAAAAATAATCAAAATAAAATAACTGCTGGCTTGATTGCC
>NZ_NTZO01000346.1 GCF_002559405.1 Bacillus sp. AFS001701 | reverse complement strand
ACTAATAATAAAGACAAAATATATCAAATAAAACTATTAATTGAAGAATTTAGGTTCCAAGTATTGGCAGATGAATTATTCAGAATTAATCGGTTCGCATGGGACGGAAAATATACATATTTATTGATTGAGAACTTTATAAAAGGAATTAGCATTATTGATGAATACGTGGAAAATAATTATAATGAACTTTATATTTTCACAGCAAAACTCTACACTTTAAAAAATGCAATCATTTCATTTAATAATAAATAATTTATGCGAAAAAAATATTTCATTAAAAATTAAAATGCTATTTCCTCAAC
>NZ_NTZO01000345.1 GCF_002559405.1 Bacillus sp. AFS001701 | reverse complement strand
TGATTCCGCAGGACCGAATGGAATATGTAAAACTACTTGTAAAGATCGATTCAAAAGCTGTTAAAGTTTCAAATATTCAAGTGCAACCAAAGAATGGAAAATATGAAATCTCGTTTAATGCTGACACTTAAAAGATACAATATAAAAATAAGTATGGCTAGAAAAGGAAATTGTTTGGATAATGCATGCATCGAAAGTTTCTTTAGCCATTTTAAAACAGTATGCTTTGATCGATATCAATTTAACGATCAAAAACAAGTTGAGCACGCAGTGAAACGTTATATTTGGTACTACAATAATAAAAGATTTCAAAAGAAATTAAATAACCT
>NZ_NTZO01000801.1 GCF_002559405.1 Bacillus sp. AFS001701 | reverse complement strand
GATATGAAGATGAACTAATTATTAACGTTTGTTCCTTAATTTGTAACAATTACTTATAATCTCTTTTATATTGAATTTGATTGCTCGAGTACCGATCGAAGCTGTAATCCCATAACTTCTGAAAAGTTATATGTATTTGTAACTAGTAATATAAAAGAAAAAGAACGATATAGAATTATCGTTCCGTTAAAAGGTAATGTAAAAATTAATCCAGTATATAAAAGTATAGTTA
>NZ_NTZO01000800.1 GCF_002559405.1 Bacillus sp. AFS001701 | reverse complement strand
ATTCAAACTATAACAAAACAGCTGAATCTTATTAAGTTTTCGGCTGTTTTGTTTTTTATTTATCTTTATCAACTTCATGAATTTGTTTTTACAACTAATTCTCCTTTAATCCATTGATCACAACAATGAGTATACATTAAGTCACTGTTTTTCTAAATGATATATGTTTTTTGTCATTACACTTCAAGGAAATACAAACTATTTCACCTCAAAAATTAATAATCTCCTTCTGGATTTTAGTGTATTTTTAAGCATTATCTTGAGTACTTTGCCTTCTTTTTCTATTTTACCATTTAAATTTA
>NZ_NTZO01000799.1 GCF_002559405.1 Bacillus sp. AFS001701 | reverse complement strand
ATTGAATAAGTAATTTCACCCATTGGAAGTTTTTCTAATGCATTTTTTGTATTTTTAATTTCTGGTTCAACACTTAATAAAGAACGGATTCGATCATAAGAAGCACGGCCTCTTTCGACAATATTGAATAACCATCCAATTGCAAGCATTGGCCAAATTAATATGCCTAAATAAGTAACAAATGTAATTAATTGCCCAACAGTAATATCATCTGCAATAACTAATCTAGAACCATAAACAACCGCAATAATATAGCAAATCGAAACAACTAACATGATTGTTGGATCAAAAAGTGCATCAATTCTAGCAACTCTCATATTGTATTTCACTACTAAATCTGCTTGATTTTTAAAAGCAGTTACATCTTC
>NZ_NTZO01000049.1 GCF_002559405.1 Bacillus sp. AFS001701 | reverse complement strand
CAAAATGAAATCGACATAGCTTTGACACTCTTACCTTTAGAGAATGAACAGTTAAAAAGTATCCCTTTATATAATGAAGAATTATATTTAGCAGTTTCTTTTGATCATCATTGGGCAAAAAGGGATATTGTTGAATTTGAAGAAATCAAAGACATTCCACTTGTTTTATGTCCAAATAACTACAGTTGCCGAAGATTTATTGATGGAGTCGCTACGTCTAAAGGATTTGACATTCAGCCAATCATAGAATTAAATGATGCTCATTCTATTTTGAGTATTGTGAAAGCAGGTATTGGAGCTACTATACTTCCCAATACTCTTCTCGCTTCGGCGAATACTGATTCACTTAAAGTTATTAAAATAGTAAATCCTATAATTAGTAAGGAAGTTGCTATTATACATCACAAAGAAAAGTATATTGGCGCTGCAGCTAGAAATTTTATAGACGTGTTGCTTTCACATGTGAATGAAAAAAGTCTTTATGTAATGGATACTGAAGATTCATTAATATATTCCTAACAGCTTATACAAATAAACATTCCCCACTTCATTAAGAAGAATGGGGAATGTTTTTTAATGTAGTTTCTAATGTTGATTTTTAGGTAATTTTAATCGCTGAACACTGCCACCTTGTGTGCCGACAAACAAGTATTCCTCGTCCGGAGAAAGTTGAAGTGATATAGCATCTCTATTTTCGAGATCCCTGGAAAGATTTGTCCAAGTTTTTCCTCCATCCACACTTTTTAACACACCTCGACCTCCTTTAAGTAGTCCTGATTCATAAAAAGAACCTGAGGCTGCATAAACAATATTATGGTGAGTAGGTGAAACGATAATATCATTTACATACATGTTGAGTTCAGCAGTACCAGCACCTTTTGCCATTTCTAAAGTTTTTCCACCGTCACTACTAATATATAGATGGTTTCCTCCGAGTATTAGATGGCTTGGATTGTGTGAATCAATTGCAATACTGCTTACAGGAACGTTTTGAATTTTTTCGAATGTCTGACCCATATCTTTAGACAAGAATAGACCATCGTTTCCACCTGCCCAAATCCTGTTTGAATCATGAGGATCAGCGGATGTTAAAGCTGTAAATTTGTGTTCTTGCTTAATCTTTTTCCAAGTCTCTCCAGCGTCTTTACTAATATAGATTCCTAATTCATTAGTTCCTGGAATTGTATAAGAAATAACGATTTGCTTGGAGTCGGCCGGGTTAATCAGCATAGCAGTTGGGACTCCACTATCTACAAATTTTTGATCCCATTTTTCTCCGCCATCTTTACTTTGATATACATTCATAGTCCCAATCGCACTATAGCGTATTTTGTAAACTACATTCGATTCTGTTGGAGAAGTAGCAATTTTAAACACTTGCTCTCCAAATCTACCTTCACCTTCCGCAGCACCCCATTCTGAATCAATCTTGTTTTGAAGTGGTAATGCTGTCATGTATGTGTTGGAGTCAGTTCCAGCAAGTAACTGATATCCTTTAGAATTCCGCGTAATAGCCAAGTCATAAACCGTTGCCCCAGGAATACCGATTCGTTTATATGATTCACCTTTATCCTGAGTTCCATATATCCCTGCTTGTTCAGAAGATACATAAATTGGTCGGATACCTTTAGGAGAAGATTTACCACCTAACTCAAAATCGATTTCGAATGAGTTATACCCAGGAAGAGGTTTTTTCCATGTTTCCCAAGTTTTTCCTTTATCGTGACTAACCAATATTCCATCATAGGCTGTCCCTACATAAATATCACCCTCAAGAATTTCTAAACGAGATACATTATTAAATGGTAGATCGGAGTGTGTTAGTTCCTTCCAATCTTTCCCATTATTATATGAAGCATACAATCCACCACCGAAAGTACTAGTAACTAAGAGATTTCCATCTCCTACAATCTCTTTTGTAGTTCTATAAGGAAATGGTGGCTGATACAATAGTTCAGATGTAGCTGAACCAGAGAATACATCTTTAAATACGTAAAGCCCTTCATAACCTGCTGAAATATATAAGTTGTTATTTAGTAGTTTAGCTTTAGTAAGCATTCCCCACCAACCAGGTAGCTGCACCCAATTTAATCCTCTGTCCGTGCTGACATATACTTCATTCCTTGAAATAGCAATCAACTTTTGCCCACTATTATCAATTTGTAAATCAGATATTTCTATATCCGGAAAAGATAATGTCTTCCATGAATTTCCTCCGTCTTGGCTGGCTACTATTTTACCAGTATAAGTTAGATCATTGTATTTTGAATTAATTGCCACATATATATTTTTTTCATCTGTTGGATCAACCACTAGATTAGTTGCTACTCCTCCAGCTACAGGGAAATTTCGATACTCATGCCAAGTTTCTGCCTTATCTTCAGTATGGAATAAAGATAGAGTAGATGAAGGTAAAACTGTCATGTTCTTAGCATTTTTCAAATCTATATTCATCAGTCCTGCATTAGAGTATGGCCCAATAGAATTCCAGGTTGAAGCGTTTTCATTTTCCTTTGGTAATTTTTCCAAAAAGCTAGAACCTATTATTGTTGAATTATCATTTGTAGAATTTTTGACAATCGTACTTGCATCAATCCGATATATTCCTACTTCATTTGTTGGAACATTCGCTTTCCACCAACGTTCATGATCTAATACAGCTGTCACTTCAATTGTTTTCCCACTTGGAGGATGTACTGTGACTTTAGGAGCTTGTGTCAGATTAACCGGGCTGTAAATATATGCTGTTGTGTTTTCTACAGTTGATCCAACTGGATCAGGAGATGCAGTAATTTTGAAATGTCTTGCAATTAACTTGTATGGTACGCGTATATGCTGCGATCCTTTTGCAGATTGGATATTACCTTCTACCCAACCTGAGATATTCGTATCTTGATCCGGACGTTTCAAATTAATATTCAACCCAACATTTACCTGTTGACCTGGATTAATATGAATATGTGAAGAGTTCACAGTTACTTTAGCTCCGGATTTTGTATCCTCTTTAATGGAGAAATCCATATCAACGGGTACATCTCCTGGATTATTTAGAGTAAATGATGCGTTTCTATTAATCTCCGAGTCTTTTAAATCAGCTAAACCTAAATTTAATACATTAGGAGAGGCTATTACATTGGTTTCCGCTGCCGCCTTTACATCAAGTCTTCCTGTCCCTTGGGTAAGCACATCATATGATGCTAGTGGCTTAGCAGTCTCTTTTAATGCGCCTGAAATTTCACTAGCATTCCATGACGGCTTAAGTTGTTTCAGAAGTGCAGCTGCACCCGCCACATGAGGAGCAGCCATGCTTGTCCCGCTTAATCTTGTATAACCTGAATCATTACTATCTGTCTTAATGTAGGTCGAATTAATTTCGACGCCTGGAGCTACTAAATCAGGTTTAGCTCGTAATTCAGAATTACCGCGCGAACTAAAATTTGCAATCTTATCCGTTATGTCTTTGCCTGAAATCGTAATCTTAACAGGTCCTTTTGCCAAATAAGTCTTTAATTCCCCAGCTTTTGTTCCATTAATTTTCATAGAAACTAACGATTCTAACTGGCCGTCTTCAGTAGAACCTGTCATGAATTGATGTTGTGTTTGTAAATCTTCATAAGAGTTGGATGTATATTGACTTGGAAGTGTATCCCCTAATTTAAAAACAGGTCCAACTTGCTCGGGCTCGAAAAAGATCGCAGCGGCTGCCCCTTTATCTTGTGCAGTAATTGCCTCTGTACGCCCATCTGAACCTAAAGGTAATTGAATTAGGACAATTTTTCCTTTTACATCTAACCCGTTATAATTTTCAACTCCACCATTTCCAACATCTATCAAATCGCTGGTAATTGCTGTTTCAGGAGGATTAGCTGTAAACCCAAGGCGAGTTACGGATAAATTCTCGTCAATTGGTGCTACAATCTTCGCGTCAGGTACTTTGATACCACTTACACTTGCACCGACAGCAAGTACACCTTCAGCCATTGCTGGGGCACCAATAGTACCATATCCAGGTCCTGCATTCCCTGCTGCAGCGACGACAACCACACCGGCATCAACAGCATTTTGAGCAGCTTGTGAGATTGGATCATTTCCATCACCAGGTCCACTTAAGCTCATATTAATGACATCAGCCGGAAATGGATTGTCCGGTGAAATGGCCGCTTCAATTCCTGCAATAATATTAGATGTAGTTCCTGATCCGTTATTATCTAAAACCTTATAGGCTGTGATCGAGGCGTCAGGAGCCACACCTGTCAATTTTCCATGCGCAGCAATGATGCCTGCGACATGGGTACCATGTCCATAGTCATCCATAGGATCATTATCATTGTTGACAAAATCATATCCACCAACTACTTTATGCCCTGGACCAAACGCTCCACCAAGATCAGGATGATCATAGTCTACACCTGTATCAATCACAGCGACTGTGACACCTTTTCCAGTAACTTCTTGATTATTTTGGTCGTGCTTAGACCAAACATCGGGAGCACCAATCAATGGGACACTATTGGTTAAGTCTGAGTGATATTGTTGATCCTGATAGACCGCTTTTACTCCAGGAAGCGTACGCAATTTATCAACTTTGTTTTTAGGTACTTGTAATGAAACTCCATTGAATGTGAAAGTATAGTCGTTAGTCTTTTTGAATGGAATCATTTTTTCCTTTATTTCGTCTAACACTTTCCCATGTGACTGTTTTAAACTTTCAATTTGATCTTTTAACTTTCTTTCTGTTGTCCTGGATAAAGATCCTATATGATCTGATTTCTGCATAATTTGAATCGCAGGGGTATCTTCCATTTCAACTATAACGCGTGTCATGGCATCATCTGGATTAGTCTCTTGAGCCCTACCGATTTTAGGATCAAAAGTAAATTGGGAATTTAGGACTAATAAAGCTGAAGCAAAAATACAAGTTGAAGTTCCTACATTAAACGATCTAGTTCTTTTTTTCATCGATTGCATCACCTCTAACAAAAATTTCATTTTAGGATAGCGGAATTAAACCTATATAAATAGGGGAATTTAGACTATTTAAAATGTTAAGATAATTATATAGTGATATATCTTTATGGTAAATGACATTATCGTTATCATAATGATTCATTT
>NZ_NTZO01000798.1 GCF_002559405.1 Bacillus sp. AFS001701 | reverse complement strand
GGTCGAACGTGCCGTAGACGAACATGCGGGTGCGCCCTGGCCAGCCGGAACCGCCGTCGACCCATCCGCTCACGGTGTCGCCGGAGATCGTGAGCTTCGAGCTGTTCACGAGCTGGTCGATCAGCACGGAGCTGGCATCGCCGGTGAACTCGAAGCGGTAGATCGCGCCGTGGTCGGTCGCGGTGACCTCGGCGTTGATGCCGTTGTCGAACTCGACGCCGT
>NZ_NTZO01000797.1 GCF_002559405.1 Bacillus sp. AFS001701 | reverse complement strand
AATAGTTTCCTAATAATTCCGTTAATATTAACTATACTTTTAAAGAAGAGTAATATTTTTCAAGTTTACAATTAACTAATAATTATGTACACAAGTAGAATTACTGGCGGAACAACCTCTTATTGTATTACTGATACTTTCATTATTCGGATTAAATTAGTTGAACAAAGTCATTACTTTTTCATATGTATCTTCATAGTTCAAATTATTATAAAATTCATTATCTAATTCATTAAGTTCATCAAGAATATCATCTTCTGATTTATCACTTCGATAGATTTCATTAGCTTTTTTAACTAAATTAGATAAGAAACTTATTCCTAAATTATCTAAGATTGAAACAGTTTCTTGCCAATGTTCACCAGTCCAGTTTAAGAAATATTGATCAAATCCACCGTTATTCAATTCCATTAAAAGACTATCGACTAAATAAAAATTTCTTTCATTTTGACTTAATCCCTCAATTCCATTTTTGCTTTCTTTTTCAATGATTTTATCAGACATCTCTAAATATGAATCTTCTGTATTTTTCATCTGATGAACTCCTCTGGCATGTATATTTGCTTGAAATTATAATTTTAAAACTAAAATCTTCTTCATGATTAAATAGTTGAATCTCAATCTAACTTATACTATCCAACAATTTTATTACGTTAGTTGAATAAGTAATTATTCTTAATTCTTTACTTCATAATTATCAAATGAAAAGATTGTCATTTCCCATAAGCAACTTCCAAATAAATTACTTTTCTTAATTTAAATA
>NZ_NTZO01000796.1 GCF_002559405.1 Bacillus sp. AFS001701 | reverse complement strand
AATTACATGATTGAAAAGTAATTCTCGACTACCATTTAAATATTTTGATAATGGATTTTTAAAATTTATATTTTTTTTCATTATAGGTTTTTCATCTATTTCATAGCTACAGGATAAGTCTTTAATATCATATATCGCATCTTTAATATTAAAAGTTGCCTCAGGTAAAATTGGCCTCGGGAAAGAAGCCTTTTTATTTTGAATCCCTATAATAAAGAATCTATTTCTTAACTGGGGAACACCAAAATTAGATGCATTTAATACCCCTTTACTATTATTTATATCATAACCTAGTGTATAGAATTTTCTCTCTAAATAATCGATTACTGTATATGAACAGATACTTAGAAAAATTTCATCATTAGATATATAAATTTTATCTATCATAATTTTTTTTTCATTGATTTCTAATAATATTGATAACACATTGTTTATTGATATTAGCTCTTTAATTTTTTTAAACAATAGATCATTT
>NZ_NTZO01000795.1 GCF_002559405.1 Bacillus sp. AFS001701 | reverse complement strand
ACTAATAGGATCCCACTAAATAATGAAAGAGTTATATCTTTTTTATTAAATATTTCTTTTTTAGCCAACCCTGAAAAATACCAAACAGAAAATAAAAAAATACTTGCGAAAACACATCTAATAAAAACTAAATCAATGGCTTTAAGGCCTGTTTTAGGAGCGACGAAACCTACAGTGCCAAAAGTAGCCATTGCAATAATGATACTAATTGTCGCCTTTTTATTTACTGCCAAATTCCCCAATATGTATCACATCCATTTCATGCGTAATTTCAATATTCTGTCAAATAAGTATATACTAAACTTTAGTGTTATTTCAATCGAATTAATCATGGAAAAAGAAATACCTAACTCATAGGGTATTCTTGAGTAAGAAAAATTCAATAAGAAGAGATTTACTGGGTTCATGAGGAAGTAAAA
>NZ_NTZO01000794.1 GCF_002559405.1 Bacillus sp. AFS001701 | reverse complement strand
CCCGTCGCGTGGGCTCGGCGGAGCCGACCTTCCACACCTTCACACGCAGGGTGGTCGGCGAGGTGCCGGTCGCCTCGGTGCGGACGTGGAGCTTGTCACCCGCGGCGACCATGAGGGACGTGGGCACGTTCACCAGGATCGTCGTGGTGCGCTGCAGCTGCACCGTCACAGCACCGTTCGCTGCGACGACGACGCGAGACCGGTAGCCGTCGGCACCCACGCGGCGGGCATGCGACGTGCAGTACGCCCTTCCGC
>NZ_NTZO01000793.1 GCF_002559405.1 Bacillus sp. AFS001701 | reverse complement strand
AAAGGTGTACGGATTCACCGCTGAATAGGCAAGTTCAAGCGTGCTGTTGCGCTGAAGCGCCAGCGCGTCGGTATTGCGTAACCCGTGCGCCGTCATCTCGCTGCCGGAGGCGACAGGTTTATATCCGGCGGTGGTTTTTCCCTGCATGCGCGCCGCCTGCAGCAGCGCTGAGCTGGCAACCGTCTTGCCCACTTCGGTATCTGTTCCGGTGACAAAATAACGTTCAGTCACGTTCAATAAT
>NZ_NTZO01000792.1 GCF_002559405.1 Bacillus sp. AFS001701 | reverse complement strand
ATTCTAAACATTTTTATTCATTTTTCTAAAATGAAAGATTGTAGTACAAAATTATTTATAACTATTCAAGAATTAAAAGAAAACCCAAGTTCTTATAAAGAACTCAGGTTATTAGGTATGGGCTAAACTGTTTCAGCCTCCCTGTTTTATTTGATTAATATAATTTCAATTTGGACTCTTGTCGATAAATTAGTTTTTTTAAAAATAAAAGCATAAACATAATAAGTACAAA
>NZ_NTZO01000791.1 GCF_002559405.1 Bacillus sp. AFS001701 | reverse complement strand
GTAATTCAGCTAGGTCATATCGTCTAGGATTTTTTTTAGAAATCCACTTACCATACTTCTTTAATAAAGACATTTTCCCAACACCTCAAATGTTACTATTCGCTCGCCAATTTCTAACTGCTAAATTTGAAAACATTTTTCTTGCTAATTGATTAATTCACTAGTTACTTATCAAAATTGAACTTACGCATGCTTTAGTTGAATA
>NZ_NTZO01000790.1 GCF_002559405.1 Bacillus sp. AFS001701 | reverse complement strand
CCTGTCATGAGTAAGTAAATAAGTAAATTACAAGATTAAGTTTATATACTAACTCATAAGTCCGTTTTGAGCATTGTTATTTCATCTACTTAAATTTCAAACGTATCAAACTCTTGAATTGTCTTTTTATTCTCATCAACTCTTTCAGTAAAATTCCCTTTTGTATAATAATTAATTACATTTCTCCAGAAAGCTTTGGCAGGTTCATTTTTTTCGATTTGTGAGATACTCCATTTTCCTGGAAACAGATTGAAAAGTTCAATTGCAACTTTTTTACCAAAACCATGCCTTTTATATTTTTCAATAATAAAAAACTCTTCTATACAATTTGAAGTTGATACTAATGGAGCCTCAATTATAGCAAATCCGCTCAGTTCTTCTTTATACAACACAAAAAAAGCGTGATAATCTAGATCCTGCCAGCATTTTTCCAAATTAAACTTATGATAAGAACCGTTTTCCCCGAGTTTAATTTCAGGAAGATATTTGGTGAATTCATAAATATAAAATTGCATTAAATTATGTAATTTTGATTCCTCTTCTTTTTTTACTTTAACAATCTTTATCAAAGATTTCCCCTCCAATGTCTAGTTTCAATATTTATAAATAATTGACTAATTATAGTAAAATCCCTTTATTTTAAGCATGAAATATAAAAGGAAATAGTTTACAAGTGTTGAATA
>NZ_NTZO01000789.1 GCF_002559405.1 Bacillus sp. AFS001701 | reverse complement strand
GTCCGAACGGCGCGGATCCGCATCACGAGGTCTCGGACCGGGTGATCCAGGACGGCGACGTCGTCGTGGTCGACATCGGGGGCGCGGTGCCCAGCGGCTACAACTCCGACAGCACGCGCACGTACGCCGTGGGGGAGCCCTCGACGGAGGCCGCCGAACGCATCGCGGTGCTCGTGCGCGCACAGCAGGCCGCGGTCGACGCCGCGCGCCCAGGGGCCACAGCCGCAC
>NZ_NTZO01000048.1 GCF_002559405.1 Bacillus sp. AFS001701 | reverse complement strand
ATTATTAAACTAATATTCTAAATAAAGTTTATCATATACCATTTAAAAATCCATTCTATTCTCAACAATATTTCTTTTCTCACTAGTAAGAACAACTAAAAGTGCTCCGCCTAGAACAATAGTCCCGCCTATTATTTGAAGTAAACTCATATTTTCATGGAATAGAATGGTTGAAAATGTAATTGTCACTACTGGTTCTACCATACTTAATACTGCCCCTTTTGTCGGTCCAATTCGTTTTACACCAGCAAAAAATGTACCCATTGATATAACACTTGATATAATTGAAATACCTAAAATTGTGATCCAACCAATAAATTTAAAATGAATTTGTATCGTGTTTGTCGATACGCCAACTAGTAAAAATGAAATTGATGCAAATAAAGAAATATATGCACTTGTTACTAATGGAGGAACATGTATCGAAACCCTCCCACCAACAATTATGTATATTGAGTATACGATTGCCGCTGCTAACGCTAATAGAATTCCAAATGGATTTATATTTTCCGCAGGAGCTCCCAACACAAGTACAATTCCAACCAACGATAGTGCAATTGATATCATTATATTTTTTGTTAATTGCTCTTTATTTACTAAAAATGATAGAATTGCTACAAAAATGGGATATAAATACAAAATTAATGCAGCTAATGAAGCAGGAATATATTTTACTGAACTGAAATAAAAACTTGATTGAAGCATATACAACACTCCACCTAGTAAAACAAACAAGACTAATTGTTTTTTCGTAATTTTAACTAATTTTTTACTAACCACTAAGTAACTAAAGAACATAATTGTCGCAAATGTAAACCTTAAAAATAATAATGTATTCACACTTACATTTTGATCATAAGCATAAAGCGCAAAAATAGGCATTAATCCAAAGGCTATTGCAGATATTAAAATTAATAAATAACCGAAATACAAAGCATTTTCCCCTTTCTATACCATTTATCTGAATATTATAATTATTAGATAACAGTTTAACATAAAACTTTACCTCAATCTTTAGCCATTTACAATATGTACATAAAAATTATATAGGTCATAGTTTAAATAAAAAATTAAGGGAGTGATGAAAGTGGAATTATTGGGAATTCATCATGTTTCACTACTTACTACAAAGGCTGAAAAAAATTACGAGTTTTACACTAAGGTTTTAGGCATGAGACTTGTTAAGAAAACTGTAAATCAAGATAACACTTCCAGTTATCACTTATTTTACGGAGATGCAAAAGCTAATCCCGGGACAGAAATAACATTTTTCGATATCCCTCATCTAGGAACTACATATCCAGGTCACTCGATCGTATCTTCAACATCATTTAGAGTGGCCACAACTGAGTCATTACATTATTGGAAGAATCGCTTAAAAGAGCTTAATATTTCACATGATGAAATAATTAAAAGAGCAAATCGAGATACACTCGCATTTCAAGATTATGAAGGTACAAGATTAATTTTAGTAGCAGATAATGGTGAAAAAGGTGTTTCACCGGGTACTCCTTGGAATAAATCAGATATCCCAATCAAGCATGGAATTCTTGGCTTAGGTCCAGTGACACTTACCGTAAAAGATTCGATTCCTACAAGTAAAACTTTAACGGAAGTTTTAGGATTTAGACTTGTTGGTACTTACCCTTCTACTGAAGGGAATTTTGCAAGTATAGAAGTTTACGAAACCGGATTAGGTGGTGCTGGTGCAGAAGTGCACTTGGAAGTCAGACCAGACTTACCGAGAGCTAGACCAGGACGGGGTAGTGTACATCATGTAGCTTTTAGAGTACCAAACGAAGAAGAATATAATAAATGGGCCGACAAATTAAATTCACTTGGGATTACGAATTCAGGAAAAGTAGAACGCTACTATTTTAAAGCGCTCTATTTTAGAGAACCAAATCATATTTTATTCGAATTATCAACTGATACCCCTGGATTTGATCTAGACGAAAATATTGATACTTTGGGAGAACGGTTAGCATTGCCTCCATTTTTAGAGCCTAAACGTGCTGAAATCGAAGCAAGTTTACGTCCATTAGACTTTAATTAAAATAATTTGATACATTGGCTTAATTATTTAATATGAGTACTCAGATTAAGAGGGTTTCCCCACAAAATGAGAAACCCTCTTTTTATAACGGCAAATAAGTAGTGGATGATGAAATGTTGGAAAAGAAGAGTGGATTGGACTGCAAATAAAATTGATTATTACTTATACCAGTATGGGTATTTAGAGCTAATAATTGTACAATTGCAGAAAATTTCAGATGGAAAACTACCAAATGCCCTAACAATTACTAAATCGTATAAAAATCTGCTATTTATCATAAATAAAGAATGATTTTATTAACTACAGATAAAAGTACTATTGAGATACCCCTTTTAGCAATTTCTGAACTATCATTTGTTGAGGCAATTCTATATTTAATCTCCATACTACACCTCGCATTTTATTTTGTATTTAAAAATTGATTTATTAGATAATGACGTTTAATATTTAGCAATTACATTTTTACATAGTAAAATGGTTACTTGAACGGTGTACAAAGTGCCCATAATAAAATGGCAAAACATATCATAAAAAAACCAAATAAAAAAGAGAAAGTTTTAAAAATTGCAATATGATATCTTTTAGACAAAAATTTTTCAGTAATAAATAAAAGAA
>NZ_NTZO01000788.1 GCF_002559405.1 Bacillus sp. AFS001701 | reverse complement strand
ATAATATGCGGCATTGGAAATAATATTAATTATTTTATATGGCTAAAACAATCTCAGAATTTTGGATACCAATCATCATGATTTGTGCAATTCTTAGTATCGCAAAATTGATGACATATGGAGGATTAACAAGTGCTTTAAGTGAAGCAGTTGCACACACTGGAGATGCATTTCCATTCTTATCTCCAATTTTAGGATGGATTGGGGTATTTATGACTGGTCCTGTCGTAAATAACAATAACATTATTCGCTCAAATACAAGTTTCAGCAGGTAATATTTTAGGTACAAATCCTTCGTTATTAGTATCAGCAAATACTGCAGGTGGGGTAATAGCAAAACTAGTTTCACCTCAGTCAATCGCAATTGCAACAGCTGCAGTAGGTGAAACAGGTAATGAATCAAAATTAACAAAAATGACTTTAAAATATAGTTTTGGATTACTAGCATTTGTTTGTATCTGGACATATATATTATCATTTATTTATTTAGTTTTAGAGTCTTG
>NZ_NTZO01000787.1 GCF_002559405.1 Bacillus sp. AFS001701 | reverse complement strand
ATTCAAGGGTAACCTAATAAATCTTTTTTCATGAAATTCAAATCCATATTTTTTATAAAAGTTATTTTGTCTTATTTTACTATAGGAATCGGAAGGTCTGGCATTACCAGTAACACTCGAACAAGATTCTTTTTTACCAATTTTTATGATTTCATCCATTATTAAAGTTCCATAACCTTTATTAATATTCTCGTTGCCTAAAATTTTAATATCCAAAATATATAGAGTTTCTCTTTCGTTATCTACAACATCGTAGTCATATTTTTTATTTACAAAAGCAGAATGTGAGACAAAGTGATTATCAATTCGAGTTAATAACGAAATAGTTTTACTGAAATGATTTTTAGTTGACGTATTAATAGTGTACATTAAAACTGTTTCATTTAATTTTGTTTGTTTTAATCCCAATAATTTAGTACTTCTAAACTGTTTTTTTATGTTTTGATATTCATTAAATAATAGTTCACTATTTTTCATTACTTCCTCCTTAAACTATGGTATTAAATTATATAATTTAAAGAGGAGAAATATTATAAACATTTTAATTACATGGTATGCATTTGTCTAATCAATTCAACCTAGTTAATCGTTGGTTTTATACTTTCATGAAGTCCATTGTTAACTAATTTAGCCATATTTAAAAGAAGCGTTTTAACTTGTATAAAATCTTCTGCTTGTTCAAGATCAAAGATAGCAACTATTTTGTTGTTATCTTTGGAAATTTTCATCTTGAATTTACGTTTATGGAATATTCTTTCTACCTTTGATCCACGAACTATTGAAATTCTGTAGCTGTCATTATTATAAACTTCTCCAGCATCAAATCCGTTGTATGAAAACTTTGTATAGGTATTAGTTGGTTTAGATGTAATGATTTCTAGGTTTTTATTGATAATAAATTCTTTCAGTAGGTCAATTTTAGTCAATTTTAAATCCTCCTAGCCAGTATGGCTTTTCTTTTATTTCGGATTGTCAACCTCTGAAATATTAA
>NZ_NTZO01000786.1 GCF_002559405.1 Bacillus sp. AFS001701 | reverse complement strand
TATCAAGCAGACGCTGCGTATAGGGGTGCTGAGGCGCTTTCAGCAGGGTGGCTGCGGTGTTCTGCTCGACGCAGCGTCCGTTTTGCATCACGGCGACGCTGTCGGCGAGCTTTCTCACAATGCTGAGATTATGGGTGATAAACAGCAGGCTCATGTTCAGTTCGTCACGCAACTCCCGCAGCAGCCGCAGAATTTGCGCCTGCACCGTCACGTCCAGCGCGGATACGGCCTCGTCGAGCACCACGATCTCGGGATCGATCGCGAGGGCGCGGGCGATCGCGACAC
>NZ_NTZO01000785.1 GCF_002559405.1 Bacillus sp. AFS001701 | reverse complement strand
AAGTTAGAAACTTACTTAAAACATTCTTTTGCATAATATATAAAGGAAATAGTTAAAAAGTAACGAATAATTATCATTTAAGACTAACCAAAAAGGTGGCTAAAACGATGTCGAATAATGGGAAATATGTAGATTGGTTAAGTGAAATCGTGAAGCGTCATGAAAAAGAAGGTGGATTTGAAGATCTACCTGGAATAGGTAAACCATTACCTAAGGAGCTTTTAAAAGACGATTTATTAACAACTGTTATTAAGAAGTCGGGTTATAAACCAGATTGGGTAATACAACAAAAGAAAATATTTCAGAAGCTTGAAACAATTTTGATGAAGTTAAATTCTGATGAAAATAGTAAAGAAATAACTAAAATGATTTCGGA
>NZ_NTZO01000784.1 GCF_002559405.1 Bacillus sp. AFS001701 | reverse complement strand
ATATTCTACGTTTAACTTTATTCAAAGATGGAATTAAAAGTATTAAAATTTTATACTTTCACTTATTGGATTGAACTTGAATGCATATTTTACTAGTTAATGATTGGGACAAGATTTAAAGAAGGCTCTCGATAAATTAAATTTTGATGTTCGAACGAAAAAAAGGTTGTCAAAGTAGACAACCTTTAGGAACACTTATTCAATTAAGCATGCGTTATTTGAATAAGAAGTCCCATAATATTTTAAATATAAGAATTATCGACTATTCACTTCATAAGCTGTTCTAATACCGGCTTCAATTGCACCTTGCATCCAGCCTGGAGTAGTAGATGAATGAGAACCAGCAAAATGAATTCTTCCCTCTGGAGTACTAATATACTGACCTAATTCTTTAATTTGGTCTGGTTTAAACATGACAAAAGCTCCTCCAGAATAAGGGAATTCATTCCAATCATGCGAATAACCTATTAAAAATTCCGAAAACACTTCATTTCCAAATATATATGATAGATCGTTCAAAGCAATTCTTATACGTTCTGCTTGGGTCATATTATTCCAAATACTTGAATCATCTTCCCACGTGTAACTCGCTAACATAATACCTGTACTTACTGAATCTCCAGGTCCATGACTAGGAAAATACGAAAACTTAAT
>NZ_NTZO01000783.1 GCF_002559405.1 Bacillus sp. AFS001701 | reverse complement strand
ATTTGCAGGAGCAGGCCACCGACGCCAACCTGCTGAATCAGGCCGGGGTGACAACGCTTATCCGCAACGACGGCTTTAAATTCTGGGGCAACCGCACCTGCTCGGACGATCCGTTATTCGTGTTTGAAAACTACACCCGCACGGCGCAGGTGCTGGCCGATACCATGGCGGAAGCGCACGCGTGGGCGATGGATAAGCCTGTTTCCGCAACGCTCATCCGCGACATCGTCGCAGGTATCAATGCCAAATTCCGCGAGCTGAAAAAC
>NZ_NTZO01000782.1 GCF_002559405.1 Bacillus sp. AFS001701 | reverse complement strand
GAATTAGATCATAAGAAATACCTCCCTTTCATTAATTTATTTATATATATGGAAAATGGTTATCGAAAATTATTAGAAAAAAATGATTAAAACGCTTTCATTTTAAAATTAGTAAATATTTCTTTTTGGCATATTTTTTCGCTTACAACTAAAGCTATTTGTAAAGGAAGGTGACAAGAATGACAAACAAATCGTCAAAAAGAAATAGCCCAATTGACCATGAAAGTGGACAACCGAAACCATTAAGCGGTTCTCATAAAGTGAAGAACCAAAATCATACAAGACAGAAAAAACATAGTCACCACGATATGTAATTTAAATTAATTCGTTATAATGGAGGGTTTTAATTTGAAAAAGAAAAGTACTTACAATTCTAATTTCAATAAGAATGTAAAGCCTGATGGACTTGATGTCGAGTATTCAGCGGAATTAGCAGATCATGATGATATAGAAGCACAAGAACGTTCAGCTCAAGCAGATGCACGTGTAAAGAAAAAAATGTAATTCGTTTTCTCTAAACAAATAAAGGTATGCGATTTTTCGCATACCTTTACTTAGTTTATTTATTTATTTATTTA
>NZ_NTZO01000781.1 GCF_002559405.1 Bacillus sp. AFS001701 | reverse complement strand
ATTTATAAATAGTTGTGGTTCTGCTAATCGAAAGCGATAGATTGATTGCTTAACATCTCCAACCATAAAAAGATTACCAGAAGCTCCCGTACCTTTTGTGATTAATCTTAAAATCGATTCTTGTACATAGTTGGTATCTTGGTATTCATCTACCAACACTTCGTTAAACTTTTCTTGATAAACTCTTGCAACTGATGAAGGTACTAATAAATCATCTTCGTCTTTTTCCTTTAAAATTTCAAGTGCATAGTGTTCTAAATCATTGAAATC
>NZ_NTZO01000780.1 GCF_002559405.1 Bacillus sp. AFS001701 | reverse complement strand
GTTCATTTCATTCCCATCTCCTACTATTTATTCCAATCATTTTTCGAAAGTCCAAACATAATTTCGGTTACATATTGGCCTTTAAAATATGAATTTTCTATTATTTTTATCTGTTGAAATCCTAACTTCCTTAATAATTTAATTGAGGGTGAATTTTGCTCATCAGCGATTGCGTTTATTTTTTCTTTGTTTAATTCATTGAATAAATAATCAAGTATTCCTTGTAATGCTTCAAAGGCATATCCCTTATTCTGATACGTTGGCTCTAATGTAAAGCCGACTTCAACTTGATTTTTAGGATTTGATAAAGTGTGTACTCCTATATCCCCTATTAGTTGACCATCCATTTTATTTTCAATCGCTACTTGAACCCAAGAATCGGGAATGTTCATTTCAGCTGACTTTTGCTTTTCGATAAAATTTATCGCTTGTTCATATGTATAATTTTCCCAGCCTTGATAAATCGCCACATCTGGATTTGAACGATATTTATAAAAGTTGCTAACATCCTCATCTTTAAACCTTCTAAGTTTTAATCGACTAGTCTCTATTTCAAAAAATTCTAGTTTGCTCATATTCCACCTCTAAAAATTCTCATTCTATTTTAATGGTACATTCAATTATAC
>NZ_NTZO01000779.1 GCF_002559405.1 Bacillus sp. AFS001701 | reverse complement strand
CACCAGCTACGAAGGCGCCTGGACCGACACCACGGTGGTGTCCGTCACCGACGAGACCGGCGCCGATGTGCCGTTCGAGACCGAGACCGACGACGGGGTGCTCTACATCCTCACCGGCACGGACGACTACGTGCGGGGCCTGAACACCTACGTGATCGAATACTCGATGCGCGATGTGATCCTGGCCGCCGACAACGGCGTCGACGAGTTCTACTGGGACCTCCTCCCCCTCGAC
>NZ_NTZO01000047.1 GCF_002559405.1 Bacillus sp. AFS001701 | reverse complement strand
AGATTTATAATCGAACAAACTTAGGAAAAATAAAATAAGATACACACTATTAAAACCGATTGGTCAATTCTTAAAAAAACCTTCTTTTAAATTTGAAGGAATAAATGATTTGAAGAAGAAATTTTAAATGGGAGCTTAGTCGTGACCAACCGGTAAAAGATAAATTAGAAGTGATTAGATCAAAATTTTAAAACGAGGTGTTTTTAATGATTTTAGGTATCAACCCTTATTTAATATTGAATGGGAATGGACAGGAAGCTGTTTCATTTTATGAACATGCATTTAATACAAAGACTCTTGTCCTTCAGAAATTTGGCGACATGCCAGAGGAAGAAAATACAAATCGATCTGATGAAGAAAAAAATCTTATCTTACATGCACATCTTAAAGTTGGTTCAACAGATTTAATGATTTCTGACACATTTACAGGTCTACCTTATCAAATTGGTGACCAAACCACTTTAGCTATTTTAATTAGTGACGTTGAAACAACGAAAGAAGTATTCGGTAAATTACAAGATGGTGGAAAAGTGATTATTTCATTGCATGAAACTTTTTGGAGTCCTTTATACGGACAAGTAACCGATAAATTTGGTGTTACTTGGCAGGTTTCAACACAGTCAGCTCAATAGTTGAATGATGTTTTCTGTATAAGGTAAAAATCCGATAGTGTGGGTTAACCCCAAGAAACTTACATATAATTAGTTTAACGAAAAGAGTTACTTTAGTGACTCTTTTTTTATTTTTGTATGTTCAATCCTTAGAATCCTACCAATATAATCTATTACTTATTAAAATTAAAATAAAAACATTTTAATCTTGCATTTTTCAAGTATAATGAATCATATTCAATTAATGAATATGATGTTTCTAAGGGAGAATTCTATACATAGATCGAAAAAAACAAAAACGAGGTTAAGAAATGACTAAAAGAAGTTATGCGGACTATGATTTAAGTAATGAAATTAAAAGAGCAATTGCTGTATTAAAATACGAAACTCCAACTGAAGTTCAGAGTGAAGTTATACCATTGGCAATGGAAAAGCAAGATTTAGTTGTAAAATCTCAAACAGGAAGCGGCAAAACGGCCGCTTATAGTATTCCTGTTTGCGAAATGATCGAATGGGAAGAAAAAAAACCACAGGCTTTAATTCTTACTCCAACTAGAGAGCTTGCAGCCCAAGTCCGTGAAGATGTTACGAATATTGGAAGATTTAAACGCATAAAAGCGGTGGCCGTATATGGTAAAGAACCATTTACTAAACAAAAGGTAGAATTAGAACAAAAAACACATGTAGTAGTTGGTACACCTGGAAGGGTTCTAGACCATCTTGAACGAGAGACCTTAGATATAGATCAAATAAAATATCTTATCATAGATGAAGCTGATGAGATGCTTAATAGAGGATTTATCGAAGAGGTAGAAGCTATTATTAACCAGTTGCCATTAAATCGGGTAACGATGGTTTTTTCTGCAACGTTACCTAAAGATGTTGAAAATCTCTGCCACGAATATATGAAAGATCCGATTCATATTGAGATCGAATCAACCGGTTTAACAGCCGATACAATTGAACATTTTTTAATAGAAGTGAAAGAGGAAGAAAAGATTTCACTCCTTAAAGACGTAACGGTTGTAGAAAACCCAGATAGCTGCCTAATTTTTTGCCGAACGAAAGAAAATGTTGATACTGTGTATAGTGAACTGGAAAAAGCTAATTATTCATGTGAAAGACTTCATGGAGGACTGGAACAAGAAGACCGATTTGCTGTAATGGAAGGATTTAAAATAGGGAACTTCCGCTATCTAGTAGCAACCGATGTAGCAGCCAGAGGTATTGATATTGATAATGTAACGTTAGTCATCAATTATGACGTACCTATGGAAAAAGAGAGCTATGTGCATCGTACTGGAAGAACGGGACGCGCCGGAAACAAAGGAAAAGCAATTACGTTTGCGACACCGTTTGAAGGAAAGTTCGTTAAAGCAATTGAAAATTACATCGGCTTTGAGATACCTACAATTGAGGCGCCAAGTCATCAAGAGGTTGTTCGTCAAAAAGCAATCTTCGAAGAAAAACTTAACAGCAGGCGAGTAGTAAGAAATAATAAAACAGCCCGAATTAATCAAGATATTATGAAACTTCACTTCAGCGGCGGAAAAAAGAAAAAAATACGTGCTGTTGATTTTGTTGGAACAATCGCTAAAATTCCTGGAGTAACAGTAGATGATATCGGCATAATAACCATTCATGATCAGATGTCATATGTTGATATTCTAAATGGAAAAGGATCACTAGTTTTACAATCCATGGAGAATGCGACGGTTAAAGGAAAAAAATTAAAAGTGAGTAAAGCAATTAAATAAGGAAGTATAAGTACTAGCGTATAGTGAAAAAGGGTCAAACATTTAGATCTTAATATTATTCAATTCTCGCATGCTATAGAAACATTTGAATAAAAAAGTCGATTTTCGTAAAAACGGAAATCGACTTTTTTTGTATATTTAAAACTTACTTTTAGACTTTTACAGAAAATCTATTTATTTTACAAACAAGATTCCAATGCAAGTTTCATCATTTTATCGAATGAAGTTTGTCTTGCTTCAGCACTAATCTCTTCATGAGTAACTAAAGAATCTGAAATAGTAAGTAAACAAGCTGCATTCTTTCCTAAGACTTTCGCATTATGGAATAGTGCATAGCTTTCCATTTCTGTACATATACAATTATGCTCATTATAAAAATTAACAAAATTTGGTACTGAACTTTCATAATAAAAGACATCACTAGAATGTATTCTTCCTTTTACGATAGGAGTATTGATCTTTTTTGCTGTATCTTCAATTTTATTTGTTAGTGTTTCACATGGATACTGAATGTCACTTTCTACACCAGCCTGAGTCTTTGCAAATGTAGATTGACTCCAAGCACTATCTACCAGCACAATATCGTGAATGTTTAGTTTATCTGTATAAGCTCCTGCACTTCCAACACGGATAATATTTTTTACATCATAAAATTTATATAATTCGTATGAATAAATTCCTATACTAGGCATGCCCATACCAGATCCCATTACTGATATTTGTTGTCCTTTATAAGTTCCAGTATAGCCAAACATATTACGTACTGTATTAAATTGCACGAAGTTTTCTAGATATGTTTCTGCAATATATTTTGCACGTAATGGATCCCCTGGCATTAAAACTGTTTTTGCAATTTCCCCTGATTTGGCCGTATTATGTGGCGTTGTCATATTATTTTCTCTCCATTTCTATTCTAATAATTTATTTAACTAATCCATACAACTTATATTCTTACTCATTTCGCATGATAATTAATCTTAATATTATCATTCTTTCCTAATATGTTTCCGTTTACAAAATAAAACAAAACAAAATAGTCAAAATAATGATAAATTAATATGACGAAGTATAGTTGTATAAGTAGTTGTCTATTTTACTTCAACTAAATTATATTTCAACAAAATAGATAAATCAATAGCAACTTAAACGTACTTAGTTATTTATACTTATAAATACTAGAAAATTTATTTAAAAGAAAAATGATCGGGTTTTGTCGTTTCCACTTTAACAGACAAGTTTGCGAATAATTCATAACTAGATATAATAAGGATAAGGAGTGTTGTTATGTCCGTTGAAAATAAAAAAAAATTACCTCTATACGTAGGGGTTTATGAAAAATTATTTAAATTAATTAATGAGGGAGTCTATCCGATTGGTAGTAAGCTTCCTTCTGAACCAGAACTTTCTAAGATGATGAATGTTAGCAGAATGACCCTAAGACAAGGATTGGGTTTACTAAAAGAGGACGGTTATATTGAAACAATCCATGGACAAGGTAACTTCATCAAACAAAATGTGAATGTAAGAAGTGTTGGATTAGAAAAAATAGATAATACAGTTTATCAATGCTGTACAGAAGCAATCGATGATGTTGATGCTTATTTAGAAGTTAGTTTTTCAGATGATTATGAATATGTAAAAAAGATTTTTAATCAAGATTCAGCGGTGTTAATCAGGTTTAATAGATGGTACAAAACTAAAAATAAAATTGTTGCCCATGCTTATACAATGTTCCCAAGTGAAACAGCTTCCCTATACCAAATGAACCTAGGCGACCAGCAGGGTGTATTAAAAATACTTGAAGAAGATATTTATAAGTTAATACATTCATCAACAATCGAAATAAAATATACAGAATCAGTCCTTCCTTCTTCAAACCATGAATTACGTTCAACGAATAATTTATTCGTATTACTCATTGAAAATCTATTTGACTCAATGGGGAATATTGTACTTAAAAATAAGATTTATATCCCAATCGAACTAAGTTCACTTAAAATTAATCGAATAAATAAATAGTGTATGTAAATTAGAAATACAAGCCAAAAGTGAAGAATTGACAGTAAATAGTCGAGAATTATCATTACATAAGATTTTGCACTTCCAATCAATTGTGAATCAAATTATGAACATTTCAGCAAACTATATCATATTTAATTGATTTTTAAAGGAGAGCAATATGATTAAACTTGTATTAATCAGACACGGGCAAAGTTTATGGAATGTTGAAAATCGGTTCACAGGCTGGACAGATGTTGATTTAACGAAGAGCGGACTTTCTGAGGCAAGAGAAGCTGGTATCATTTTAAGGAAATACGGATTTACATTTGATGTTGCCTATACATCAGTACTTAAAAGAGCAATTCGTACATTATGGATTATATTAAATGAGATTGATATGATGTGGATTCCTGTTTATAAAACTTGGAGATTAAATGAACGCCATTACGGTTCACTTCAGGGGCTGAATAAATCCGAAACAGCTCAAAAATATGGTGAAGAACAGGTTAATACTTGGCGAAGATCTATGAATGTTAGACCACCTGCTCTAACACCGGATGATCCAAGATATGAAATAAATGAACCTCGTTATAAAAACTTGTTAAAAGATGAATTTCCACTTACTGAAAATCTAGAGGATACAGAAAAAAGAGTATTAAAATATTGGGATGAAGAAATTGCACCAGCTTTGAAAGCAGGTAAAAAGGTTATTATATCTGCACATGGAAATACGTTGAGGGGGATCGTCCAATATTTAGATCAAGTTTCAGCTGACGGAATTGCTTCGCTTAATATTCCAACAAGTATTCCTTTAGTTTATGAATTATGTGACGAGCTAAAGCCTATTCGACATTACTATTTAGGTATGGATGGTGAACTTCCACCCGATGTAATCCCAAAACATATCCCTAGCGAATTACTTGACCAATTTGATGATGATCATCCAAATATAACAATACAAGATGATTAAGCTACAAAAAAAGGATGGGTGAGCAACTGTGCTTCCCATCCTATTCGTTATGCTTCAGATAACTTTAGTTTTTTTATTTGTAGTTGAGCTAATCGGAAAGATAATGTTAGTGCTGACACACCTAAACCGACGATTAAACCTACCCAATATCCTTTTGCACCGAGATTCGTATTAGAAAGTGCGTACCCAACTGGTAATGCGATTACCCAATAAGCTAAAATCATCATAATTAACGTGGCATTTACATCTTTATAACCTCTTAATGCACCTTGGATTGGCGCAGCAATTGCATCAAATAGTTGGAACATGACTGCAAAAATTAAGAATCCGCCTGCTAAAATTTGTACGGATGGATCATTTGTATACCATCCGGCTACATCATATCGGAATAAATAGATGATGATCCCAAAAAATGAAGCAATTGAAACTGCCATTACTAAACCAATTTTGCTATATTCTTTTGCATTTTGAAACTCTTTCGCCCCAACTTCATAGCCTACAGCTATTGTTAAAGCCATCGAAATACTTAATGGAACCATATAGAGAAGACTCGCAAAATTCATTGCCACTGTATGTGCAGCAATCGTTTCGGTATCAAACTCACTTAATAATAATGTTACGACCGAGAACACACTTACTTCAAAAAAGATACTTAGTCCAATTGGAACTCCTAATTTTAAAATACTTTTCCAAGTTGCAAATGAAATTGGAGGAAGTTTTTTAAATAGATTAAAGCTGCTAAATGGCTTTTTAGTTTTAATAATATATAAAGCAATTCCAAAAATAATCCAATACGTTATTGCAGACGCTACACCAGAACCTACGCCACCTAAACGTGGAAGACCAGCTTTACCGAATATAAGGAAATAGTTCAAAATTACGTTAACTGGTACTGAAATTACTGTAATGACCATAGTAGTTCTTGTTTTACCTAAACCATCAATAAACTGACGAATGACTGTATACAGAAATAAAGGTAAAATTCCAAATGATAATGCGAATAAGAAATGAAGAGCTACACGATGAACTTTCGGATCAAGATTCATATGATTTAAGATTGGATGAATTGAAAATATACCAATAATAATAATGACTATTGCAATAATCCCAGCCAAATAAATGGCCTGAGTAACAAGAGGCGTTATTTTTTCATCCTGTTTTGCACCATTTAAATTGGCAACCATTGTTGTAATGGCAACTAAAATGCCAGTTAACCCTGTACTGATTGGCGTCCAAATACTAACACCGATCGCAACCCCTGCTAAATCCCCTGGACTACTATTACCAGACATGATTGTATCAAAAAATGACATCGAAAATAATGTCACTTGAGTGATTAAAATCGGAAGTAATAGTTTAAAAAAGCGTGATATTTTATCCGTTTTAGTAGTATTCAATTGATTGACCTCCTAAACAAACACTTTTACAATTGTATCATGTTTTGGTTTAATAGCTATAATGAAATTATTCGGATAAATATTTTATAAAGAAAGTTGGTCTTAGATTGGGAAATCAAGTTGTTATAATCACAGGCGCAGGAAGTGGATTAGGAGCGTCATTAGCTAAAAAGTATTCTGAAAATGGAGCTCACATTTGTTTATTAGGAAGAACTGAAAATAAACTTAGAGAAATTGGTAAACAGTTACCTAACAATTATTCAATACATACTGTAGATGTTTCAGAACATGAAGATGTAAAAAGAGTTTTTGATACAATTATTCTAACATATGGAAGAGTTGATTTATTATTTAATAATGCAGGTGTTGGAATTTTTGATCTTGCAGAAGAATTAAATGTTGAAGCAGTACATAATATGATCGATATTAACCTAAAGGGAACTATTTTCTGTTCACAAGAAGTTTTAAAACAAATGAAAAAACAAGATAGTGGAACAATCGTCAATATTGTTTCTACTGCAGGTCTAATTGGAAAAGCAACAGAATCAGTTTATTGCGCAAGTAAGTTCGGTGTTAAAGGATTTACTGAAAGTTTGGTAGTTGAACTAACAGGAACACCAATTTCGGTATTTGCAGCATATATGGGTGGAATGAATACAGACTTTTGGACAGGTATTTTTGATGAAGATAAAACTTCAAAAATGATGAATCCAGATGATATAGCTGAAATCATAATTGAAAATATAAAACCACGTAAAAATATATCCATACCTGAAATTATCATAAAAAACATAAAATAAGTATTAACCAAGCTGTCTTTTACACAAACTAAAGCCAAATCATTAAGTACTAAGTGAGGTATAAAAGATGAGCAAATCAAAAAAGAACAAATCAATTGATTCGAATCAAAATAATTTTGACGAATTATTACTTGAAGATCTAAATAAAGCAGATGATATTCCAATCGATTGGTTACCAAAGAGTGAACCAATTACGGATACAATGTCATATAAAAATGCTGAAGATTAATTAGACTGTAGTTTGAAAAGAGTTGTTGCTTGTTTGCAATAGGATGAATAGGCTTAACGACCTGAAAATTAAGCGTTTTCATTTAGTCTCATTGGCATGTTTTTTTGACTTTGTCCTCAAACTGTAAAGAATAGCCATTTTGGCTATTTTTTTTTATTTTGATATGGTATTATTATTGAAGCGTTTTATATTAAAGCCAATTCCTGGCATTAAAATACATAAAAAACATGAAAAACAAGATATAGTTAGGAGAATTTTTGATGGAAAAAGTACTAGTTTTTGGTCACAAGAACCCAGATACAGATACAATTTGCTCTGCAATTGCATATGCAGAATTAAAAAAGGCTTTAGGTGAAAATGCTGAAGCAATTCGTTTAGGTGAAGTTAGTGCAGAAACACAATTTGCACTTGATACATTTAAATCTGAAGCACCACGTTTAGTAGAAAAAGTTGCAGCTGAAACAAATAATGTCATTTTAGTTGACCATAACGAGCGTCAACAAAGTGCTGATGATATCGAACAAGTTCATGTACTTGAGGTTATTGATCATCACCGTATTGCTAATTTTGAAACTAGCGATCCTTTATACTACCGTTGTGAGCCAGTTGGATGTACTGCTACAATTTTAAACAAATTGTATAAAGAAAATAATATCGAAATTAAGAAAGAAGTTGCTGGACTAATGCTTTCAGCAATTATTTCAGATACATTATTATTCAAATCTCCAACTTGTACTGATCAAGATGTTGCTGCTGCAAAAGAACTTGCAGAAATCGCAGGTGTAAATGCAGAGGAATATGGTTTAGAAATGTTAAAAGCAGGTGCAAACCTAGCTGATAAATCAATTGAGTCTTTAGTTTCACTAGATGCAAAAGAATTCCAAATGGGTAACTATAAAGTAGAAATCGCACAAGTAAACGCAGTTGATACAAATGACGTACTTTCTCGTCAAGCAGAATTAGAAAATGTACTTGAAGGCATCGTTTCAAATAAAGGGTTAGACTTATTCTTATTCGTTGTCACTGATATTTTAACAAATGACTCAATCGCAGTTGCAAAAGGTACTGCTACTAATGCAGTTGAAAAAGCATACAATGTAATGTTAGAAAACAACACTGCTTTATTAAAAGGTGTTGTATCTCGTAAAAAACAAATCGTTCCAGTATTAACTGAAACATTCAATACACTTTAATTCGTAATTTAACAACAAAGTCTTAGAAAGGCTTTGTTGTTTTTTTATAAATAGCTATAAATGGGGGATTTGAAATGGAAATTTTAAAATATCCGATTGGCAGATTTACCTTACCACCAAGCTACACTCCTGAACAACGTAAAGAATTTATTAAAGTACTAAAAGATGCTCCTATTAAATTTAAAGAAGTAATCAATTCACTTAAAGAAGAACAATTAAACACACCTTATCGTGATGGTGGTTGGACACCAAAACAAGTTATTCATCATGTTGCTGATAGCCATATGAATAGCTTTATGAGAGTGAAACTAGCTTTAACTGAAGAAAATCCTACAATCAAAGCCTATGATGAAAATGCATGGATTTCATTAAGTGATTCGAATTTTAATTTTCATAGTTCTTTAAAAATAATCGAAGGTATTCATGAACGTTATGTAGTTTTACTCGAATCACTAACAGAGGAAGAATTTAATCGCACTTGTTATCACCCTGAGCTTAAAATTAATATTAGTATAGATTTCATCTTAGCTTTATACGCTTGGCATAGCGAACATCATTTGGCTCATATTTATTTAGTGAAAAACAATTAATAGTAAGGTGTGAAGGGCAATTAAGTTATTATTTATTTGTAGCAAAAATCAATGGAGAAGTCCCACAGCAGAAAAAATATTTCACTTATATAATGGCTACCAAGCTAGATCAGCAGGGACTCAAAACTGGTGCCAGAATTAAAGTGACAGAGGGACATATTGGCTGGGCAGATATTATTTTTGTAATGGAGAAAAAACATTTAAGAAGAATTCGCGATAAATTCGGTGATTTACTCAATGAAAAAAAGATTGTCAATCTAGATATAGCTGATGATTATCAATTTATGGACGAAGAGCTAATTGAAATTCTCCAAAATAGAGTATCCGAAATCATTTAGGGTAAATGGGCAAGAAGCTTATAAAATATAAATAATTTATAAATTTTTAGAAACCCACTCAACTAAAAGAGTGGGTTTAGTTCTTTTTACCTTATGAACGGTTAGATTCTAAGTATTTCCTCATAAATATTAGAAAATTCCAAAATAACCCAATTTACAACAGTGTCAAAGTCCATGTTGTACACATAAAAATAAAAATAGGGCAAAATAAGAAAAAGGTGTGAGCATATACTACAAATTATTAAAGCAATATATTAAAAATTCAAATTTAAGTTTGACTGAAATAGCCAATGAATTAAATAAGTTGGGTTTTTCAAAAGACAAGAGCTATTTAAGCAAATTACAAAATGCGAAATTGACTCCACTTGAAGAAAAATTAACTAGAGCGCTTGCAAAAGTGACTGGTGGAAATGCTGAAGATTTAATTTGGTGTGCTTATATTATTAATGCACCCGAAAAATTAAAAACTCCTTTACGAAATATCTCAGAAGAAGTATTCAATCTTACCCAGATCGAAATGAATAGTAATCTAAAATTTGATGTGATCTATAAAGAGAAAAACGTTGAGGATCGTTCAAAAATATTTGCTGAATTTATTAGACAGTCACGAATAAAAAATAATCTTTCAATCAAATGCCTTGCAACAAAAGCAAATGTATCTCATTCCTATATTTCACAAATTGAAAATGGCAAAAGAGGTATTCCGTCAATAGAAATTATTCGAAAGTTGGCAGAACCACTCGGTGTTCCTGTTATTCAATTGTATCAATTAGCTGGATATGTACCAATTGATGAAAATGATTGGATAGAAGGTATGAACCTCATACGTAAAGCTAATTCAATGCTAAATAATGAAGAAAAAGAGAAATTATTGAGGTTAATAGAAGCTTTTCTAACATTGTCTTCTGTGAGATTTTTTTAATAATTAAGAAAGAAAATAAAAATGCAGGTTAACACCGTAACTAATCATTTTTATGTATAATTCAATTCTTTTTACGTATTTTGACTAAATTTGTAAATTTTAGGAAAGGATAGTAAGAAACTGTAAAAGGAAGTGAAGAGTATGTCACAACAATTTGAAAATTTACCTGATTATGAATTATTAGCGAATAATCCAGCATTATCTTTACATGAACTGTCATATCACTATGATATGAGTTTTAATGATATTGCAGAAATTAGAGGAATCTCTGTAGAAGATTTAGTAAATTACTATCAGACAAATACTTCTCACGATTCATTATTTTATTTTGAATAAAATATACAAAAAGCTGAGCCAATATATATTGGATTCGGCTTTTTTTGCATAAACAATTCATCTACTTATTGTATTTAAAAATTTGTAAGAATACTAGTATTTTAGACAGACTTAAAATGTCGGATTGGGAATTAGGTTTAAAAAAAGAAAGTTAAGCCATTTTAGGCTTAACTTCATTTTTTCTTCTTTGTCTTTAGTCGCCAATTATTACATACCATAAATTTACCTATTGGATACTCAAAGTTACATTTTTTAATAAAATTGAAATTTAATTTTTCACATATTTTATTAGATGGAATGTTATTAGTGGAAGGAAAAGCGTGAATGTATTTATGTTTTGATTCTTTTTGGGCCTTCTTAATAGCTTTTTTTACTGCAATTGTTGCTATACCTTTTCGTTGAAATTGAGGTAAAATGCTCCAACCAATTTCATAAACAAGTTTACCATCCCATATGCGATCCCAGTAACCAACAGTTCCTATTTTTGTTCTATATGGAAGCAAAATAATTACAAACATTTGTCCTGTACCTATTTGACTCATTTCAAGATAATGTTTGTGGCGACTCATAATTTGATTTAAACTTTCTAGACCACCAAGATATTTCATCATATTATTCGTATTCGATGACAGAAGTAAATTAAGATCTGCTTCGTTCCAAGGCTCAATTAGAATGTTTGATTCATCTATTTTTGACAATTAATACACTCCAAATTTATATTAAAAGAATCATAATAAGATAGTATTCTAAAGTGTTGATGATATCTCTAATTAAATAACACAAATTATATAGTTGAAATTCTTATCACGATAACCTTTTTATATCAAATAATTATTTAAGTAAATAGAAAAGTTTAAAAGGGCTGTTTGAAGTTAGAAAACTTCGGTCAGCCCTTTTACAGAAGAAGATTAAATTTAATAAGGAGTAGTAAATAAGATTTAAATTTTCATCTGATAAGCTCTGACGATAATCCCATCATTTGCTGGTTCAAAGTCAAACTTTGGTAAACGTTTAAATCCAATTCTTTCATATAAACTGATGGCATTTTTCATAAATTCACCGGTATGTAATCCGATTGCATCGAATCCTTTTTCCTGCGTGCGATTAATACATTCTGAAATTAGCGCAGAAGCAACTCCTTGACCGCGGCAGACTGAATCTACAGCAAGCATTCGGATCTCTGGATAATCAAGTTCGTCGATATAATCTCCATAGGCATTTATTTTGGCTGGGAATAAAGCGACGCTACCGACAATTTTTCCTAAAACCGTGGCAACAATTATTTCCACACCTTCCTGTTCATCAACATTCGATGAGAGAGACTTCTTTAAAGCATTCCAATGTTTATCTGGTAACAAGTTGGCGTATTCATAATAAGCGTTAATTCTTTGTTCTCGAATTGACTGATACATCTTTTTTTCAGCATTACAAATTTCGATTTTTACCATTTAAATTGCATCTCCTTATGACTTTAGTGGATGAGGAACTTTTCTTTTTGTCCACTTAAATCTTCACGATTGTGTTTTGAATTCCAAATCGTAAGTTCTGGACCTTTTGGTAAGATTTTTGGTTCTTCTTTATCTGGTGAAATAGTAATCGATAAATGGTAATGTCGCTTAATCGCATCAAAATTAGTTGTATCCCCAAACCCTGGTGTTTGATATAAATCTCGTACATAGCCCCATAAGTTTTTAAACTCGCGTATTAAATTTCGATTCGTATTAAAAGCTGTAAAGTAAGCAACATCAAACCGAACAAGTGTTGTATATAACCTAACATCAGTATCAGTAATTTTATCTCCAAATAAAAAACGTTGTTTAGATAAGCGCTGTTCTAACTCATCTAATCTATTAAATAACGTTTCATAAGCATCTTCATAAGCATTCTGAGAGTGTGCAAAACCACATTTATAAACGCCATTGTTTACATCAGTGAAAATGATATCATTTAGGGCATCAATCTCTTGGCGGATGGATTTTGGGTATAAATCTGGTGCATTCTTTTTGTGATAAGGCTTCCAAACAGTTTCGAAATAATTTGTTAGTCTAAAATAATCATTATTAACTACCTTACCAGAACTAATATCGATAATTGCAGGCACTGTCGGACGTCCGGAATAGTTTTGATCAGATTTATGATAGATTTCACTCATATATCGGATTCCTAATATTGGATCAACTCCTCCTGAATCTAAAGAAAATTCCCAATCGACGTGAGGCAATCTTGGACGCATTGGACTGACTGTTCCTAAGCTAATCGCATTTTCTAAGCCTAAAACTTTTCTTACAATAACAGAGCGATGTGCCCATGGACAAGCAGCTGACCAAATGAGACGATATCGACCTGATTCAACAGGGAGTTCTTCTGAATTATTTCCAAATGGTGTAGAAAAACGATTTAACTGGCGTTTAAAGAAACCATCAACAGATATTTCAGTAGGTTTAGTTTGATTCATACTTAAACTTCCTTTCTCACTAATTTGGATAATATTTCTTTTGCTCAGAATTTTTGAAGGGGTAGATAGTTGTAATTCTAATACTCTATTATACTCTAAATATTCCGAAAATGTATTTTTTCTGGAAATAGAAATGATGATAATACTATATCTTTAACTGCTTTTATTCTCCTTTGTTAGAAATTATCTCGAATTTGAGGTATATTTAAGTTGCTTAATAAATATAACAGCGAAGATCTTATAAATCTACACAAAATTTTCTTTAAAATATAGAAATTTCGAGGATTAGTTTAATGGAAATAGGAATTAGTACTTTTGTAGAAACAACGCCTGATGCTAAGACAGCTGATGTAATAAGCCATGCAGAACGATTACGTGAAGTTGTTGAGGAGATTATCCTGGCAGATCAAGTTGGATTAGATGTATTCGGAGTAGGGGAACATCATCGTAATGATTTTGCAGCATCATCCCCAGCTGTCGTACTAGCAGCTGCTGCTGCACAAACAAATTGTATTCGTCTAACCAGTGCCGTAACTGTACTTTCATCAGCAGATCCAGTGCGAGTATTTCAAGATTTTGCTACGCTTGATGGTATTTCGTATGGCCGAGCGGAAATCATGGCGGGCCGTGGTTCATTCATCGAATCATTTCCTTTATTCAGCTATAATTTAAACGACTATGATGAACTTTTTGAAGAAAAACTGGATTTACTATTAACTTTGCAAAAATCTGAATTCGTAACATGGAGTGGAAAACATCGACCAGCGATTTACAATATAGGCATCTATCCACGTCCAGTTCAGGACCCTTTGCCAATTTGGATTGGAAGTGGTGGAAACAGTGAGTCAGTCGTTCGAGCTGGACTCTTAGGACTTCCACTAGTACTTGCAATTATAGGTGGACGGCCAATTCAGTTCGCACCACTTGTTGAGCTTTATAAAAAAGCTGCAGCACATGCCGGTCATGATGTAAACAAACTAAAGATTGCATCCCATTCACATGGGTTCATCGCAGAGGATACAATGACTGCAGCAGATAAATTTTTCCCATCAACACAGCAAGTCATGAATAAGCTTGGAAAAGAACGCGGTTGGGGAATTTATGACCGTTCTGCATTCGATGCGGCACGAAGCTTTGAAGGTGCACTTTATGTTGGAGATTCTGAGACTGTTGCCCAAAAAATCATCCACCTTCGAAAAAATGTAGGTATTACAAGATTTATGCTTCATGTACCAGTTGGTTCGATGCCACATCTAGACGTAATGAAAGCAATCGAATTATTAGGTAAGGAAGTTGCACCAATCGTTCGAGAAGAAATCGCAAAGTGGGAAGCAAATCAATAAAATGAAATAAATGAAAAGCTGTTTTCTTTAGGAGGACAGTTTTTTTTATATCGATCAAAAAAATATCGTGATAAAATTCCATCAAATGGAAAAGAATAAAGCATAGGAAAGGAGGGAATGCAAATGTTAATAAAAAATTGGTTATCAGGATTAATTGTTTTTATGGCAACGATTTTGATGTTGGCAACACCAGGTAATTTCAGAGCTTTTGCTGCATCTGAGGTTTCAGATGCAAATAATCGAGCACAAACAATCGTAGTAGAGTTAAATGATGATTACTTTAACCCAAAAAACATCACGATTCCAAATGGTACAAAAACAACTTTATTATTGAAAAATAAAGGGAGTAAACCACATACTTTTACTGTGAAAATGCTCAATATCGATGTAGAAGTACAACCAAGAACTGAAAAAACCATTTCAGTGTTACCAAAACAAGCAAATACATATGATCTTACATGTAAGTACCATTTTAATGTAGGTATGGTAGGAAAAGTAATCGTAAAATAAAGTCAAGGCCATTTGGCCTTGACTTTATTTATGTATTGTTAAAGAAATGCCATCTGAATTTCTAACATTTAACGTTACTTTTTAGCTAAATCTCCTCATACAATTAGAATGAGGAGGGATATGGATGGAGAACATCGATTTTCATATACTTCAATGGTTTTTTGGTAGTACACCGATTCTTGGTTTAGCTTTAATGATGTTTATTGCTTCATCACTTGGGAAACGCCTCACGATACCAATTATTACAGTTATCGTAACATCATGCTTGTGGTATATTTGGAAAACGCTCCCAAACGACATTTGGCATCGCATGGGATCAGACGGTAATGTTGGGCTATACCCACATATTACCTTCGCTCTAATCCTTGGTTTTGTCACATCGAGTATTCTCGGAATCTTTCAAAAAACTCGTCAGGTTAAATAAGATTACCATTAGATATATGAGCATTTTAAAGGCTATCAATGATTTTAGATAGATGAATCTAATATACTAATAACTATGAGCTTCTTTAAAAAGAGGCTCTTTTTATTTTTCAAAGAATTGACAGCGAATTCATAAAAACAAATCAAAAATAATAAAAAAACGAATTGACTCTCCCCTCGGAGGAGGCTTTACATTATGTTTTGTAGAGCTTTAAAAGGAGTTGAGTTAAGATGAAAAAACAAAACATCATGTTATCTTTAGTATTAATGAATTTATTCATTATTTTTTTAGGAATTGGGTTAGTTATTCCAGTCACACCTTCAATTATGAATGAGTTAAATATATCTGGTACAATTGTTGGCTATATGGTAGCTGCATTTGCTATTTCACAATTATTTTTTTCACCAATTGCAGGTCGGTGGGTAGATCAGTTCGGACGAAAAAAAATGATTATAACGGGATTATTAATCTTTAGTATCTCAGAGTTTTTATTCGGAATGGGTAAAACGATTGAGGTTCTTTTTATTTCACGTATGCTAGGCGGAATAAGTGCAGCTTTCATCATGCCAGCAGTAACAGCATTTATAGCAGATATTACAACGGTTGAAACAAGAGCAAAAGCACTCGGCTATATGTCGGCTGCAATTTCAACAGGTTTTATTGTTGGACCAGGTGTTGGAGGATTTTTAGCAGAATATGGCCCTCGCATACCATTTTTCTCTGCAGCAGGATTGGCGATTTTCGCTGGCGTTTTATCTATTACAGTCCTTCCTGAGCCAGAACGCAATCAAGACAGTATTGAGGAGAAAGGACAAAAACCAGGATTTAAACGTATTTTTGCTCCGATGTATTTTATTTCGTTTATGGTTATATTGATCTCACAATTTGGTTTATCAGCTTTTGAATCCTTATTTTCATTGTTCACAAATCATAAATTTGGTTTTACACCAAAAGACATAGCAATTATGATTACTGGTGGTGGGATTGTTGGTGCGATTGCTCAAATAGCATTATTTGATCGATTAACAAAATGGATGGGAGAAATTCGATTAATTCGATATAGTTTAATTCTGTCTACAATTCTAGTTTTTATGATGACAATTGTTAACTCATATTTTATGATTTTAC
>NZ_NTZO01000778.1 GCF_002559405.1 Bacillus sp. AFS001701 | reverse complement strand
CTTTTATAATCCTAATAATGTTACTAAATAATATGAGTAATTAATATGAAATAACAAACTATTAACCTGTTCCTTATCGGAGCAGGTTTTTTATTTTACTGAAATTGTCTTGTTTCATTCCTATTTATTGATAACTAAAAATGAATCATTATTTTGAACTGTGAATCTAAAAATAGTATTAATTTTAAAATGTTAGTGTTTTGTTATCAATGTGATATTGAGTAAGAAAGCAAGAAGTAATACCTTTACATGAGTACATAATTTTTTTAAAGATGATTTTGATTTAATTTTGATCAATGTGAAAAAGGGTGAATTGTAATGTTTTATTTATTATTAGTTGTATTAGGGTACATTCTGTTAATTCTACCTGTATATGTATGCGCAATAATTCTTTGTGTGGGATCAGTGTGTTTTTTTATTGGAATTTATATTGAATTAACAATTTTAGAGAAAAAAGTAAGAGCTAATTTATTATAATCTATATAATTATTAATTATTTTAACTATAAGGG
>NZ_NTZO01000777.1 GCF_002559405.1 Bacillus sp. AFS001701 | reverse complement strand
CCTCCGATAGGAGGCTACTTTCTTATAAAAAAGGAGAATGTATGAAAAAGAAAATTCGACTTATTCATTTGCATCATTTTTTATTTGAAAACTATCAAGCAATCAAGAAGATTCTTCTCTATGATCCACATTTAGAAAACCTCTATCGATATTCACCTTCTACATTTAAAACTACATTTCAAATGACTTCAAAAGCCGCTGAAAAATTATATGATCAACTTCATTCAACGTCCATTTTTGATATTTTAAAAGAAAGCTATAAAAAAAATATTAAAATTATTACAATTTATGATGATGTATATCCGGATTTGTTAAGAGAAATATGTGATCCTCCGTTTGTTTTATATTTAAAAGGTAATC
>NZ_NTZO01000776.1 GCF_002559405.1 Bacillus sp. AFS001701 | reverse complement strand
TTAGACAGTTCTTTTTCATATTCAAAATATCAACATTTTACTTTAACAGAGCCAAAAAGCACCTAATTTAGTACTGTCAGTGAACTTAAGGTTCCAATGGTTGAACCTAGGTGAAGTGGCACTTATATTCATTCAATTAAAATCATAAAAGAATTAATTATTTATATAAATACTGTAATTACTTTGAACTTTGGAGACCATTAACTGGGTTTCAAGAATGATAGAAATAACATAACTTATACAACTAGCAAGCATGCGTTAGTTGTACAACATGATCAACAGTTTAGTCAGACTGTTCTTACGATTAGTCAATAGTTATTTTAGTTTATTGATGGATAACTCTGGTTTATTTACACGGAAAGGTTTGAGAATTATAA
>NZ_NTZO01000775.1 GCF_002559405.1 Bacillus sp. AFS001701 | reverse complement strand
TAAAAATATACATAAAGCAATTCACTTCGGGTTAACTTAAAGGAATAAAGGATTTGTAGGGAGACTTTTTATGAATAAAAAGTTTATTTATTCAACTCATATCTATATCTTGCTTATCATGTCTACCGGGTTTATGTTGCATGTATTTATTGTACCTAGTGTGTTGACATCAACCCATCGAGATTCTTGGATTACGGTAATTGCTAGTATCCTCCCTTTTCTAGTTTGGACAGCATTAGTTTATTATTTATATAAAAAGCTAAATAATGAAGATATTTTGTCTGTAATGTTTAAAGTATTGTATAAACCATTAGCTTACCTATTTTCAGTTATTTTTGTAGCTTACTTTTTACTTTCAGCTTTCGTTACTTTTCGATTTACACTTATTTGGGCAAATATAAATTATACCCAAGATATTCCAAATATCGTCGTAGTGTTTTTAATTGCACTGATTTGTTTTTATTCAGCAAGTAAAGGGATCCGTACAATTAGTACAGCTGCTTTTTTATTTTTGCCGCCAGTTGCTTTTTTTGGATTCTTGGTGGGCATTGGGAATGAAAAGAACAAAGATTTCGGACTACTATTTCCTTTATTCGAAAGAGGATACCAAGATTTTTTTCATGGTTTTATTTATACTTGTTCAGGAT
>NZ_NTZO01000774.1 GCF_002559405.1 Bacillus sp. AFS001701 | reverse complement strand
TGAAAGAATTTAAAAGAAAAAAAAGATTAAAGATTTCCAGAAAAGTTAGAGTTAGTCCAATAGAGAGAGGGGAATATTTACACTGGGTTCAATAATGGGTCCAAAAGTGAGTTTGTCCTTTTTACCTTCGCAAAAGTCAAATTATATATATTATTTTTAAATCATCTAATTTATTAATCATTATCATCTAAAATATTATATTGTTAATTTATCAGAATAGTTATAACATAATTGCATGATTGAGAATAATTAGGAAGTCGATTAGGAGTAAATATAATTTACGGTGGTATCTTTTGTGAATTGCCTTTTTTGAGAAATTAAGAACTAATATGATATGTTTAAAATAGAAATATCATAGTTTTTACAGAATTTATCAGATATTAATATGACTTTTAAAAAGTTTATAAATTTAAGTTATTAAGTAT
>NZ_NTZO01000773.1 GCF_002559405.1 Bacillus sp. AFS001701 | reverse complement strand
GTGGGCTCGGGCTACTTTACCTCACTGGCGAAGACGCTTTTTCCACCTCAGGCACTCACGGAGGTTGAGGCGGCGCTTGCAGAGTGGGAGGTTACCCGGGCGTTACCGCGTCTGGCCGATCGTCCTTTGTTGTTGTGGCATGGTGATGCGGACGATGTGGTCCCACCCGGAGAAACGTTCCGGCTTCAGCAGGCGCTGCAGCACGAGGGGCTGGAT
>NZ_NTZO01000772.1 GCF_002559405.1 Bacillus sp. AFS001701 | reverse complement strand
CCATAAAACTATATATTAATAGAAACTTACTTAGAATAAAAAAACAACTTAACTACTCACTATCTAAATCTTGCTTGTAATCTGAGATATTTTCTATTACTTCAATTATTAAAGACAAGTGTTATAATACCTCCTATATAGGTGTTAAAATCTTAAAAAACCCACAAAAAAATATTATTTTGTGGGTTTTCTTAGAAAAATTATACTTTTAAATAAGCTTCTTCTAAACTTTTGTTTATTATTATTTCATTTGAATAAAAACTTTTCTTATTATTTCCCCATTTAATGAAAACCTTAGCCTTATATACTCCAAATTCAGTAATTGGATAACAATAGGTATTAGAATGTGTATACATAACTTTTTTAACTGGTTCTTTATTGCCGTTTTTGTAGATGTAAAAAGCGTAAGAAATTAAGTTATCTTTTTCAAGTTGACTTGGAACTTTACAATCAATAATAAGATGATCATTATTTCTATATTCTAATGTGCATTCTAACTCTTCTCGTTTAACAATAATTCTATTTAAATTATTTATTAAAAAGTCAGGATAGTGGTTTCCTAATTCCGAATGACTATTATAATCTTTTACCTCAATATTACATGGGATGTTTTTTTCTATTAATTTCTTAATAAAAGGTTTGACGTATTCAATATAATGTAAATCACCTCTACCACCATGTATATTATATTGTGTATTATTCATAGGGTTGGTAAATATACTTTGATAAAAGTCATTTAAGTAATCACGTGCTATTTCATCAGAACTACCAGTTATTAGCTTTAAAACATTTTCTCTTGTAAATTTATTTTTATAAATATAATCACCAACTCGGGTTTGCATTCCACCAACAATAGTGTGTCCATAACTATATTTCATTGCTAGGTAAAGAGCCGCGGTGCCACCTTTACTTGATCCACAAGTAATAATGTTACCATGTTCAACATTTATTTGTTTAGCTAATTGACTGATTAGTAATACAACTGATTTTTCATAATCTAATTTTTTGTTTTTTCCAAGGTAATAACATGGAAGTGAGTCATAAATATCTAATATGTATAACTTATTACAATTTATATCCTGCGTATGTCTTAGATATTGATATTTCGATGTAACACCTAATTCCTCACTTCCATTAAAGGCCGAAAACATAACAAACAAATAGTCGGATTTTATTGGAGAAGGGAAGAACAAATATTTTAAATCCACTTCCCCTTTAAATACTTTTTCGTTTTGTTCAATTAATTTTTTTATTGACATATGTTTCTCCGTTATTTTTAATGAAT
>NZ_NTZO01000771.1 GCF_002559405.1 Bacillus sp. AFS001701 | reverse complement strand
AAATCATTTTCTGATTTTATATCAATCGCTTCTTTCAAAAGCCTTTCGAGAACGGCTGCAAAGACTGCAATTACCATTGAAGCAAAAATCAAAACCAAGCCAATAACGATAATTCCTGGAGCGTCATCCATATCTGCAATTAAATAAAAAAGTGGCAACCCAAGTACATACAATACACTGATTGCGATCGCACTAAATTTTATTTTCTTTAAAGCATTAACCGATAATTCCGAGAAAGCTATGTTTTTATCGATATAGCTTAAAAGTTTAAAAGCTTGAAAAAGTGCAAAATAAAAAGGAATCGCTGCTAAATAAAGATCTATAAAAATAAAATATTTCATTAAAGCAATATTCGGATACAGCTCAGCAGCAAATTCTGCAATCTTAGGAACCACAAATAAACACAATGCAAGAACTGGTAGCCCAATTAGAATTACCACTATTTTTAAAAAGAGAGTTGACCCTCGTTTCATAAAAGCACCTCACTATATTATTTACAATTTGAATTTACCACATATTTTATCGTTTTACAATAAATTATTGTTGTTTTTTATTATATTATTATCGTTATAAAATTA
>NZ_NTZO01000770.1 GCF_002559405.1 Bacillus sp. AFS001701 | reverse complement strand
AAAAATAGTCTTGTTTTTGTTCAATTTTTACGTGCACTAACGAAAATGATTCGTAGCTACGTTTTAAATCCTCTAATTGTTTTTTTACCTCATTTTTTAAATATCTAAAATTATAAACACCGGTCATTGGATCAATTAAAACTTGTTCTTGTATTTGATTTCTACGGTGTACGAATTTGTTAATATACTTCTGAAGTTCGATTCCAGCAACTGATTCACTAAGTACAGCATCAGGCATAAGAGCACTCATTGTCATTTGATCAGTCGTATTACATATACAAATTGTTGAAATATATCTTCTTTCACAAAAGTCCCTCAATTGATTGAATCTCTCTATATTAAATGTGTTTACTATTTCTTCAATAAAAATAA
>NZ_NTZO01000046.1 GCF_002559405.1 Bacillus sp. AFS001701 | reverse complement strand
AGTTTATATAGAAATTACAAATATATGTAATTTGAAGTGTAATTTTTGTCCGAGCCCAACGTTAGAAAGACCCTTGAAGTTTTTGGACGAGAAAGCATTTACTCATGTTGTAAATTCGGTTAAACCTTATACGGATCATATTTATTTTCATTTGATGGGTGAGCCATTTTTAAATACAAAGCTCGGTAGATTTTTGGATATTAGTCATGAAAATGGTTTGAAGGTTAACATAACAACGAATGGTACGTTAATTAATAAAGTAAAGGATTTATTAATTGGATCCAAAGGTTTAAGACAAATCAATTTTTCACTTCATAGTTTTGAGGCGAATGATTTAACGAAGGATTTACACGATTACGTTGAAAATATTACGAACTTCATTAATGAAGCGAATGATAAAAGTGATATGATTTGTGCAATTAGGCTTTGGAATATGGATAGTGAAGAGTTAAGAGCAAGTAACTCACTGAATATCGATATATTAAATTTACTTGAGGAAAAACTAAACTTAGATTTTTCTTTAAGTGAAAGACTTCAGGAAACACATAATATTAAACTGCGCGATAAAATTTATTTAAATATGGCAGAAAAGTTCCAATGGCCAGACATGGGTAATGATATCATCGATGAAAATGTATTCTGCTATGGATTAAGGGATCAGATCGGTGTATTAGTTGATGGAACAGTAGTACCATGTTGTTTAGATAGCGAAGGGAAGATTCCGTTAGGGAATATTTATGAGACATCATTAGAAGATATATTAAATTCTGAGCGTGCAAGAGCAATTTATGATGGTTTCTCAAGACGATGTGCAGTGGAAGAATTATGCAAAAGATGCGGCTATGCAAAACGACATAAAAAGTAAATTTTGGTAAAAAGCGCTTTCTTTTTAAAAGAAAGTGCTTTCTTATTTAAAAGCGAAAAAAACCTATATTAATCCCTAAAATTATATAGTAGAATAGTTTAGTCTGTTTAAAATTTTAGGAGGATTTACATCAATGAAAGACGTACAACAAATTAAAATAACTACTGCAGATCCATCTGCAATTGGTTTATTCGGTTTAGCGATGGTAACGCTTGTTGCCTCAACACAAAAATTAGGAATTACTGATGGTGTTTCATTAGTATTACCGTGGGCAATTTTTTTAGGTGCTATTGCACAACTATTTGCGAGTATCCAGGATTTTAAACATAATAATGTTTTTGGAGCAACAGCATTTGGAGCATATGCTTTCTTTTGGTTAGCTGTTGGTACTACTTGGTTAATCCAATTAGGTGTTTTTGGAGAGGCATTAATGAATGCAGCTGATGTTAAACAACTTGGTTTTGCTTTTGTAGGATATTTAATCTTTTCAATTTTTATGACAATCGGTGCAATGGAAACTCATAAGGTACTATTTATTATTTTTGTTTTAATTGATTGTTTATTTATTGGTTTATCATTAAGCACATTAGGATTTATGGAAGAAGCTACACATACATTTGCAGCATACAGTGAATTAGGAATTGCAATTATGTCATTTTATGGTTCGGCTGCAGCTGTATTAAATAGTCACTTTGGAAGAGAATTCTTACCTGTAGGGAAACCTTTTGGGATTTTTAAAGCGAAATAATAATTCAGTCTTAAAATTAATTTTTTGGACTTTGTCTATACACAAAACCTTTACCTTTGCAGTAAAGGTTTTTTTTATAAATATTTGTATTGTTTAGTTAGAAATGACAGATGATAATATCGTGCTTTTAAAAAGGTAAAGAATGAAAGGTGGAAATTCGTTTGACGACATTATTGTATATTACAGCACATCCGCACGATAAGTCTACTTCATACAGTATGGCGGTTGGTGATGCATTTATCGAGAGTTATAAAGCTGCACATCCGAATGATCAAGTAGTACATATTGACCTTTATAATGAAACGATTCCTCATATTGATGCTGAAGTGTTTGCAGGTTGGGGGAAACTTCAATCTGGAGGATCTTTTGATACACTTTCTTCAGGTGAGCAATCAAAAGTAGGAAGATTAAATGAGATTGTAACCCAATTTGCTGAAGCAGATAAATATGTATTTGTTACACCTTTATGGAACTTTTTATTCCCTCCAATTATGAAAAACTATATTGATGCGATTTGCGTTGCTGGTAAAACTTTCAAATATACTTCTAATGGCCCTCAAGGATTATTAGGTAGTAAAAAAGCATTGCATATCCAAGCACGTGGTGGGGTTTATTCAGAAGGTCCAGCTGCTGACCTTGAAATGGGACATCGCTATATTGGAGTGATAATGGGCTTCTTAGGTGTTCAAGACTTTAATGGAATTTTTGTAGAAGGTCAAAACCAATTCCCAGACCGAGCACAAGAAATTAAAGAACAAGCAATTCAAAAAGCTAAGGAAACTGCAAAGGATTTTTAATTTTTAAGATGTTTAGAACAAAAAAACTCACTTTTTTGGTGAGTTTTTTCAGTTATGAACAGGGATTATCATCTTATAGTATTTTAACTTACTCATGAACCTGTTATGGGTAGTTAATTACAGATATTAGCGTTTATAAGTCCTCATGAAGCTGTCATGAGTAAGTTAAATACAGATATCAGCGTTTATAAGTCCTCATGAGGCTGTTATGAGTAAGTAAATTACAGTTATTAGTGTTCATAAGTCCTCATGAAGCTGTCATGAGTAAGTAAATTATAAATATCAGCGTTTATAAGTCTTCATGAGGCTGTTATGAGTAAGTTAAATACAAATATTAGCGTTTATAAGTCCTCATAAACCTGTTATGAGTAAGTTAAATACAAATATTAGCGTTTATAAGTCCTCATAAACCTGTCATGAGTAAGTTAAATACAGATATTAACGTTTATAAGTCCTCATGAGGCTGTTATGAGTAAGTTAAATACAAATATTAGCGTTTATAAGTACTCATGAACCTGTCATGAGTAAGTAAATTACAAATATTAGCGTTTATAAGTCCTCATGAACCTGTCACGAGTAAGTAAATTACAAATATTAGCGTTTATAAGTCCTCATGAAGCTGTCATGAGTAAGTAAATTACAAATATTAGCGTTTATAAGTCCTCATGAACCTGTCATGAGTAAGTAAATTACAGATATTAGCGTTTATAAGTCTTCATGAACCTGTCATGAGGAAGTTAAATCAGATATTTGCATTTAAAAGTCCTCATGAACCATCTACTCCAAATTTAGTCCAAAAAGAAAAACCACATATAAGTTTGTGGTTTTTCTTCATTCATTTTCAGATTGCCAAATCGGTAAATAGATCCGGAATATGGATCCTTCGTTTTCCTTACTACTTACTTTAATTTTGCCTTTAAATTTTTCGATTATATTGAAGCAGACGGTTAATCCAATCCCTGTGCCTCTTTCTTTTAGTGAGTAGAAGGGAGTGCCAAGCTTTTCAATTGTTTCTTGGGACATTCCAATTCCTGTGTCTATGATTTCAATCAGTGCATATTCATTTTCTTGTAATAGATTGATTGTTATAAATCCCGCATCATGCATTGATTCGATTGCGTTAAAATCGCCTTTTTTTGTTTTACATATGTTTTATGAGACTGGATAGTTCAACAGACTTTTGCGTACAACGCTTTATAGCTGAAATGATAGCTGTTCTTAAGCCTTTTTCCTCTAATATTGCTACAGCTTCTATTGTCGTTCCACCTGGAGAACAAACCATGTCTTTCAATGCACCTGGATGTATTCCTGTTTCCAGTACCATTTTTGCAGAGCCTAATACAGCTTGAGCTGCGAATTTATATGCTTGATTTCTTGGCATACCATCTAATACAGCAGCATCAGCCATGGCTTCTATAAACATATATACATATGCTGGCGAAGAACCACTTACAGATGTTACAACATCCATTAATTTTTCGTTTACTATCTCTGTTTGGCCAAAACTATTAAAAATGTTCAGTATATCCTCTAAATCTTTTTCTGTAACCATTTCATTAGGACATAACGCAGACATTCCTTCTCCAACAAGAGCAGGTGTATTAGGCATTACTCTTACAACCTTTAACTTTTTATCAAAAGCTTCCTCAGTACTTTTAATGCTTTTTCCTGCAGCGATAGTTACGACTATAACATCGTTTTTTATCTGTTCGTTTATTTCGTTAATTACTGATGAGTATAGGTCTGGTTTGATAGATAAAATTAAAATGTCAGCATTTTTAGCTACCTCATTGTTGTCAGTAGTTGTAGTTATACCATATTTTTTACTAGCATTTTTTAAATTTGTATGGTTTAAATCTGAACAAATTATTTTATTCGAAGGCACTATATTTTTGGTTATCATCCCACCAATCATAGCTATCCCCATATTTCCGCATCCAATGAATCCAATTTGTTTATCCATATTTACTCAATTTTGCTCCTTCTAAAATAAATTATATCGGTTTGAAATTATTATTCTGAAAAAATTAATAATATCCCATGCAATATAAAGAAACATTTTAAGAGAGTACATTGTTTTTTGCAATATAAAAAAATATAGAAATCAGTTTTATTCTGTATGAAACGCGTATATTCTAAATAATTTAGTATCTTTGTTATATATTAACTAATCAAATTTTAAATCATGTTGAAGATTAGTAATACATCACTATTAACAACGTAATGAATATAAAAAAACTTATGTATAGACATGAATTTCACTTTATGCTAAGAGATGTTTAGAAAATTAATTTAATTTAAAAAATGCCTCTTGACATAAAAACGCACTATATTGCATAATGTATAAAAATCAAATTGAAAATCGTCGAAGGGAACTAGTACATATATCTTCTTGCGAAAGAGAGTGGAATTCACCGGCTGAAAGATTCCTCGTATAGAAAGTATCGAACCTATCCCTGAGTCTTAAACGAAAGTTTAGGCGTATACCTTCGTTATAGGTGTCAAGCGGATATATATATTTATATCAATAAAGGTGGTACCGCGGAACAATGACCGTTTCGTCCTTTTTATTTAAGGGCGAAGCGGTCATTTTTATTTTGCTCTTTATTGCTAAATAGCATGTTAGAAGTTTAATTTACAAAAAAATTCGCATTTAGAATAGGAGGGACAAAAGTGAAAAAACAGCGAATTGTCGTGAAAATTGGAAGCAGTTCCTTGGCAGTTAATCATGGAGGTATCTCTGAGGAACAGCTTTCTGATCATGTTGCTGCTTTGGCGCAATTGAAACAGGAAGGACATGAAGTGTTGCTGGTTACATCTGGGGCAATTGCTGCAGGTTTTTCTGCTCTTGGGTATCCAAGTCGACCTGTAACAATTAAAGGGAAGCAGGCTGCCGCGGCTGTAGGACAAAGTCTGTTAATGCAGGCGTATACGGAGGAATTCCGTAAATATGGAATCGTTACCGCGCAGCTTTTGCTGACGAGAATTGATTTTTCTAGAAAAGATCAATACAGTAATGCATATGCCACTTTAAGAGAGCTACTAAATCGTTCCTCTCTTCCAATAATCAATGAAAATGATTCAATTTCTTTAGAGGAGTTGACTTTTGGTGATAATGATATGCTGTCAGCTTTAGTGAGTGGGCTTGTTTCGGCGGATATGCTCATGATTTTTACGGATGTGAACGGTTTATATGACCAAAACCCTCAGAAAAATGCGGACGCGAAAAAGTATTATTTCCTCCCTGAGGTTACGGAAGAAATTGCTTCTCTTGCTGAAGATGCGGGCTCAAAACTTGGGACTGGCGGTATGAAATCAAAAATCGATGCTGCAAAGACGGCACTATCTCTTGGAGTGAGTGTATTTATCGGAACAGGACGTGGACAGGAGAAGTTTTTAGATGTTTTGAAGGGTAAAGGTGATGGAACGTATATCGGTAATGCTCCTCAAAAAGTGATTAAGATGAACAAGCAATGGATCGCGCTACATTCGCTTGTTAGTGGACAAATTGAAGTAGATGCTGGGGCAGCCTCTGCCATCATTCATCATGGAAAAAGTCTTCTTCCTGCTGGTGTTACTAATGTGTCTGGGTTCTTTCGAGCGGGCGAAGTTGTGGAGGTCATCACACAACAAGGACTCTTGATAGGGAAAGGTCAGTGTAGATATAGTGCAGAGGAACTACAGGATATAAAAGGGATGCAGAGTCATGTCATTCAGGCTCAAGGCGTAAGACATAGCTATGAAGTCATTCATAGGGATAATTGGGTTTCATTTTAAGAATAGAGAGGATCCGTTCAAGTGAAGAGGGCGGAATCCTCCGTCCTAAATCTGATTGATTCACCTAATATCTATGTAGAAGAGTCTTGGATGAACGTTCCAAGTTGTCAAAGTTAAACATGCCTCAAGTTTTTATATTTTGAATCTTTAAAAGGAGGAAATGAAGATGAATGAAGTATTAGAAAAGGGACAAAAAGCGAAAAAGATAGCTGGAGAACTTGTTCTCAAATCCACAGTTCAAAAAAACAAGGCACTTGCTGCGATTGCGGATCAATTGATAATAGAAACACCCTATATTTTGGAGGAGAACAAAAGAGATATTGAAGTAGGTAAAGCAAAAGGAATGTCTGCTTCTATACTTGACCGCCTTACGCTGAATGAACAGCGCATTATTGATATGACAGAGGGTATCCGGCAGCTAATTGATTTGCGTGATCCTGTTGGAGAATGTGTAACCACATGGGAAAGACCGAATGGATTGTCTATTCAAGAAATGCGTGTGCCACTAGGTGTTGTCGGGATGATTTACGAAGCGCGACCGAATGTAACAGTTGATGCGGCCACAATTTGCTTGAAAACAGGAAACGCAGTGATCTTGCGTGGCAGTTCTTCCGCTACTTATTCTAACAAAGCCATCGTAGCTGTCATTCACCGAGCTCTTAAACAAACGAGCTTGCCTCCAGAAAGCGTACAGCTCATTGAAGATACGTCACGATATAGTGCAAAGCAGCTGTTTACATTAAATGAGTATTTGGATGTTCTTATCCCAAGAGGTGGCAAACAGCTAATAGATACTGTAGTGAGAGAAGCGTCTGTTCCTGTATTGGAAACAGGTGCGGGAAATTGTCACATTTTCATTGATGAAACAGCGGATAAACAGATGGCATTTGATATTATTATAAATGCAAAAACACAGCGACCATCTGTATGTAATGCAATTGAAACAATTATACTTCATGAGGAGTGGGCGCACCGATTTGGTACCGAGCTCTTTTCTTCCTTAAAGGAAAAAGGAGTAGAGCTACGTGGAGATAAGAAGGCACTGGCTATCGATTCTTCTATTGTACCTGCTTCAGAAGAAGACTGGGGAACTGAATTTTTGTCTCTCACGCTGGCAGTCAAAATGGTCTCCTCTGTTGAAGAAGCTATTAACCACATCAATACTTATGGATCCATGCATTCCGAAGCGATTATTACAGAAAGGGAAGAAAGTGTGAACAAGTTTTTCACGTCCGTAGATGCCGCGGCGCTCTACCATAATGCTTCGACTCGCTTTACTGATGGTTTTGAATTCGGCTTTGGTGCAGAAATCGGCATCAGTACGCAAAAGCTACATGTAAGGGGACCAATGGGACTTCCTGCATTGACTTCTACAAAATACGTGATTCGTGGAAATGGACAAATTCGGAGATAAGGAATGTAGGGAAAGAGGCATTTGTTCCAAAGTATTATTCTCGTGAAATTTTTAAGATGATTAATTCTGGTTAAGATTATGTTGCAAAGATTAATAAACTTGATATTAATTATTCAAATCCTGATGAATGGATAAAAATATTTGTAGAAGTAATCCTACAAGATTATAAAACTAATATGCCATCCTTAAAAAGGGTGGCTTTCTTAGTATTATCCAACTTATCTAGAACTCTTAATAAAAAATAAGCTTCGCATATAATTCAAGTTAAACGCGAAGTGATTATTGAGAATATAAATGTGGTATTATGAAATATACAATTTACATAATTTGGGAGGTAAATCTGAATGATCCCTCAAGAATTGCTAAAAAAATAACAGATACATTAATCAAAAAAATTAATCCATATGCTATTTTCTTGTTTGGTTCTGCAGCTCAAGATCGGTTGCGACCTGATAGTGATTTTGATATAGCTTATCTTAGTGATTCTAAATTAAGTCATTATGAACGATTTTTATTATCACAAGAACTGGCTAATATGATTAATTACAACGTTGATTTAATCGATTTAATCAATGCTTCAACAGTATTTCAAGCCGAAATTATACATAATGGGAAAGTAATATACTGTGCAGATGATGAACGGAGAATCAATTTTGAAATGAAAACCTTAAAGATGTACGCAAAATTGAATGAAGAGCGAATCGAAATCTTAAAAAATATCAAGAAAAGAGGTTCAATTTATAATAATCAAGTAATCTTAAATAAAATTTCTACGATAGAACGTTGTATTTCTAGAATAAATGAAGTTTATGACAATACCCCATTAAATCTTAATGATTTTACGAAGCAAGATTCGATTATTTTAAACATACAAAGAGCTTGTGAAGCGTGTATTGATTTAGCTATGCACTTAGTGCCGGTTAGAAAGCTCGGAATTCCACAAACAAGTCGAGATGCGTTTGATTTATTAGTAGCTAACTCACTACTCTCTCAAGACCTTTCAACGAAATTAAAAGCAATGGTTGGATTCCGAAATATCGCTGTGCATGATTATCAAAGTGTTAACCTTGATATCGTAGAAAAAATAATTGAGAATCATCTTGGAGATTTTAAAACATTTACACAACATATCATAAAAATTTCAGACACTTTTTAATCAGTATAGTATGTAAATTAGTTTGCGTATAAAATGGATTATATGCGAACTTTGTCGATTTTTATCATTTAGGAGTGATGATGTGAGTCACGATAATAAAACGCTGAGGGATATAGCAAATTTCGAAGTTAAAACGAAAAATTTACAGCAAGAGAAACACCTCCAACAGTTGAAAACATTGCTCCCTTCTCTTCCACCCTATGTCTTTAAATATTTTCAAAAAAATCGTAAGCGTTCAGCTACAACTTTATTTAACTATGCTAATGATTATAAGCTATTTTTTAAATTTCTTTCTGATAACATTTGGGTTTTAGATCAATTAAATGTATCGAGCATATCACCTGGTGATATTCCTATAAGTATATTAGCAGAATTACCTTTAGAAGAAGCAGAAGAGTTTCAGGGATCTTTTTTTACAAAATTGAATAAAGCGAAAATAACAATGAACATGCTTCAATCTCCGTTCTGAAAAGCAGAAAACTATTTATAGATAAATTATGACAAAATTAAGATAAAAGAGACCAAAAAAAGTTTTTTTGGTCTCTTCAGTGTGTAGACAAAGTCCTAAAAATTTGATATTCAGACTGTTTGCGAGCGCTTGTCAACAGTCTGAAAAGATTGAATTAATTAGAAAATGAAAAAGTGATCGTAACAATCTCAGAAGGGTTACCTGTTCTGATTGGAGGTCCCCAAGTTCCAAATCCTGATGAAACGACAAAGTGTGAGCGTTCTTTTTGTAAATAGCCCCAATCAACTTCATAAATTCGACGAGTAATTAAGTGATTTGGCATAAACTGGCCGCGATGTGTATGTCCAGAGACTTGTAAATCTACTCCTAATTGAGTTGGGATTTCTAAATGATAAGGCTGATGATCAAGTAAGATAATTGGTTTTGTATGATCAATTCCTTCAAGTAGTTCATGTAAATCTAAGCGCTTTTTACTTGCAAGATCTTTACGACCAACGATATAGAAATTGTTATCAACTAGTTCTTTCTCATCTAATAAAATATGAATACCAGCATCTTTTAAATGCTTAACAAGTAAATCTAAGTGACCACCGTAATAATCATGATTACCAGGGACCGCATATATACCAATCTTTGATTTTAACTTTTTCAACGTTTGAATCATATTTTCCTCAACAAAAGGAGTAATATCTTCATCAATAATATCTCCAGCAATTAAAACTAAATCAGGAGCTAGCTTATTAATCTTTTCAACAAGAAACTCTAATCTTTTATTCGTGACTAATGTGCTTAAATGTAAATCCGAAACTAGTACAATTGATAGTTCTTTATACTTTTCATTTGGTTTATCAACATTGATGTCATAATGAACAATCTGTGTTTCTAGTGCACTTTTTCTACCTTTTGCGATAAGGTTTGCGACACATAATATGACAATTGTTCCAAGTATCAAAGTTATACTACTTGTTTTGAAAGATGTAAATTCCCTTAAAATCAGTCCAATCAAATCAGCAAAAATGACAAAGAAAATTAAATAATAAAAGATCGCTAACCAATATGCTCCAATTTTATGGATCGGTTTAAAGAATGAAGTAGGAAGCTTACTCTTTAAAACTCTTGAAAGAATGTACGCAAAAGTTATTAACAGAAATACGATCCAATAGACTATTTTTATTGTTGGATTCGTCCATCTACTTAGCAAAGCATTAATATAAATCCATCCATTAAGACCTATGTAAAAATTGATTAGGAAAAAGAAAGTCATAACCAAAATAATATTTAATACTATTCTTTTATTCATGTTTAACCCTTTCATGCGATAGTGGTAAGGTACTTCTAGTATAAATGTTTAATCTTATAAACGCACCTATTTCACTTTCTATAAATTGAAACATAGCATAAAAATATTAATCGACAGAAAATGAAAAATAGTGTGAGTTAATAGGGGAAAATAAAGGATTTTTGGAAGTTTTGTCGTATTATATGTATGTTATATTTCGAAAATTTCGAATCTAGTGAGGATAAAAACGTGTTAATCGAAAAACTTTTGCTACATGTTTTAATCATATTAAGTCCAATCTTGATATACAGTATTATTTATGAAAGACATGGCTATAAAGACAAAATTTATCTTTTTGGCATGTTTCAGGCTGTAGCAGGTTTTTTTTGCATGGCCTTTCCATATCCAGCATATGGGTTATTTTGGGATTTAAGATATATACCACTAACGATTGCGTTTCTTTACTGCGGCTATCGCTGGGGGATCGTGACTTTTTTAGCGATCTTAATAGCTAGAATAATTTTAGGTGGAGACGCTATCATATTTGGTATGATCAGTATTACCTTATCCTCACTAGGGTCTTTAATTTTATTTAAATGGTTTTGGACATTTAAACCTAAACAGAGAATATTAGCAACAGCTCTTATTAGTTTATGGCCTGCTTTAGTTCAACTAGGAATCTTATTTACTTTTTTAATCGTAAATAAGATTAGTTTTAAAAGTGATTACAGATTATTTGGGTTAGTTCTTATTTTTATTGTAATAGAGTTAATCGCAATTACTTTAGGAGCAAAACTGATTGAAACACTAATTGAAAATAAAATACTTCATAAAGAAATCCAAAGAGCCGAGAAACTTAATACGTTAAGTGAAATGGCAGCTTCTATTGCTCATGAAGTTAGGAATCCACTTACAGTTGTTAAAGGTTTCTTACAATTAATGCAAGAAAGCAAAGACAATCAGTCTATGGAATATTTGCCGCTAGTATTAAGCGAATTAGGTAGAGCAGAAGGAATCATTAATGATTATTTAAACTTCGCCAAACCACAATTTGAAAAAGTAGAAACGTTCAATTTAAAGCAATGTGTTTCAGATGTAGTCACCTTATTAGTTCCTTTAGCTTTAAAGCAAAATGTTAAATTAAAAGGCGATACAGAAGTCGAAACATTTATAAATACAGATAAAAATCAATTTAAACAAGCACTAATAAACTTAATTAAAAACGCGATTGAGGCAACTAGCTCAGGGGGATATGTACATACGAAGCTACACGAAGAAAAAGATAAAACGGTCATTACAATTAGAGATAATGGAAAAGGAATGACTAAAGAACAGCTTTCACGTATTGGTACACTTTTCTATTCAACGAAAGAAAAGGGAACTGGCGTAGGAACAACAGTTTCTGTTCGAATCATTGAAGCAATGAACGGAACAATCACTTTCGAAAGTAGTGTTGATGAAGGAACAAAAGTAACAATTAAACTACCAAAAGTTGAGCCTAAAAATGGTAAAGAGAACTGATAATTGATTATATCTTTAAAATGGTTACACGATTGGTTGTACTTTAATGATAAATGTAAAAACGCTTAGAATTTAGACTAAGCGTTTCTATTAATTTGGGTTGTGTCCATAATTTTATTTCTTCCTAGCAAACCAAACTGTCCAACAGTCTTTTTCAATAATAGTAGATTGATGCTGAAGCTTATTATCAATGAATTTTACTAATTGATTTAGCTCTTCATCAGTGAGTTCATGAAGAATTGATCGACCTGTTCTAAGTAATAAATCACTCCGAAGTGATTCTAGGTCAGTATAGATGCGTCTTGTTTCCCAAAGTTTTACTGTTTTTTCTATATGAAACCCAGCTGATTCTAATGCTGATTGCATTTCTTGTGTATCATATCTTCTTGATATTTCTTTTGTTTTCAATTTTGGGTAAAGGTCAAAAAAATAACCTCGTATATGGCTATCGTCTCCATGAAGTAAACAATCTTCTGGCGTCCGGTCTTGTACGATTAATATTCCGTTCTTTTTTAGTAAGCGATTTGCCTCATTGAAACAGTCATTTAAATTATCTAAATGATGGACTAAAGCTCTTTCCAAAACTACATCATAATTTGAAGATGGAAGTTTAGTATGATATGCATCTCCTTTGCTAAAGGAAATATTACTGTAGTCTTTACAGTTTTCAGCAGCACCTTTAAGCATTTCCTCTGAAAAATCTACCGCCGTAACGTGGTGTACTTTTAACTTAGAGAGAGCTTTCGAATAGATCCCCCCACCGCAACCTATATCAACTGCGTCTTTTCCTAACAAATCAATGTTTTCCCTCATTAACTGAATCCAAGATTGATCAGCCTCTCTAGTTGTGTAAGTCTTATTATTTTGTGCATCGTGGAAGTTGATGGTCATTTGATTACCTCCCTAAATTTGATTCAGGTGCTTCTATTTACTAGTATAGACGTTGATATTACACTGAATAATATCAATAAGTTATTGGCATTAATAAGATATTTTTATTAAAAAAAGCGTTAGATAAAAAGGAATGGTGAAAATGGAAGGTACAATAGAAAGGTTTGAAAGCTTAAGAACTGAACTAATCAATCACTATGAAGCATCAAAAGGAAGTATCTTTGGACATAAAGGATTAAAAATACAAGGTAAAGTTTTTGTATTCTATAATGAACCTAATATTGTAGTAAAGTTAAAGCAAGAGGATGTTGCAACAGCTTTAAAATTAAACGGAGCAATAAACTTTGACCCAATGGGTGGGAAACCTATGAGAGAATGGGTTGAAATTCCATACGGAGATCAACAGTGGTTTGATTATGCATTAAAAGGTATGACGTACGTTAAAAGTTTACTAAAAAACTAATCACTAAAAATTGTTTGTTATAAACAGTGGGTAGAAATTTAATTTTTTCTATCGTTTTAATGTTAAGGGGGTATGGGATAAGTGAACAACCGTAAAGTAGCAGTTTCTTGGAGTGGTGGGAAGGATTGTTGTTTAGCATTAGACTTACTAATTAAAAATAAATTTGAAGTGGCATGTCTAGTATCGATGGTATCGAAAAAGGATGAAAGAAATCATGCGCACGGGACGCCGCTTAATTTCTTACAAATGCAAGCCGATGCAATTGGAATTCCACTTGTCATGATTGACTCAGCAGGTAAATACGAGGAGTCAATGATTAATGGACTAAAAACAATAAAAGAGCAATTTGATCTCTCTGCGATTGCATTTGGCACATTATATGTCGAAGAAGATCGACAATGGAATGAACTGGTTGCAACTAAGGTAGGACTTGAACCGATGTTCCCAGTGTGGATTAAGAAAAGTGAAACTACTAATTTACTAGATCAATGGCTTGCGACTGGATACGATGCAATTGTTTGTAGGGCAAAAGAGAATATCTTTGATTCTATGATCGTAGGTAAGAGCCTAAATGAAGACTTAAAACAACTATTCATTAGCAAAGAAATCTGTTTAATGGGCGAGAGCGGTGAATATCATACGTTTGTAATTGATGGCCCATTATTCAAAGAACGCTTAAATATAGTAGATGCGGACACTATTCTAAATAGTGGATTATGGTCTTTAAATATTAAAGAAATAGAAACAACTATTAAATAGATTTCTACTGAATTTTTATAAAGAAAATATAGTTTCAGATTGCTATTATCATTGCTTTAGAGAAATTAACAAAAACAAGCTAAAATCACTCAAATGCACTTAATTTAGGCGACTTTAGCTTGTTTTTAGTTTGTCTTACTTTCGATCATTTGTAATTAAGTACCAGTCAGCATACCGCTTAATACCCTCGCTAATTGATACTTTAGGTTTATAGTTTAAATCACTTTTGATTTTTTCAATATTAAGTGTATAGTCATAACTCAAGAAATTGGCAATATGCTTGGAAACTTTTGGTGGTTTGTTAGTAATCCTCGCAATCATTTCTGAATTTACCGCGATAAATGACAGTAGTTTTGGTGAGATGTTTTTTGTGTTCAACTCTTTATTTAAGGCAAAGAAGAGCTGTTTAAGCACGTCAATTAAATAAATAGGTTGATCATTTGTAATATTGTAGTATTCACCATTAAAAGCATCATCTGCATTCATACAAGCGATGATTATATCGACAACGTTATCGATATAAGTAAAATCCATTAGAACTTGTCCTTTATGAACTAATGGAATTCCTCCATTTTCATTTATCTGTATAAATCTTCCGAAAATCGTATGATCGAAAGGACCAAAAATTTGTCTAGGTCTTAGTGAGATAGCAGGTAGTCCTTTTTCAATTGCATCTTCAATAATTAAATCTGCCATATGTTTTGTTTCAGCGTAGTAATTAGAGTGTTTTGATGGCAGCGGATCAGTTTCTTTAACATCTTTTCGACTCTCACTAGTAAAGTACACGCTCGGGGTCGAAATATTAATAAACTTTTTTAAATCTGTTGAAAGTGAAGCTTTAACAATATTTTTTGTTCCTTCAACATTTGTTTTCTCAAATTCAGAAAAACGTCCAAAAGGTGCTGCAAGTGCAGCACAATGGATTACATAGTCTACATTCTTTATATTTTCTTCTAATAAGACAGAGTCATTCAATTCTCCTTTGACAAAGGTGACATTCTCCATCTTGTTGAAAAATTTAGCTGCTTCCTCATTTCTTCCAAAGGCTATAACGGAGTAGCCCATTTCACTTAATTTTTTAGTCGTATGTTTTCCTAAAAAACCCGTGGCACCACTTATGAAAACATTCATTATTCCACCTCAAAAAGAAATTATTGTCGCTCAAAGTTTATGAATCTCGTTCCTTGGAAAGTTAGTTTTCCCGTATCATTTTCTACTAATTGACCATAAATGAACCCATCAATTTGAAATTCAATTCTGTCTCCAGATTCGACCTCAAGTGTAACATAATAATGTGTAGAGGAATGAGCGAACTGATTCGTATTAGCACGCTGAACGTAATCTATTCTTTTAGTAACTATTTTTGCTGGGACAATTAATTTGGGTTGTTTATTATTATAATTCCATTGCTTTAATCCTTTTATTAGTGCAAAAAATATACCTGCAAAAACGAAGACGAAAATGATTGGAAATACGAAAGCAATAATTTTAAAAATATCAAAACCTGCATCAAACCCTGACATTATTAAGACCCCCTTTTAATAAATTGTAAGTCTTACACTTCTTAATCCTTTTTAAGTCAAATCGGTCTCTCTATATATAGTTTATTAAATTTTCTGAAAGTAATAAACCTATTTCTTTCAACAAGTAAATAAAATTGGAGCTGTATTGTAAACGTTAAAATATTTTAG
>NZ_NTZO01000769.1 GCF_002559405.1 Bacillus sp. AFS001701 | reverse complement strand
CAGGTTTTTCTTCTAATGCCAACAACATAGAAGATAATATATCATTTTCAAACGGCATTTGTTTCATTTTAGGAATTAAAGTTAATTTTTTAATAAAGTTATTTACCCTGACATCTCGTCACATTTCATCAAGCATATTTTGGACTTCACAACATAATGCTACAAAAGATCTGTGTCTTAACATTTCAACTTCTTCATTAAAACCATTCATTCGTTTGTCGATTATCTCAACTAATATGAATTTTTCATAATTAACTGTTTCAAAATCAATATTATGCCCAAATCCTCCATAGCTTCT
>NZ_NTZO01000768.1 GCF_002559405.1 Bacillus sp. AFS001701 | reverse complement strand
TTTTTTGTCTGGTTAAATTTTGTTAATATTTTGAATTTTAAATAAAAAAGTATTGTAGAAACCGTTTTCACGTAATAAAATCAATATATAAGGAAAATGACCGTAAATGTTCCTTAAAACATTTTGAATGAATCTCGGAGGTGTATCAATCGTGTATGAAATTTTTTCTGAATTAAATTTAGATGAATTAGTTAGTTCGATAAACGATGAAGTGATTGAATGGAGAAGGTATTTGCATGAAAATCCGGAGTTATCCTTCCAGGAAGAAAATACTGCCCAATTTGTGTATGACAAACTAAAATCATTTGGAGACCTAGAAATCTCTAGACCAACTAAGACTAGTATTGTTGCTAGATTAATAGGAGACCATCCAGGGAAAGTTCTTGCAATTCGAGCGGATATGGATGCTCTACCAATTCATGAAGAAAATAAAATTGAATTTAGATCTAAAAAGGATGGAATCATGCATGCATGTGGTCATGA
>NZ_NTZO01000767.1 GCF_002559405.1 Bacillus sp. AFS001701 | reverse complement strand
CTTATGCAACTAACTGGCGCTTAAGTTGAACAATGTAATATATAAATAAATTGGCTCTAAAAATATTCTTGTATTCCTTTAAATTCTATTTAATTGAGCTTTTCATCAAAAAATAAATGTTTTTATCATTAAAAAAGAATAATTTTGTTAACAAATCGAGGTGTTATTTTTGAAAAAACTTTTAATAATCATGATTTCTTTATTGTTAATAAGCTTATCGGTTGCATGTAATAAAGATACAAAGGAATCTACTAAAGAAGGATCAAACACACAATCAATATCTATTCAACAGATTGCCTATAAGAGCCTTGATGCTGGTGATAAGGTTCAATTAGTTAATGATAAAGCAGAAGGAATTGTTGAAAGAAAAGTTGTGACAAAACGCATCGCATCACTAACAGATGAACAATATGATGGGAAAGAAGTGTATGCTGTAACTTTTCATACAAAAAATGAGGCTTTGTTAGGTGATATTATCGTGTTTGTCGATGGAGAAACACAAAAAGTAATTGGTAGAGGACTTAGGGAATAAAAAGTAGGGATAATTCCATACA
>NZ_NTZO01000766.1 GCF_002559405.1 Bacillus sp. AFS001701 | reverse complement strand
TTATTGTAATCAGAAATGGCTTGATCGTACATTTTTTTGTGATTATATGCTAGTCCGCGATTGTTATAAGCTTCCCACATTTTGGGATTATTTTTTATTGACTTGTTTAAATGAGCAATCGCCTCGTCATACTTCCCATGTTGTTCTTCTTTATAGCCTTTATTATTGTAATAATCTGCCAGATAGCTACATCCGCCTAAAACCTGGCCAAAAGTTAATATTAAGATTAGTTTTAAAAATGATTTTATTGCACTCACCA
>NZ_NTZO01000765.1 GCF_002559405.1 Bacillus sp. AFS001701 | reverse complement strand
GCCTAAAATTCCTCTAAAATATCATTTGTACATGTAATTAATTTCGCTCCATCCTGAATTAATCGATGATTTCCTTTATATTCTTCCATTATAATCGGACCTGGCACTGCAAATACCTCTCTATTATATTGAATTGCAAAATTTGCAGTAATCATCGTCCCGCTCTTCTCCTTAGCCTCTAAAACGATTAAACCTTTAGATAAACCAGCTATAATTCTATTTCTTCTAGGAAAGTATCTTTTTTCTGGTCTAATATGATATGGATATTCACTAATAACTAAATGAT
>NZ_NTZO01000764.1 GCF_002559405.1 Bacillus sp. AFS001701 | reverse complement strand
TCAAAAACATAAAAAACTCGGCTCCTAAGAACCGAGTTTACTTTGCAAATTTTGTTGGTTTATTTTTACAATTACACTTTGTATTCTTCTATTTTGAACTTCTTTAATGATGAAGGTTAAATTTTTATATTGAAGTAATTCTCCATTTTTTGGTATATGTTTAAAACTTTCAAATAACCATCCACCTAATGTTAAATATTTACTACTTGGCTTTTTTATGTTAAATCGATTAAAAAAACTCGATAAGCTAATTGCGGCTTGGAATTGGTATTCATTCTCATTTATTTGGAAAAAATCATCCTCTTGCTCGTCAAATTCATCTCTAATTTCGCCAACGAGTTCTTCTATTATGTCTTCAAGCGTAACGATACCAGAAGTTCCTCCAAATTCATCCATAACAATAGCTAGATGTGCATTTTTTTTTTGAAGTATTTTTAGCACTGTAGAAATTTTCATTGTTTCCATAACAAAAATCGGCTCTCTAATCAGTTCATGAATACTAACTGTTTGTTTTTGTATAAGTTGAGTTAAAAATTCCCTTTCAGAAATAACACCAATTATATGATCAATATCCTGCTCATACACTGGGATTCTAGAATACCGTTCTTGTAAAAATAAATTACATATATAGTCCACAGATTCATTTATATCAATCGCAACTACATTTGTTCGGGGTGTCAAAATGTCATTTACTTTCTTTTCTTTAAAAGTGATTGTTCTTAAAAATAATTCATCTTCGTATAAGTTAAATTGTTCTTCATCAACAACATCAAATAAATAATTATGAGTTAAAAGATGTTTTTCTTTTGACTCTACATTTTTTTGATCCTTTGATTC
>NZ_NTZO01000763.1 GCF_002559405.1 Bacillus sp. AFS001701 | reverse complement strand
GATTATAAGTTCGAAAAAGAATTAGAAATTGAGGATTTATATGGGGAAATCAAAAAATAATCAAAATAAAATAACTGCTGGCTTGTTTGCCGTTTATTTATTTGCATTAACATGGATTATAGTCTTTAAAATGCAATTTTCAATTCAAAGCTTGCCCGATTTTAGGGAAATCAACTTAATCCCTATTGCTGGTTCAGTTAGTGTTAATAATCAAATAGATTTTATTGAAATAATCTTAA
>NZ_NTZO01000762.1 GCF_002559405.1 Bacillus sp. AFS001701 | reverse complement strand
TGACAAAGTGATGTTATTTCATTTGTAGAATTATCCAATAAACTGTACTTCTTGTGTAAATAGTCCAATTAAGTTCCAAATTTGGTTGTCTAACAAAAGATTTCCATGAACAAGTTTATTAAGATAATTTGGAACACGATACGATTATATGGTGCTACTTTTGTAAAATAAAAGAGAAAACGGAAATTAATTGAACTTTTGGATAATTCTATAAACGATAATATGAAACAAAAAGAAGATAGTATTAAGTATTTTGCATTAAACACAAATAAAAAGACATCGCAAGAGAGATTAGGCCGATGTCTTATCCATGAGAAAGAAACAATATTAATATATGCCGATTTTATTTTTCCGGAACACTTATAGCCGATTCCTTCACATTCAATTCTTGATTTTTTAATGTAATTGACCCTAACCAACTATCTATATTTGGTTTCATTCCATCGTACAGGTGAAATAAGTTATTAAATGATTTTTTTTGTATCTTTACTGAACACTGATCACTTAACAAGCTAGTAAATTCACCATATATTATAATGCAGCA
>NZ_NTZO01000761.1 GCF_002559405.1 Bacillus sp. AFS001701 | reverse complement strand
TGTTTCAACAATTTTAATATACCAATAAGCCTTAGTAATTTTTTATTCCGAAATTCACCATAATAAGAGCAAATTTTAGATCGATAGTTCTAAATGATTAGTTTATAACTTGATGTTCAATCTCAATTGACTTAAAAATAGATATTATTTTGTTATGGTACACTTAGTAAAGGGTATTTAATTAGGTTTTAATCGTAAACATTTTTGGAAATCAACTTCACTCTACTCCTTTACGAA
>NZ_NTZO01000760.1 GCF_002559405.1 Bacillus sp. AFS001701 | reverse complement strand
GAATTCTAATGATAAAGTAATGACAAAAACAATGATTAATAATTACGCTAAAGCTAAATTGCTTTTCCCAATAAAAAATAAGAAATACACAAAGAATCATATAATTTTAATCAGTTTAATTTATCATTTAAAAGGTGCACTATCGATTAATGATATAAAAGAAACTTTAAATGGATTAAATCAAAGAATCCTTGAAAACAATGAAATAACTATTGATGATATTTATTCAAGTTTTTTACATTTAAATGAACAAAACCTCGAAAAGTTTAAAACTGAACTTCAACAATCTAGTGAAAATGTAAACAAAGAAATTGAACTGATTGATGATGAAAGTAAAGAATATATCGAACAATTGCTCTTAATTACTTCTTTCGTTAATATGAGTAATCTCTATAAAAATGCAGCTGAAAAACTAGTAATGGATATGATTGAGAAGCAGAAATAAAATTCATTTTTGGAGCTTTGTGGATGGGTGAGGGGCTGTTTCATTTGTTAAGTCAAATGTGTTAATGAGGCCCCATGATGTTTAATAGAATGTACTTAGGGTATTTTTGATGGAATTGATTTTTTCTTTGCGTGTAATTAACTGATATATAATTTTTATACATTCTAGAAAGGTTTTGAGTATATTTGCTAGTTTTTCACTTGAAATTACTCTCTAGTGCACAAACTTTAACCTATAATACCCTAACTGGTATG
>NZ_NTZO01000045.1 GCF_002559405.1 Bacillus sp. AFS001701 | reverse complement strand
AAACTTCCCACAAACATTACCAGCATATATGGGACCAAACGCTGGCTACCCATATTATCCACGAGGAGAAGGTGGGGCATTACCAACTTTACCGAGTTTTGGAGCTATGCCGATGTTGCCAGGATTAACTGGAGAAGCACCAGGAGGAGTGCCAGTAGCACCAGTTCCTCCAACTGCGATGCCAACTCCATTACCAGCACCAATGCCAGGAAATACTGGGCAAACAATGCCATCGTATATGGGACCGAATCCAAATACAGGCCAAACATTACCGGCATATATGGGACCGAATCCAAATTTAGCCCAAACATTACCAGCATACATGGGACCGAATGCGAACGGAAACTTCCCACAAACATTACCAGCATATATGGGACCAAACGCAAATTTCCCAGCAACAATGCCTGCATATATGGGACCAAACGCAAACTTCCCAGCAACAATGCCAGCATATATGGGACCAAATGAAAACTTCCCAGCAACACTACCAGCATATATGGGACCAAATACAAACTTCCCACAAACAATGCCAGCATATATGGGACCAAACGCAAACTTCCCACAAACATTGCCAGCATACATGGGACCAAATGCAAACTTCCCACAAACAATGCCAGCGTATATGGGACCAAATGAAAACTTCCCGCAAACATTGCCAGCTATGGATTATCCAAAGTTCCAAGGCGGACCAGTTGCTACACCTTATGCCGCGGGGCCGACTCCAATGTATCGTGATGCATCAGAACCTTATTTTGATCCAAATTCGCAATTATTTACTCCTTATGCACAAAATCAGTCTTCATACGGAGTGCCATATTTTGAGGAAGATGAACAATAAAGAATTTTATTTAAAAAGGCGATTATTTATTAATCGTCTTTTTTTTATTTTTACTATTTCATACAGGAATTAATTGGAGTAGAAATTAATTTCTCATGAAACAGCCATTAAAGGCTACTTTTTTACTTAAAATGAGTTTCAAACCATCAATTAACAATTTAAAATCCACCTAAATAGGTCAACCTAACTTTGTAATACAACTTTAGTATTACAATTGGTTGTAAATAAAGGGAGGGTTTTATATTGAATAAAAAAGGTCTTATCGTTGCTACAGGTACGGTGCTAACAGCTTTAACATTATCTGCTTGTGGAACAAACAATAATGCCATGAATGACCATAAAAGAAATGTTGGTTATGAAAAAGTAAACTTCAATAGACCGACAAACCCTTATGCTGTTAATGATCGTTATGAAAACGTAAACTATCCAAATAACCAAGATTATTTCACAAAGAAAAATAATCACTACGGAAATGATCGTATAAATGAAGGTTTAAGTAGTGAGTATTCAAATGATGGCGTAATCCATGACGGAACATATGGAAGAAATGTCAACAATATGAATAGAAACTACACGATGGATCAAGTTCGTTATAATAACGATTTAAACACAGCTCCTCTTGTACCATATACAAATATTAGTACAAATACTAATATGAATGCTGGTGAACGAAAGTTTGCTGACCAAATTTCTAAACGAGTAGAACAAATGTCAAATGTAGCCAAAGCAAACACGGTTGCTGTTGGTGATCAAGTACTTGTTGCAGTAGATTTAGTAAATAAGAATGTTGATGAAAGCGCATTTAGATCTAAAATCAAAGACGCTTTATCACCATACACGAGTGGTAAAAAAGTTTATGTAACATTCGATGGAACAATTAGAAATAATTTAAATAACATAACAAATAATGTTCCAAATGCCACTAAAAATGTATTATACGATACAAAAGAAAATGTTAAACATATGTATCGTAATGTAAAAAATGATGTTAAGGATGCAACTAATCCGAATCGATAGAAATCGATTTTTTACATTGAAAGGGAAGAAGCTCTTGCTTCTTCCTTTTTTAAAGTGTTCAGTTTTAGGGATTGATTTCACCGAGTTTAGTTACTATTAGTTCTTAGAATAGTTAAATAATTCGTTTGATGAGGGTTAAACAATATGGTAAAGTGATTTTTATATTGACCAAAAGTTCGAAGTGGTCAATTGGTTAATAAGAGAATTTGAGGTGAGTTTTTTGAAAAAGCAAAATATTTTACAAGCTGCCACAAAGTCATTTACCATCTTTGGCTATAAAGCAACTACAATGAGTCAAATCGCAAAACAGGCAAATGTTGGAAAGGGAACAATCTATACTTTTTTCAAAAATAAAGAAGAATTGTTTGATGAAATCATCAATAATTTGATTACTGAAATGAAATTTTTAGCAGAACAATCCATTCGTGATGAAGATTCATTCATTGAAAAAGCACATAAAGGAATTGAAGTTTTTATTGCCTTTCATAATGAACATGAATTAACAATAAAGTTACTTCAGGAACAAAAAGAAATCGGGACGACTATCGTTCATGACGCTTTAAAACGATTGAATCATTCAATCATTCTCTACATACAGAAAAAAATTGAAGAGGCAATTGCAAAAAAAGAAATTGTTGAATGTGATCCCGAAATAACCGCTTTGGTAATGTTTAGACTTTATACAACACTTAAAATCGATTGGGAGAAAGAACACGAAGCACTAAGTCCTAAAAAAATTACTGAGCTATTTAACTTTTATATTCTAAATGGTTTATCAAAAGGGTAGGATTAAGGGTCAGGGGATTAGGAGGAGAAAATTTTGATTGTTAAATTAGACAATAAAGATAAAAAAATGGCAAATTCAATTTTAAATGTACAATTACCTGCATATAAGGTAGAGGCAAAGATAGTTAATTTTGAGGGAATACCACAATTAAAGGACAATGTTGAAAGTATTAGAGATTCCAAAGAAATCTTTATCGGTTATTTGATTGATAATGATTTAAAAGGATTTTTGGCCTATTCAGAAGGCGATAACGAATATCAAATATGTAGATTGGTAGTACATCCTAGTTGCTTTAAGCAAGGGATCGCAAGAAAATTAGTTCATTATTTTTTAAATGAAATTGCTAAAAAGAAAAAGGTAATTGTTTCAACAGGATCAGATAACCTACCAGCCATTAACTTATATAAAACTTCTGGTTTTAAATTTCATAAGAATATTGAAGTAGTACCTAATTTTTTTATTTCACTATTTGAAAATACCTCTGATCATTAAAGACTCTTTTTAATTTACAAAAGATGAGGATCATTTGCTTTTATCCCACTTTCCTAAAGACAACTCTTTAGGTTTTTTTGTTTAAAAAATTAAGGCCATTTACATATAAAATTTTTAATCATCTTGGATAAAGATAAAAGGAATGGTCAAACTAAAAAAGCTTGTATGATTTTGTCTAAAGGAGTG
>NZ_NTZO01000759.1 GCF_002559405.1 Bacillus sp. AFS001701 | reverse complement strand
TACTCCTTTACGAAAATTTGTTTATTAATTGCCAAGATTGTTTTTCAACAGTGTGAAATCCACCTTGCTACATAAAGGTGGATTTTTTTCTCAATTGCATAAGTTAGAATTGAATGGAAAAACTAACCAATATTATTAATTGTAATATTGGAGGGCAAAATGTATAAATCAATTGTATCGTTTATGCTTTTAATATTTCTTGGTCTTTCCTTCGATCATTTCATGGTGGCAGAGGCTAGTGTATTTACGAAAGAAATGTTAAAAAAAGAAATCGAGAATTACGGAGAAAAAGCAACTAACAAAATCCCAGCATCCTATAGTAAAGAAGATGCGCTTAAAAATGGCGATATATTAATAATAGGAAGAACTACTAACCATAATGAACGGATTCAAAAATTTATTAATAACGTAAAAAATAAGAAGCCTGACTTTATTCGATTTGTTGAATTTACTTCAAAAGGTGATCCAGTGATTACCGAATATCAATATAATGGAAAATTAATTTACTATCGATTTGATAGTTCAAGGGATCGAACTGACCGATATCGAAAAGGTACATTTGCGATGAGTAAATTTGTTACAGGCCCAAAAGTATTAGAAGACTATTGCAAAAAGTTAGTCGTAAATTCAAATACGTCATATTTAACAAATTGTTATCATTTTGATAAGGTGGAATTTTAGTTTTTAAAACGTCGGTTAAAAAATCGGCGTTTTTTGTATTTTAGTTACATGAGAGTAGATGAAATTTCACTCACTGTATTCTAGACAGAAAACAATTTTAGAACTTTAAATTCAAGATAATTAATAAAACTTAATGAACTGCTATTCAAATTTAAAAATTTCACGTACCGTAATATATGTATTAAAC
>NZ_NTZO01000758.1 GCF_002559405.1 Bacillus sp. AFS001701 | reverse complement strand
ACCAATTTCAGCAAATAATGGATCCCATCCAGTATTCACAATTTTGATTTTTACCCCAGCTTCTTTCGCAACTGCATTTGTAAAATCAACATCGAATCCTACTATTTTACCGTTATCAAGATATTCAAAAGGCGCATAGGCAGCATCAGTAACAACTCGTAATGGTTTGTCTGCTGTTCCGCTTGTTTTCGCATCCTTACCACAACCCGATAAAATTAGAGCCGTCGTCACTGCAAATGCAAAGGATAGTTTTTTAACCTGTTTCATTTCAATACCCCCAATTATTTTTGATTTATGTAAGTAAATTTCTGATCAGATTAAATATATTGAAAATTTAATATATTTAGATTTTTAATTATTATATCTATTCTTGTTTAAATATGCAATAC
>NZ_NTZO01000757.1 GCF_002559405.1 Bacillus sp. AFS001701 | reverse complement strand
TTTTTTTAGTAATTTTATTTGTTTGTAAAAATGTTTATTCAATAACATTTGGTAATGAATTTAAAAATGAGGAAAATCCTCAAAAAAATGTACACAAACCAATTAAACATACAAATACAATTAAAGCACCACCTCAAAAACCAATAGAGGAAACCATTAAAATAAGTGCTGCTGGCGACTTTACACTTGGTACTGATGAAAGTTTCAATTATTCTGATTCATTTGTAGATGAAGCGAAAAGAAATGGTTTACATTTTTTTGTTGATAGATTAAATAATATTTTTAATGAAGACGATTTTACTACTGTAAATTTGGAAACTACATTGACAAATGCCACAGAAAAAGCAGTTAAAAAATATAAATTTAAG
>NZ_NTZO01000756.1 GCF_002559405.1 Bacillus sp. AFS001701 | reverse complement strand
CGGTTAACGGCGTTATTTCCGCCACCACCAACACCAATAACTTTTATCCTTGCAAACTGTTCTATATTTTCAAATTCAAACATGATCATTCCTCCTCGTCATACCGATTACATAATTTCACGTTTTTCAAAGAACCATTCATTTTCATTCTAAGATTTATCTTTTTATGTACGTTTTAGTAGATTAGAATTATCCAACTCACTTGAAGACATAGAATTGTCCTAATTCCCCTAACACTACTATACAAGAAAACTACCTATTATCTTTTTGATAATTTTTCCTTAATATACCTTTAACTAAAACATGTATTTTAACATCTTAATGTAATATCTCTATCAACTTCGTAA
>NZ_NTZO01000755.1 GCF_002559405.1 Bacillus sp. AFS001701 | reverse complement strand
AATTCGATTAAACCCAAATTAAGAAAAATAGTAAAAATGAAAAATTAAGAAATAAATTTTTAATCATATTTACACTTTTATAAAATCATAATCTTTCTAATTATGTAAATGCTCTAATTGGATTGTCGTTTGTCTGCAAGTAGATTTAAAACTTTATTCATTTGAGTGTCTATAATAGAGCCTTTAACCTTTTTATTTTCAGTACTATTTAATAAATAACCCCATCATTACAGTATTACAGTACTTTCCATTTATATAAGTCTCTTCTTTCATTACCCCTTCAATTTCAAATCCTAAATTTTTATACAATTGAATGGCTTTAAGATTATCTTCATTCGTAACTAATTGAATTTTTCGAGTTAGATCATTTTGTTTAGCCCAATCAATTAATGATTGCATTAATAACTTCCCTAAACTTAATCCCCAATATTCTTTTTTAA
>NZ_NTZO01000754.1 GCF_002559405.1 Bacillus sp. AFS001701 | reverse complement strand
AAAAAGTCGAATCTGCAAATAAAATTACTAAAACAGCAAATAAGAGCATCATCTTTGAAAAAATTAAGCGAAAATCAAAAGATATAAGAATAAATTAGAAGAAGGAATCAATCATTCTTTATTTTTCTCGTTCTTTCATATATTTTTCTGCAAGTAATTGTTTAACTTGATTATAAGTTAAACCAGAATTTGCATTCTTTCTTTTTACTTCGTTAATATCGGTTCCAGTTATCGTAAAACGTTTATCTTCCATGTGGTTTCATCTCCAAAACAAATTATTTAATTTTATTATTTATTTGTAAGACAGAAAATATGCTTTTAAAAGATTATGTAATTAAATCGTTATTTTTATTGTGCTAAAGAAATGATAAAATAATTGGTAATAGAAGGAATAGGGGATAAAACCATGCACGAGGTTGTATTGAAAATTTTATTTTTTATTTTTCGAATATTGTTTCAATTAATCTTTCAAATAGTTGTTGAGTGGATCTTTGATTATTTGCCAAAAAAGTTTTTTGGTTATCCTTCTAATGAGAAAGATGATGAATTAATTCAAGGGAAAATTTACTTATTAGAAAAGGAACCTTGGTTTGAGC
>NZ_NTZO01000753.1 GCF_002559405.1 Bacillus sp. AFS001701 | reverse complement strand
CATTTTATCCAAGTTGAAAAAGGTTTATCTAAAAATACAATTCTATCATATGGTAAAGATTTAGAAAGCTACGGAAAATATTTGGACGTTGTTGAAAATATAAATGGTCTCTCAAATATAACTAGATTACATATTATTAGTTATTTAAAATATTTAAAAGAAAGAGATTTAACAGCTCGAACAATGGCTCGTCAATTAGCAACAATTCGCTCATTTCATCAATTTTTAATTCGTGAGGTTGATGGGATGAAAGATGATCCTTCACTATTAATAGAAATTCCAAAAGCGCCAAAAGTACTTCCAAAGGTTTTATCACTACAGGAAGTAGAGGCTTTATTAGAAGTACCTGACCACTCTACATTTGGTTTAAGAGATAAGGCAATGTTAGAATTGTTATATGCTACTGGCATGCGTGTGTCAGAGTTATTATCATTAAATCTATCGGACATTAATTTAACAATGGGATTTGTGCGATGCTTAGGTAAAGGAAGTAAAGAACGAATTATTCCTTTAGGTAAGCTTGCGATTGAATCAATTGAAAATTATTTAAAATTAGCAAGAAATGAATTAAAAGGTAAAAAAAATAATGATGCATTTTTCTTAAATCATCATGGAAATAGAATGTCTAGACAAGGATTTTGGAAAAACTTAAAAAAACAAGCTGAAA
>NZ_NTZO01000752.1 GCF_002559405.1 Bacillus sp. AFS001701 | reverse complement strand
CCAGTTAGCACAACAAAAAAAGAACGACTATACAGTCGATCATTTTGTACAACTATCGCAATGTGTTAGTTCAACAAGGAAAAATTAGAATTGACTTAAAATGCTAAAAATCAGAATAAATAAGTAAAAAATCCCCAAAATCATTACTAATCTAACAACATAGTTATATCGTTTTTTAATCGGATTAAAATGTTCTTTTAAGTCTGAGATTGGCTTTTCTTCTGTTTTCGAAGTATCAAAAAATTGATTGCGTATAAATCCTATGGTAGCAAAAATCAAACCAATTAACCCGAAAGTACTAGGACTTATTTTATACGTTATCCTTAAATAAATGGCTAACAAAGCTAATATTGATAGTATTACAATAAAAAATTTTTTTTTATATTCATTTGTATCCTCTAATTTTTCTATTAGTTTTCTTTCATATTTAAGAATGCTAAATCAAAAAATGATATGCCTAAACTTAATCCTAAAGCTGTACCAAAATTAGGAACATTATTTTCTGAAGGTTGAAATATATAGTTGAAGATATAATTCGTAGCAATAATTACAATAAACACAATAATAAAATTTAAAATTCGCTTTTTAATTTCAGTTCGTTTTAGTT
>NZ_NTZO01000751.1 GCF_002559405.1 Bacillus sp. AFS001701 | reverse complement strand
AAGTTTTGCTTGAACAGAAGCTAACTTACCTTCCATTGTACTCTTCTTATCGCGACGATCATCAATTCGAATTGTCGTCGCAACTCTTGAAATTCCATTTTCAAATGGTACCTCATGCATTTCTTGTACAACTTTTAATAATAACGGTAATTCGCCTTCAATAATTGTATTCATTGGTGTAAGTTGGAATTTCACTTCGCCATTATACTTTTCTAAAACTTTATGTATATTTGCTACATACGCACTTACACTAGGTGTTTCTGTGCCAATTGGTACGATTGAAACGTCAATAATTGCCATTTTTGTATTCTCCTTTTTTATCAATATGTTACTTGTCTATCCTAACATGTTTGTGATAATAAAGAAAACTCGACGATTGGCGAGCTTTAAGGCGAATCCAGAGGCGTAGTTGCACTTA
>NZ_NTZO01000750.1 GCF_002559405.1 Bacillus sp. AFS001701 | reverse complement strand
TGTGAGCGTCGACCTGGCCGGCCAGGAGCAAGATCCTGCGGCGCGGATTCGTCCGGCGGATGTGCACAAGGTGAGACCGGAGAACGTGTGGATCCAGGACCCGATTCGTGAGTCGCCTCATTCCCTGTCCGCGCTATTCGAGGTTCCCGTCGGAGCGAGAGCGCTCCGGCTGGTAGACCTCATCGAGGTGCAGCGACAGGCCGGCATCCTCCAGGCCCACCAGCAGTTCGGTGTGCCTCGGAA
>NZ_NTZO01000044.1 GCF_002559405.1 Bacillus sp. AFS001701 | reverse complement strand
GTTTTACTTCCTCATGAACCTCTCATGAGGAACCTTTTTGATTCCTTGTGCTGTTTTACTTCCTCATGAACCCTTTATGAGGAAGCTATTTTCATTTTTTTGCTGTTTTACTTCCTCATGAACCCTTTATGAGGAAGTTACTTTCTTCAATTTGCTTTTTTATTTCCTCATGAACCCTATACTCAAGTACCTGTTCTGAGTAAGTTATACTTCTACACGCAAGAAAGTTCACCCCTAAATCAGGATGAACCTTCACTTGCAGAAAAAATCAGATTATTTAATTGTTACATCGTTAATCTCTAAATAGCCTGAAGGGCTAATTGAGAAGCCTTTTACATTTTTAGAGATTGCAGCGACATTTTCGATTACTCTTACAGGAATATAAGGTGAATCATCCATTTCTATTTCTTGTGCTTTAGCGTAGATTTCTTTACGTTTTGCTTCGTCTTTCTCTTTTCTTCCAGCATTAATTAAGTCATCAACTTTTGGATTGCTATAGAAGAATGTGTTTCCGGCAGCGCCGCGTGAGTCTGAGTGGAATAGGTTGTACTGATTGTAATCAGCATCTCCTGTTGCGTTTCTCCAGCTTATGATAAACATTTCTGATTGTCCTTTATTTACTTTTTCAACGAACGATCCGTATTCCATTACTTGTACTTTTAAATTAATGCCAATTCCTTTTAATTGTGATTGAATAACTTCTGCTAAATTTACTCGTTCTTTACTATCCATCGTTAGGATCGTTGCATCAAATCCATTTGGATATTCAGCTTCTGTTAATAGTTTCTTTGCTTCTTTTAAATTGTAATTGTATGCTTTTAATTGATCATCGTATCCGAATACTTTTGAGCCCATTGCTGAATTCGCTTTTTTACCAACATTGTTATATACACCTTTTATAATCGAATCCATTTCAACAGCATGAGCGATAGCTTTACGTACACGTACGTCATTAAACGGTTTTTTTGTTACATTGAATCCGATATACTCTGTTCCGTAACCTTCACTTCGGTATACTTCCATTGCCGAGGATGATTCAACTTGATTCATAACTGCTATTGGGAGTGGTTCTGCAATTTGAGCTTCTCCTGTTTCAATCATTGAAATCCTTGTTGAGTCTTCTGGAACAACCTTGAAATCAACCTTGTCAATCTTTGGTTTTTTCCCCCAGTAATCTTCATTTTTAACTAGTATAATGTCCTGTCCTGGAGACCATGATTTAAATTTAAATGGACCTGTTCCGTTTGGTTCTTGAATAATATTCTTACCATATTTATCGATTGTTTTAGGACTTATAATTCCACCTTCATGGTTTGCTAAAACTGAAAGAATTGGTGAGAATGGCTCGCTCAAAATAAATTGAACTGTATATTCGTCGACAACTTTAACTTCTTTTACCATTTTGAATACAACAGCTCTTGGTGAAGCAACTTTAGGATCTAATAAACGATCAAATGTTTTCTTTACAGCCTCTGCATTAAATGGTGAACCATCGTGAAACTTTACATCATGTCGTAGTTTAAATTCCCAAGTTTTATCATTGATTTGATTCCATGACTCTGCTAGCATTGGCTGAATTTCGTTATTACTATCTCGCTGGACTAGACCTTCATAAATTTTATGATGAGTAACGCTTGCTGCATTGATTGTAGACATAAATTGCTGATCTAAATTTTCGGCATCTGATAACCGAGCAATTACTAGCGTGCTTCCTCCTTTTGAATCATTTGCTTGTCCATTTGCTTTCGTACCTACGTCTTGATTAGATGAACATCCTGTAATTGTGACAGCAGAAAATAGTACTAGAAAAAGTTTACTTATTCCCGATTTTAGTTTCAATGGCACTGCCTCCCTGTTTGAAGTTGTCTTACAAATATTTTATCTAATTATATAAAATATTCTGATAATTATTTTTGAATATCTTTACCTGTTTTTTCAGTTTCTTTACTTATTTTTTAATTATTTGACTTTACTTCTAGTTCTTTAATTGATTCAAGCCTTTTAAAAGATGGTGGAAATAGATCATTTTCAGGAAGTTGTTCGTAATCTCTTTCCATATATCCTCTTCTCATCTTATTAAAATACACTTGGCCCTTTTGTTTTAATACTTCCATATCAAGATTAGGAATTACTTGATCTTGCATCACAATTCTTCCATTTATAATGGATAGTTTTACATCTCTACCTGAACCACTTACAAACATTGTGCGAATTGGATCATCAATAACGCCCATATGGAATCCATCTAAGTCAATCGCAATAATATCCGCTTTTGCTCCGACTGCTATTTTGCCTATATCTTCGCGATTAAGAAATGCCGCTGCTCCTAGAGTGATCGAATTGAAGAAATCTGCGTATGTAGATCCTTCAACATCTTTTTCTACAAGTCTTGAAAGCATGCTACCAGTACGTACATTTTGAAAAATATCTGGAGGGAAAGTATCAGTACCTAATGCAATATTGATTCCCTCCTTCCTATATTTTGCATATGATTCAAGCCCTTCTCCGTGTCTTCCTATAATAAGTGGACAATGGATAACAGTAGTATTTGTTTCTTTCAGTAGTGAAATGTCATTATCAATATTGTAATTCGCCCCACTATAGCCCGATACAAAATGAGCGTGTGGTATTCCTGTATTTGGACCTAAGAATCCAAGATTATATAAATATTTAATTGGTGTAACTCCGTGTTCTTTTAAAATTGTATTAAATTCAAAACTTCCTTGCGCAGCATGGAGCTTGATTGGAACATTTAATTTGTCACTATAATATTTTGTTTTTATCAAAATTTCTTCAGTCTGTGATTCGATTCTTTCTGGAGCTAACATCCCTCTGACCAATCCATCAAATGCTCCGTCAAAGGTTTCAACAAACTTTACTGCTCTTTCTAATCCTTCCTCGCCTGCTATTTCATCCCAATGAATTTTGATGTTTCCATCTGGTTCGACTACTCTAATTCCAGCTTGATAGCTTGGTCCAAGATAAATTCTCAACCCTAGTTTTCCTGCATGATTTGCGGCAGCTTCTAACTCTTCAAAAGTTTCAGCCCAATTTTTGTAAAAAATGGATGTAATCGGCATAGCAGTAGTAATTCCATTTAAAATAAGCTGCGAATATGCATATAAAGATTTAAATGCTTCTTCCTCCTCACTCATTAGCTCATGATGCCCATTTTTTACAAACTCCTCAGACCAAAGGAGATTTTTTTGTCTATTTGATTTCGCTTCTAAATGCAAAATATCATGGTCAATGTCCCCTAATGCATTTAAATCAATAAAACCAGGACTAAGGATCGCATTTCCAACGTCAATTACTTGATCTACTTCTTCCGTATAGTTTTTTCCAACAAACAAAATTGTATCTTTTTCATATACAATCTCTGCATTTTCCAATATGACATGTTCTCTTCCGTCAAAACCAATTACATATCTTCCCTTTAGTTTCGTTTTCATTTTTTCTCCCTTTGAATTTAAAATTTTTTTTTATTTTTCAACATATCTCATCTCGTCAACATAGGCACGAGCATGTCCCCAGAAATACTTTGTAGGTTGCATATATTTTTCTAATCCAGCGCGTTCGATCGTTGCAAAAGCTTCTTCATTTGCTTCATTTAAAACTGTGCTTTCCTGAACGGTATTTACATTTCTGCCTTCCATAACAAGTTTTCCATCAACAATCACATGGTCAACATCATTTGCCACAGCTTGAAATACTAACCGATGCACATGCATATACTCTGGAGTCAAATGCGGTTGATGAAGATTTACTGTGATGACATCTGCTTTTTTCCCAATTTCAAGTGAACCGATTTCATCATCCCAACCTATACATTTTGCTGCATCAATTGTTACCATTTCTAAAAGCTTACCTGGTGGTAAATAGTAATAGTCTCTAAGAGCTGCTTGATGAACAAACTGTGTCTTCCTCATTGCTTGGAATAAATCAAAGCTCGTAGATGGTGAGGTACCATCTGTAGAAATCGCAACAGTTGCTCCCATTTCAATTAATTCTGTGATTGGGGTACGTGCATTAACTTGTCCAAAACCAGGAGAAGCACTAATGTTTGTACCAGTTTCAGCTAATATTTTGGCTTCATCGAATGAAATTCCACGACAATGCTGAAGATGAACATCAGGACCTAATAGCGCATTTTCTTTATCTTGAATGGCTAAATGAATCATTCCACCAAATGCATCTGAATGAATTCTTGTATTATATTTCCTAGCAATCTCTCTTATTTTTTTAGCTTGATAAAGATCATGTTTTGTTAACCCGTATAGCCGATCTGGAGAAGTCGGATATGAAGGATCAACAGACGTTACAATAACAAATGGCGTAATAAAGGCTCTTGTTCGATCATCATTTGCGTGATTCAATGCCTCAATAACTGCTTCTGCCCCTTTTAACACTTCTTCATAAGTAACTTCTTTCTCAATTCTTTTCCCATCAACCCATCTACTAAATGAATGTGGCCATGGTGGGTTACAAGGACCTGTACATACTACTTCACGAACTCCCACTTCGTTGTAAGCTTTTGCATGGTTTATTGCAAATATTGGATCATCAGATCTCGGTACTGAGCCTAAAACACTAACCCCTGTTGTTATGCCTGCTTTCAGTCGTTCAAGTGCTGACAGCTTTCCTTCGTAATACCAAAAATCATCCGTCACATAATGCTTATACGTATTCGTCATAATCGGCATCCAAAAATCGATATTCTCCATCGCGATGGTTTTAAACATTGAATGACCACCATGACCGTGAACATCTATTAAACCAGGTAAAATACATTGATGACGACAATCAATTACTTTTTTCGCCTCATAATTAGTTTTCAAGTTTTCGGTGAGGTCAATGTCTAGTATTCTCCCATTGTGAATAGCAACGGAGCCATTTTCGATAATTCTTCTTTCTTTGTCCATTGTGATAACAGTTCCATTTATTAATAACAAATCAATCATTGTTTTCCTCCTAAATGCAAATTTCTCCTTAAAAACTGAAACAGCATAATTTAATTATGCTGTTTCATTGAATTACTTATTTCACTGTTACATCATCAAGCATTAAATAACTTGCTGGGTTTAACCAAAGCCCTTTAACTGATGAGCCAGTAACTGCTAAATGTTCATAGTTACGAATAGGAACATACGGTACTTCGTCATTTTCAATTTCTTGTGCTTGAGCATATAGATCTTTACGTTTTTCACTATCTGCTTCTTGTCGAGCTGATTCAATTAATTTATCAACTTTAGGGTTACTGTAGAATGCACTATTTCCTGCAGCACCTTGGGATTTACTGTCAAATAAGTTAAATTGGTTATAGTCGCCATCACCAGTAGCATTTCCCCAACCACCAATTGCAACTTGATGTTCACCTTTTGCAATTGCATCAATATAAGCTCCGTATTCAAGAACTTCGATTTTCACATTAATACCAATACCTTTTAATTGAGATTGAATAACTTCAGCCATATTTATTCTTTCTTTGCGGTCACTAGTTGTAAGTGTAAATGAAAGACCATCTTTAACTCCTGCTTCTTTTAAAAGCTTTTTAGATTCATTAATATCGTAATGATAGCCTTTAAGATTTGGATCATATCCAAATACTTTCGGACTCATTGTTGAATTCGCTTTTGTTCCAACATCGTTATATACGCCTTTAATAATTGAATCTACTTCAATTGCATGTGCAATCGCTTTACGGACACGAACATCATCAAATGGTTTTTTCTTAACATTGAAGCTTAAATATTCAACAGCTAGTCCATCTGTACGATATAAATCCATTGTGTCAGAAGCTTCAATACGATTGATTTCTGTTACAGGCACTTGATCAGTTACATGTGCTTCACCAGTTTCAATCATTGCTAGTCTTGTAGCATCTTCAGGAACTACTTTAAAGACTACACCATCAATTTTAGGTTTATTTCCCCAGTAGTCTTTATTTTTCTCAATTTTTATTTCTTCTCCTGATTTCCAAGATTTAAATACATAAGGACCAGTTCCAACTGGATTTCGTCCAATTTTATCACTGTTTTCTTTAATCGATTTAGGACTAATAATACTTCCTTCATTACTCATTAAAATTGATAAAAGTGGAGCATATGGGTATTTCAAAATAAATTGAACAGTTGAATCGTCTACCACTTTAACTTCTTTTATCATTTCAAATTTACCAGCTTGAGGTGATGCAGTTTTTGGGTCAAGAACTCGATCAAAATTTGTTTTAACTGCATCTGCATTAAATGGTGATCCATCTTGGAACTTAACGCCTTGTCGTAATTTAAACTCCCAAGTGACATTATCTACTTGCTTCCATTCTGTTGCTAAAAGAGGTTGTGGCTCCATATTTTTATCTGGTTCAACTAATGTTTCATATACCTTTTCATAAACAACGTTTGCTGATGGAATATCAGTAATAAAATGTGGATCTAATGTAGTCGCATCAGATAGTCTAGCTACGACCAAAGTTCCTCCTGCTTTTGCTTTTGTTCCTGTTGCACTACTGCTTGTTTGATCAGATGTACAACCTGCAAGCGCAGTAGAAATTGTTAATAATGATGCAAATAATACTCCAGCTGTCTTTCTCTTCATTGTTTTCTTCCTCCTCTTAATACTTTCCCTATGATCTCTTGTTCACCATTTTTCTTGAGTACGTAGGCTTATTCAAATTATAAAAAAAAATAAAATTTTATATTTTCAGAATCTTTACTCGTTTTTTAATTATCTTTACTGCTTTTCCGCATTATATT
>NZ_NTZO01000749.1 GCF_002559405.1 Bacillus sp. AFS001701 | reverse complement strand
AGATATAAAATAGAAACCATGAGGTATTGTTTTATAAGGAATCAAGACGGATTGGAATTAATTTAAAAAGTGAAATTTTTTTGTAAAAAATCAAGAAGGAAATATTTGGATTCGGTTCATATTCTGGAGAAAACGGAAAAGAATTACGAAGATTACTTCACAGATGTAACTTAAGTCAAGACCATTTAAAGAGTATACAAAAAAAGGATCGAAATAATTTTCATAAGCCTCTTTTACCTTATTAGATTTCGGTACAATTGGAGCTACTTTTGAGAGTCTTTTACTTAAATCGTTTAAAAGATATACTCCTCTAAACAAAGTACCAGCTAAAATTCCAAAACCTATAATTATACCGACTTCTCCTAACATCAAAAGAAATATGCCTAAAATGGTTGCTAATACGATTGAATATAACAATTTCATAGAATTGCCCCTTCCTTAGCTTTTTTATCATCTAAAATCTATGTAAATACCCTCATAAAACTATATTTAATTATGTCGAAAATCAAACTTATCATTTGGTATATTCAGCGTGTGACCGTTAATAACAACTGTATCATTATCGATCCATTCAATGTCTGCTGCGCTCTCACGATAATTCCAGTATACAGTTTTACTCTTCTTTTCCTTGTTATATACTAATTCACCTCTAACAGCATATCCAGTTGTTGCTCCTCCACTTGTTACATATGCTTTTAAAGTATAATTTCCGTTTGAAGATTTTTCTTCGGTAAGATAATCTCCTTTTGGTAATCTAGTCATATCAAAAAATGCTCAGTAAATCCCATATCCGATTATCACCAAAAATAATACGCTTACAGAAAATAGGATTTTAAATGTTAATCGTCTTCTTTTTTGCCAATTTTTTTATTATCTAGTATTAC
>NZ_NTZO01000748.1 GCF_002559405.1 Bacillus sp. AFS001701 | reverse complement strand
CTAATAAAATCGATATGAAAAAGATAACTGGTATAAATATAGGGAAATAATTATTTTTTACAAATGAATGAAGATTTTTATCCGTAATAGGTATACAAGCAACTACAAATAACACAAAACATAAAGACCACAACAAATTTTTCTTATACCGTTTTGATCTAATATTTAAAATATCAACACATATGAATAAAGTTAACGCAATTCTAATAAAGGAGGCTGACATAAATTGATAAACAGAGAAAAAGTCTACATGTTGAATAAATTGACCAATACTTAGTAGTCGCCATTGCTCGTAAACAGGGTAGCGCATATTTTCTGCTAATCGAGGTCCAAATAAAGAGATTGAATAAAATAATGGAAAAAGTGATGATAGTAATATTAAAAATCCTAATAAAAATAATTGCCAGAATTTAACTTGCCTTTTGATATGACGTTGGATTAGTAATAAAAACAAGAGTTCAATATATCCTCCAGCAATGAAAAAGCTCCCTTTAAAAATAGGACTCCAACCATTTTGTAACATTGGTTTCATCCAATTTAAGTGCATAAATTGGATATTTGCTCCATCAAGAAAAAGTTCAAACAATAGAACAAAAGGAAAAAGAAATACTGATATAACCGCAATGGAAGTTATGCCGGCATATGCACAATAAGTACAGATAATTAATAAACATCCTTCGATAACAAAGATTGGTGTTTTCGGTAAATAAATTATTGTAATCCAACTCGAGATGCTTTTTAAAGCAATGTATGAATTTATTAGTAGAAAAACTAATAATGGAATTACAATGATAAAATAGGCTAAATTTCCATATCGCTGTTTTATCAGTAAAGTGATGGATTTTTGTTCTGTTTTTATCATGATGTAATATAAAATGCAAAGCCAGATTAATAGGGCTGGAAAAGCAATAACTACAGATATCCACGAATCTCGACCTGCTTTGTCAAGTAATACTGGAATCAACATAAAATGATGCATAAGTATACTGGAAAATAGTACGAGGATTAATGCTGCACTAATGAAAATTTTTTCATTATTCATTTTTCGAGCAATACCTCCTTTTTCTACTATTCATTTATTTCATGAACATGTATATATTATCCATTGATACAACAACCTATACGTCAAAAAACTGCAGCTATTACCCAATAATAGAGGTAAAAGCTGCAGTTTATTTTATCAACTACTTTATTAATTTATTTAATTATAATTACTTTCGTGTGCTTCAAACAATTCATGTACATATTGAATGCCTAATCCAAATGCTCCGCCATGCTCACTTGTGTAGTAAACGTGTCCCTATTAAGAGTGAT
>NZ_NTZO01000747.1 GCF_002559405.1 Bacillus sp. AFS001701 | reverse complement strand
AAAATAATCGTGTGATTATTTCGAATATTCTCTTGAAATTCCAAAATTTAGTTGATAAACTAAACTAATCAGTCAGTTTAAATATATTTATTGAGTAAAGGAATGTGTTCAATGCCAAAAGTCTCAGATGATTACAAAGAACGCAAAAGAGAGAGTCTTCTTGAAAGTGCTTTAAAATGTTTTGGAGAAAAGGGATATCATACGACTACAATGGATGATATTGTTGCATATTCTAAAACGAGTAAAGGGCTAATTTATAATTATTTTAAAAGTAAGGAAGAGCTCTATTTAACGTTAATGCAAGAAAGAACAGTCCAAACATTTGAAAAAATTAATCAACGATTTCAAAATATTAGTTCATCAAAAGATAAGTTAAAAGAGTTATTTCAAATGTATAGTGAAATTTCTTTAACAGAAAAATGGCGGAATATGATTAGAGTCCATATGGAGTTTTGGATTAATTCAGCTAGGCATGAAAATCTACAAGCCATAATGATTGAAAGGTACAAAAATCAATATCGTTTATTTTTAAGTGAAATTATTAAACAAGGAATAGCATCTGGTGAATTTAAGAAAACAATCGATCCTGATATTATTTCTAGTCTGTTTTGGGCTAATATCGATGGCATTTGCTTACATTATTCAGTTGTTGAAGAAGATGAAATTTACAAAGCACAATTTAAAGCCGCAGAAGAAATGATTATGTCTTATATAGTCATTCAAAATTAAAGTTTTTGGTAGAGAAGGTGAAAACTTTCCTACCTAAAACTTTAAATTCAGAAAATTTTTTATGTTAAAAATAAAGCGAACGACATACACTAATCATAGAATAAAATAAACTTAATAGTCAGTTTTAATTGGAAAGGAGGAATCACGATGAATTCAGTCCAAATTAGAATTATTTGTTTATCTATGTATTAATAAG
>NZ_NTZO01000746.1 GCF_002559405.1 Bacillus sp. AFS001701 | reverse complement strand
AATTTTCACTATTGGTCATATTATTTGCATTAAATGAGATTGAAATGGAGAAAGCTCAAAAAAAGAATATTTTTGCTGAAAAGCCAATAACTTATCCAATGGGACATAGTGATTTGTCGATTTTTACGAATGGAAGGAAGTTAAATAAGCAATTATTTCATGATATTAGGAATGCAAAAAAGGAAGTTCATATCTACTTTTTTTCGGTTTCAAATGACCGTGTTTCACATGAATTTTTAGATGTCTTAAAAAAGAAGAGTGATGAAGGAATTCCAGTTTATTATGCTGTTGATCGACTTGGTGGAATTTTATTAGAACGGAAAGAAAGAAAATCATTAATCGACCATGGTGTACATTTTACCTATTTTAATAAACCGCAATTATCCTATTTTTTTGCATCGATAAATAACAGAAATCATCGTCGAATGACGATTATTGATGGGGAAATTGGCTATATTGGTGGATTCAATATAGGTAAAAAGTATATAGATGAAAAAAAAGGATTAAAACCGTGGGAAGATGTTCAGCTTAGATTAGTAGGTAACGGTGTTGAAGGCTTAGAAAAACAATTTGTACATGATTGGAGAAAAAATTCAGACCAAAAAATTACTCAAATGGAGATCAGTAAAAAAATTGGGAAAAGCCAGCATCAATTTGTTTCTTATACTAAAATAGGAATTGAACAAGAA
>NZ_NTZO01000745.1 GCF_002559405.1 Bacillus sp. AFS001701 | reverse complement strand
AAGCAATATTAATAATTTTTCCGGATTTTTGTGCTAACATGATTTTCCCTACTGCTTGTGACATTAAAAACGTACCGGTTACATTAACATTCATTACTTTATTCCATGCCTCTAATGGCATCTCTTCAGCAGGTGCTCCCCATGAAGCGCCACTATTGTTTACTAAAATATCAATTCGGCCAAATTTTTCTTTCGTTTCGTCAACTACTCTTTGTACATCCTCTTTGTTTGTTACATCACACTTCAATGCGAAAGATTCTACACCTATACTTTTCAATTCTTCACTAATTTCCTGGCATGCTTCTACATTTCGAGAACAAAGTACAACATTTGCACCTGATTCAGCGAATCCTTTCGCAATTTGTTCACCAAGACCTCGTCCACCACCAGTTACAATTGCTACTTTCCCAGTTAAATCAAATAACTCTTTTACGTGCATTTCAAATCCTCCTAAATTAGTATTTATTTCATAAATCCCTATTTTTTCTCAAAACTATCATTTCATTTTAAACAAACGTCTAGATACTAACCAGTCGGTATGTTTATTAATTAGATAATACATGAAAAATTCTGAATATTCAATATTGAATATT
>NZ_NTZO01000744.1 GCF_002559405.1 Bacillus sp. AFS001701 | reverse complement strand
TGCAAAGCTTTTCCTAGAAGAAAATGTACACATATGTCCATTACCTTTACCGCCTTCAATTCTTTAACTGTATATATTCTTACTATTCTGACTTTAACACGCATACAAGGGACTTGTATACTAATATTTTGTATACAAGTTATTTTTTTAACGATTCTTTTGTTTCATTTTATTGAAATCCATTAACGCCTAACTTTCTGTAATACTCTTTAAAAAAACTTTTTTTTATTCAACTAAACTGCCATTTTGT
>NZ_NTZO01000743.1 GCF_002559405.1 Bacillus sp. AFS001701 | reverse complement strand
CCTAAATATTACTTATTTCAGATGAGAAATAGAGTCCATGACCTTTCAACTGCGATAAACAAGATGCCAATGGCTGAGTTTAAACAGTCAATTAATCATTTGGAACAAAAAAATAATATAACAATCGCTTATGAACCAATTCAAACAAATTTAGACCAGTTTAATGGATTATTAAGAGATAATCTATATCAAAAAAGAGTATCCTTAAATAAATTTTGGGTTACAGAACAAACACTAAACCAAGTTAAAAATGGTAAAAGAATTAGTAAAATCTATGATCAAGGTAAGTTGAAATCTAGTTTTTTAGTCGATTTTATTCAAAAGGATAATGTATTTATTGTAGTCGGTGTTTCTATTGTATATTTAAGTGATGCTGTTCAAATCGTTAATAAGTTCACCATTTATATTATGATTTTCTTGATTTTAATGCTGATTTTAATGGTTTGGATTTGGTCAAAAAAAATAACAGATCCATTAAAAGAATTAAAAGATATTTCAAAAGAAATCGCTCAATTAGAATTTAAAAAGGCAAAAATTTCAACAAATGATGAAATCGAAGAACTTGCTAAAAGTATTAACGAAATGAGTGACAAATTGAGGATTGCCCATGATGATTTAAATCAACGGAATGCAAATTTAAAAACATTCATATCAGATATTTCTCATGAACTTAAAACTCCATTGGCTTTAATCAAAGCTTATTCTGCAGGCATTAAAGATGGAATAGATGATGGAACTTATGTTGATACAATCATTAAACAATCAGATCAAATAAATCGATTAATCGATAAATTATTAGAGTTATCTAGAATTGAACGTGAAATATTACATATAGAACAATTTGACTTAATTAAGCTTTTTGAATCTAGTTTGGAGAACTTTGAAATCGAATTGAATCAAAATAATATCATTTTAACAAAAGAATATAGTAGAACGAACCAACTAAGTATTGAAGTAGATCGTGACCAAATTGAAAAAGTATTTAATAATTTAATTAGTAATGCTATTAAATATACAAAAAAACCGGAGATTAATATTAAGATTTACGAAGAAAATGAGGAAATTGTATTCATGATTAAAAATGAAACAAATCTTAAAAATTCTACTCAAATTAAGCAAATATGGGAACCGTTTTATGTTATGGAGGCTTCCCGAAATAAACATTTAACAGGTACAGGCTTAGGTCTAGCAATTGTAAAATCGATTTTAACCCGTCATCAGTTAAAACATGATGTGAAATTAATAGATGGAAACATTCAATTTTCAATTCATTTTCCAAAACCCTTACAGTAAAGTAAGGGTTTTTACGTTGTTGAAAAACA
>NZ_NTZO01000742.1 GCF_002559405.1 Bacillus sp. AFS001701 | reverse complement strand
CGACAAAATTAAAACAATTTTACTAAAAGTACATTAAAAATTCCTTTGTTCTATAACATGGTAGTATAAATAAATAAGAAATGTCTGAATTTCCATGAATAGAAAGCGGATTCCAACAAATAGATTAAAAAAAATTGATTAGCATTTCTAAAATTATGAATTATTTCATTTTTAACTTTATGGTAAAATGGAATTATATGGAATTTTCGGAGGTATCAAGTGAAATTAAATGCAGAAGGAAAATCAGAGAAAGTACCGATTAAGCTTGATTTCGAGCTTTATGACTCAGAAAAGGAAATGCGGTCGATCAATAACCAATTGTTTAATAATCAAAAAATATGTGCAAAAGAAATTCTTTACATTGCGTTTACGGTTCTTATATTATCTTTATCAATTTTTGCTTTCGTTTGGATAAACGATGAACAAAATACACAAGAACAATCAATTATTTCTACACAAATAGCTGATGAATTAAAAAACAAGGAATTAATTACCCCAGAATTGATAAAAAATATAGAAAGTTTAATAGAAAGTACCAATCATATTTCTGAAGTTAGAGTATTCAGTTCGATGAAAATTAGGAATGAAGGAATAAATTTGATTTCTTATAATATTGAAAACATGGAGCCAGAATTTCAATATAAAAGAATTGTATGGTCACCTAAATGGTTAGTTCCTAACTTTTTCCCTAGTGGAAATGGAGATAGTGAATGGTATATCGAAATGAAACACAGAACTTTTAGTACATTTGCAGGATTTGTTTTATTAGTAGGCATATCAATCTATATAACCTTATTCACTATATGGACAACGATAAATACCCACCAACATAAAAGATTAAATATTGGATGGATCATTTTATTTGCCTTATTTAATGTGTTAGGATATTTAGTTTATCGATATCAATATGCCATTAGAAAGGTTTTTATTGATTTTCTAAAAGAAATAAGTAGATCAGAAGAAACAAGTATAACGATTGATGTATCATTAATAAAAAACAGTCACGAATTGCATCAAGTATTAAAAGAAAAACTATCATTTCCAGATACTTATAGTGAAGATTGGGACGACTTTTGGGATATAATTACATGTCAAGTTGAGTTGCCTAAGAAACTTCAATTTATTGGTTGGTCAGAACTAGAGAGAAAACTACCAGAAGATTCAAAAATTATGATCGAGTACCTTCTTGAACATAATCAGGAATTTCCTGATTGGCATTGTCACTTTTTATGCAACTAACGCATTTTTAGAAGTACTGTCAAATTAGACAATGCTTTTTCAAAATCTAAATTCTACTTAACTAAATTTTTAAAAAAACGAATTATTTATTCCCTTTCTTTCACATGATTCCAGATAAAAAAGAAGTGTCTTATA
>NZ_NTZO01000741.1 GCF_002559405.1 Bacillus sp. AFS001701 | reverse complement strand
AAAAAGCTGGATCCGCCGCGCGATGGATCATCTTCGGGAGTGCGTGGGCCTATGAATGACAGCGAAAAACGCGATGACATGCTGGCTGCAGAATATGCCCTCGGCACCCTGCGCGGAGGGGCGCGGCTTCAGTTCCAGAAGAGGCTTGCCGCTGAGCCCGGTCTGGCTGCCCGCGTGGCGTACTGGCAGGAAATGTTCAGCACGCTCGACAGTCATCTCGCGCCCGTTCACCCACCCGAGACGGTGTGGAAG
>NZ_NTZO01000006.1 GCF_002559405.1 Bacillus sp. AFS001701 | reverse complement strand
AATTTAGTTCAAAAGCTTGCAGAAAGTCCAGATGTTGCGTCTGTTTGGTCTCAAGTAGAATATTCTTTACCTGATGAAGGAAACTCTCAAAAATCAGCGACAGCTACATCAGCTGGCAAGCCAACTTCAGCACTTTCCCATTTAGGGATTGATAAGCTTCAAGCTGAAGGGAATACAGGTATTATTAAAACAGGTCCACGTGCTGGGCAAAAGGTTAAAGTGGGTGTATTGGATACAGGAATCGATTACAACCACCCTGATCTTTATAAAGTAACACATGATGAAAATGGAAAATTATATGGTGGTCATGACTTTGTAAATAATGACGGAATTGATGCAACAGGAAACATTAAGTATGTGGATGACCATGATCCAATGGAAACAACTTATGATGATTGGGTAGCTGATAAGGCGAACTCAAATCCAGTTTGGGGAACACCACCTTCAGATTATAAGCCATATATTACTTCACATGGAACACACGTTTCCGGTACGATTGCAGCAAATACGACGAATAATAACGATGTTTATTCGGCAAATGGGGTAGCACCTGATGTGGCTCTTTATGGTTATCGTGTATTAGGACCAGGAGGACATGGAACAACGGAATCTGTACTAAGTGGTATCGATCAAGCTGCAAAAGATCATATGGATGTAATTAATCTATCTCTTGGTGCAAATGTTAATGATCCATTTTACCCAACAAGCATTGCAATTAACAATGCTACTTTAGCTGGAGTTGTGTGTGATGTTGCTGCAGGTAATAGTGGACCTGGGCAAGCTACAGTAGGTTCACCAGGAACTTCGGCACTGGCAATTACTGTTGGTGCAAGTACAATCCCTGAAGAAATTGCAACAATGACTGTTAAGAATGGTTCAGTTTCATATAAATCACGTTTATTTGGTAAAAACTTTTCACAAGCAGACGATGTTTATAAAGGTCAAACACTTCCGATCGTTGATGTTGGCTTAGGAAGTGAAGCAGATTATAGTGGAATTGATGTGAAAGGTAAACTTGTTCTAGTAAAGCGTGGCGTAGACTATTTACAAACAAAAATGACAAATGCTAAAAATGCTGGAGCAGCTGGAATGATTATCTGGGATAATACAGCTGATACTGATTCTCAAGGTTATATTCCTAATTTCTTAGGAGTAAGCATGGATAATGTTTATTCTATTTCATTAACTCAGGAACAAGGACAAGCTCTTTCTGATGCGATTAAAAAGGACCCAAAATCAGCTAATATTACGTTCCCTTCTACACTCGATGCGCCTATTACTAAGAGCGGGGATGAATTAGCAAGCTTTAGCTCAACAGGCCCAGTTAAAGATTGGACAATTAAGCCAGATGTAGTTGCACCTGGGGTTGATATTTCTTCAACAGCTCCATACGATATTTGGGAGCCAAATGCAGCACATGATTATAAAATTGGTTATCAGATTATGTCTGGTACATCAATGGCAACTCCTCACGTTGCTGGGATCTCAGCTTTAATTTTAGCTGCACATCCAGATTATACACCGGCTGATGTCAAAACAGCATTAATGAATACTGCTAAAGATATTAACACAGATTCAAAGACTTATAGTGTTTATCAAGTAGGAGCAGGACGTGTTGATCCATCACGTGCTATTAAAGAAAATGTAAAAATTCAAGTTTTAGATAAAACAGTTACAATTGATAATCTAGCTGATAGCTCAACAGCACATGAAGTAGATAACATTACAGGTAGCATGTACTTTGGTTTTAAAGGTAGAGGAGAAGGTGCAACGAACGGTTCAGATGATGTAGTTTCTTCAAAAGATTTTAACGTTTCTAACCAAGGAAGTAGCACTAAAACATTTAATGTAAGTACGGAATTTATTTCCTCAAAATTTGCTGGGTCGAATAAAGTCGGACCAGGAACAGGAAATGATGTTAAAATTGATTTTTCGGTTGATGGAAATAACGTGAAATCGATTAATGTCGGCGGAGGAAGTACAGTCAAAGCTACGGCAAAAATAACGGTTCCGTCAAATTCACTTGAGGGTACTTACGAGGGGTATATTCACTTAATAAATGCAGCGGACTCATCGGAAACTTATCGAATTCCATTTACAATTACAGTTGCGGAAAAAGGAATTAATACGTTCAATGTTGTGCTAAAAGCTGTGGCAGAAGGAAATATTTCAGCTTATAATGTTTCTGTTAACAACGAAATGGAAAACTTATATATTGTTGTGAAGGATAAAGACGGGAAATATATAGGTGTAACAAACACATTATCAAGCGGTAGAAATTTTATCCCAGGTGTCCAATACGGCCCACTATTAACTCTTTTTAATGGATGGTATCTTCCATTTACAAAGACATACGATGGAACATATGACGAATCTGGCATTGCAGATAAGGTGGAAGTACTAAAAGAAGGTAGTTACTCTCTCGAGATGATTGCTACTGGTAAAGATGGAAAACGTTACACAGCGGAAGATACGGTCTATGTTGATGGTACTCCGCCGACTATGACGATGGATTCTGACTCCAAACCGGGAATCTATGAAATCGATACGACAGGGTACCTACCTGGACAAGAAATTAAAGGATTTCATGGTACGGTTTATGACTCGAACGTAGACGTGATGAAAAATAATGGAGAAACATCAGTACCTAGTCCTACGACTGGCAAACCTGTTCCTGTTGATCAAGGATTGAATATGGTCACTGGTTATCAAGACAGTTATTACCCAACAGTTTATTTCAATACAAATGAGAAAGGTCGTTTCCACTTTGGTGTGACGAAAGAGGACGTAGCAAATAAACTAGGTAGTGATTTTATAATTGACCCTACAGATTATTCGGGAGAAAATGATTATGAGATCAATAAACAAACTTATTACTTTATTAAAAAAGGAAATCCTTACGTTACCCTAACTTCATCTAATGGAGTAGATGCAGGACCAGGTACCGAAGATAAAGTAGTTGTCGATCCGAATAAACCATTCAAAACAACAATCGCAACAAAATATGGTGTCGGAATGACTGGCGGTAAATTTTTACTGAATGACCATGGTGTGTACAAATTCTCTAATATCCGACTAACAGATGAGTATAAAAACTATCTGATTAGTAAAGGAATCGATCCAACTACCGTTCTTACTGTAGGTCAACCATACACGCATCAAAATTATCAAATTGGAAAAACAACAGATATCACAATTTCAAATATAGGTTCAGCAGGTGCTCTTGATCATGATATGCCGATTATTGAGGCAGATGTAACTTATACAAACCCTGAACCTGTAGTAGGAGAATTTCCATATAACTTGTTGCAAGTGAATTTAACATTGTCAGGTGCAGATACAAGGGTTGCGTGGTTCCCGGTTGATATACCTTATGTAAGACAGTTCACTTCTTTGATTAGAGGACGTGTAGCAGCGGAATCTTTCTCGAAAAACAACATTAATAACAACTATCCACAATTCACTGTTGATTCAGGTGCGAAGGTAACGGCTACAGATACAAATGGTAAAAAATTTACAACAGATCAACCGACAACAGCTAATAATACAATGGCTTATGCGTTTATCAACCCATATTATGCTTTGACAGCTGATGTAAGTGACAAGCCATATTCTTTGGAAGCAAGTGTACCAGGACATTTTAAAGGATATGCAAAAACACCTGTGATTGGTCAAAACAAATTCGGTTATCAATCAGGTACAGTAAAGGATCTTCCGAGTCTCTTCCCAATCCTTTTAGGTGGAGATGTAAATGGTGACAACGTCATCGACATGATGGATTTACTGAAAGAAATCGATGTTTATTACCAATATAAAAACTTAACTAATTTTAATAATCCAGATAATAAGGTTGCAAACAAGACAGCATTTTTAAATGCTAACCGTGATGCAGATATTTATTGGATTAAACCAACAGGATTTGGTTATGGAATTGACTATAATGACTTCTATTACATCTTTAAAAACTTTGGTACGAAAAATCAAAGTGCGATTGATGCAGGTCTAAGTGTTCCAGATACTCAACTAACAGTTGAAAAAGATACGACGATCACAACGAATTATGCCGGTTCAATTACGTTAAATGCTGGTGACACATTACAGCAAGTTATGCAAAAACTTAATTTTGCAGGTCCAGCTCAAGCAGTCTCAACAACACCTAAATTACAAGACTTGCAAAATGGAGCAACGATTTCAATATCTCCATCAAGCACAGTGTTCGTTGATGATGTTGTGTGGAGAAAAGCAATTACAAAAGTTATGCTAGGATCAACTGATGTAACTGATAAAGTAACAATTAGTCCGGCTTACACGTATTATGATGCACATGGTGTAAGTCAAACAATGCCTTCAAAAATTACGTTACCGGGTTCTTTATTCCCGACGGCAACGAATTATACAATTACAGTGAAGGCAACAGGTTACCAAGATGTAACGAAAACGTTAACAGTATCAACGGTGCCAATTCCGACGCCTGCGATTCCAATTATCACAGACCCAACAGTAGCGCATATTGGGAATGATTTAACGTTATCTTTCCAAGAAGATGCGAACTGGCGAAATGGTATCAATAAAGTAATTATGACTACTAATAGCGGTAAAACTGTGGATATCACGAATTTAATCAATCCAGATACAAATCAAAAATATTACGACATTAGCAAACCAGGAAAAATCACGTTTAATGCAAAAACATTTATGACGGATTCTACTCTTGATCCAAATAATACTTCAACATATAATCAAGCGACAATCAATCCTGGTGGTAAAAATTATTTACCTCAGCTTTACAAATTTACAATTGGCTCGACAGGTACAGATGGAACAGTTTATCCAGATACTATAGCAGGTTTTGACCCAATTTACACTGCGCAACAGCCTGTTGGTTATAGTATTACATTTGACAGTCAGGATGGCTCAGCCCCTAAGTCGATGGCAGTAGGATACAGACCGAGCGCAAGTCGTTCGAATGGTCCGACTAGTGATTTAGTAAGTTTTTATAGTCCTGCACCAACAAGACCGGGATATAAATTTCTTGGTTGGTATAATGAACCATCTTTAAAAACAGTATGGGATGCAGGTCCAATAACTGCAGACAAGACTGTTTATGCGAAATGGCAAATGAATACGACTCAAAGCTACTCACCAGTTGATAAAGCGAATCCGGATGGATTAAAATTCGACGGAAGTAACGGAGGGGTTTCTGGAGTTGGTTGGATATTAGGAGAAGGCGATTTAAAAATCAATATTCCTGACTATTTAACAAATGTTTCTTGGTTAACATCTAAGGACAAGATTGCCAATATCGAGGCAACATTCTTTCAAATGAAAAGCGATGGTTCAACAGAAACAACACCAACGGTTTATACGTTAGATCCAAGTACCTATGACTTGACGTCAAATGGTAATAATGGAATCCTTTCCTTTAAAACAGCAACTCATGATGAAGCTGTTCAAGCAGGTCAAACGAAATTAGGTGAGAAATTTGCCTTCAGTGAGATGCCAACGTTATCAAATGCAGGGGCGATTAAAGGATATAATATCAAACTAACGTCATCAACAGGGGAAGTAGTTACGATCCCTAATATTCAACTAGGATACAGACGTCATATTGACTTGAACGGTGGATCCTTAAAGAATGCAAAAGACTTATTCTTTGCCGATACACTTGTCAATGGTTTGGCGACAGCACCGAATATGATCACAGGTCCTTCTCATGTAGTAAATGGAAATCTGACGATTAGTTCAAATCTGTATCTAGATGCAGCTAACTCAATTGATAAGATGTCTGATATTTCAATGGATAACGGTAAATTTATAACGGATAATGTAACTTATTATCTATGTTGGAATAAAGTACCACCAACGGTTAATAAAGATGTTGCTGGAAACATTGTAGGAAGCGACATTACGTTAACATTTAATGATGACGGGACTTGGAAGAATAATATCAAAGCAGTGAACATCGGTGCTAAAACTTTAGAACTAAATAAGGATTACACGATTTCGAATAATAGTATTACCCTTAAGGCTGCTATTTTCACGAATGCACAAAAGTTCAATGTGACGATTGTTTCAGAAGGGTATAAAGATGTAATTGTAGTTGACCAAGTTGTCGGATATACGGTTACGTTTAATTCAAATGGCGGAGATCCAGTTCCAGCTCAAATCGTAGACAGAAGTGCGACGAAACCATTCGATCCATCAAAAGCTGGATACAAGTTCTATGGTTGGTATAGCGATCAAGATTTAACAATACCATATGATTTTGATAATATTGTGACAAAACCAATTACACTTTATGCGAAATATGCTTTAGCAGGATCTTTTGTAACAGCAGATACAACGGATAATGCAATAGGAAACAATATCGTATTAGAGTACATTGATAAAGATTGGGCAAATGCGATTAATGGCATCACTATTAACGGACTTGCAATAGACGGATCGAAATATACTGTCGATAAAGAGAATCGTACAATTACTTTAGACAAGAGTCTATTCTCAAGAGCGAGAGATTATCAGATTTCGATTAAGGCTACTGATTACGCTGATGTATCATTAGTTCAAAAATTAGTAAATGGATATAATGTACATTTCGTAGTACCAGGTGATGCACCAGCTGAAGTAAAAGAAGCAACGAAAGATCAAATTGTAGCACGAAGAATCACAGCACCAACTGTTCATGGTTATGAATTAACTTGGTTTGCAGATCAAGATTGCACAATCCCTTGGGATTTCACAAATTCAATTTACTCAGCAAAAACACTTTACGGAAAATGGAAACCAGCAAAATACACTGTCATCTATGATACACAAGATGCTGGACTAGTAGTTTCAGTAAAAGCTGAATACAATTCTTTACTTGATGAAACAAAACCAACAAGAACTGGCTACACATTCGTTGGTTGGTATAAAGATGCTGAAGGAAAAGAAGCTTGGAACTTTGAGACAGACAAAGTTACTGACAACATGATCCTTTATGCGAAGTGGAGTATTAATTCTTATACTGTTCACTTCGATAGCAATGGTGGTAGTCAAGTTGCTGATAAAGCTACTGATTATAACACAGGAATCACTGCACCAACAACAACGAGAACTGGTTTTACTTTCGTTGGATGGTACAAAGATGCTTTAAATACAATACCTTGGAACTTTGCAACGGATAAAGTAACAAACGACACTACGCTATATGCGAAATGGCAAATCAATTCGTATACAGTGAAATATGAGAGCAATGGTGGTTCTACACTTCCTGCTCAAACTGCGGATTACAATAGTATCTTAAACTTACCAACACCAACAAAAACGGGTTATTCATTTGCTGGATGGTATAAAGATGCTACATTAAATACGCCAGTAGGAAACACTTTAACATTAACTAGCAACATTACACTTTATGCAAAATGGAACATTAACACGTATACTGTTACATTTAACACTACTGGTGGAAGTTCAGTTGCTTCAAAAACAGCTATTTACAATGCAACAATTAGCCAACCAGCAGCACCAACTAAAAAAGGCTTTGTATTCGTTGGATGGTACAAAGATGGTGCAGGAAAAGTGGCATGGAACTTTGCGACAGATCGAGTTACTTCTGATACTATGATTTACGCTAAGTGGGAAAATGTCCCAGGTAAACCATCTAATGCAACAACAGCAAAAAACGGAAGTACTTCTGTTAAATTAACTTGGTCAAAAGTCTCAGGTGCAACTGGATATGAAATTGTTAAATCAACATCAAAAACAGGTTCATATTCTCACCTAACTAGCGTGACAACAACTGATTATACGAACAAAGGATTAAGTAAAGGTAAAACATACTACTACAAAATCCGTTCTTACAAAATGGTTGGATCACAAAAAATCTATGGCGAGTGGACAAGTGTAATGTCTATTAGGCTATAAGAAAAGAAATAACAAGCAGTACAAATTACTCTCAAACTAAAAAGGGTGCTTATGAAATTAGAGAAGATGGATTAAACACCCTTTTTGGAAAAGTAAAACGATTAGATCAGCTTTTTCAAATTAAAAACTTTCCCTTAAAAATATTTAAAGACAAGAATACGATTTAAGTTGTATTCTTGTCTTATTTTTTAATTTCAATAAAATTACAAGCTTATTGTTACGCATGTTGAGACTAAATATGTTAATAATAAGAAATAATTGAATTTTTTTAAAGCGTTAATATAAAATTGAATTCTGTAAAAAAGTAATAGATTTAGTATTCTTAAGGAGTAGTTGAAGTATGAATTTTGATCAAATGGAACATATTGTAACTGCAGCAAAAGAGTTGTCAATCACGAAAGCTGCAGAAAAATTATATATCTCTCCTTCTGGAATGAGTCAATCCATTACTCAATTAGAAAATGAGCTTGGCATAAAAATTTTTAACAGATCGAAACAAGGAGTTACACCAACTTTTGAAGGGAAAATTGTTATATCAAAAGCGATTATTTTATTAAATACGATTAAAGAGCTTAATAAAGAAATAGATGATATTAAGAATAGAAGCAGCAATCATTTAAAAATCTTAACAGCACCTACTTTTTCGGCAATTCTTCAAGAAACGATGATCAAATACAATGAGAAAAATAGTGAAGTGTCATTTGAAGTAGTTGAAGAAAACCCTGCTTATATGATTCAGAATTTTAGTAAGCAAGATTATGATATTGCACTGATTCCTAGCACAATCGAAGAATTAAAGAAAGAAAAATTTATTGGTTATGAACATTTAACGAAAGGGCATATTTGCATCGCGGTTGGTAAGAAATCTCCGTTTTATTCTTATGAATTTGTCACACCAAACGAACTAACGAATGCAAAAATTGTAATGTATAAAAACTCAGACTATAAGACATTGCAAAAAATCTCTAAACTGAATCCCAAAAATGTAGTCCTTCAAACAAATAGAAGTAGCTTGCTTTATGAACTTGTGAAAGAAAGCCAAGCCATTTTATATTTACATAATTTTTCAATAAGAAATCGCCCGATCGTTTTAAATGGTGACATTAAAATAATTCCTTTAAAGGAAGAAACGTTTTTTGATTTAGATTTTTGGTTGATTTACTTACAATCAAAAGGATTATCAACACTTGCGAAAGATTTTATGGATGAATTTAAATTGCAGTTTAAAAATAGTATTTAAAAAAGATAGTGAAGGCAGCATAACAACTGACTACACTATCATTTTTTTAATTATTCTTCAAGTTGAGATTCAGTTCCCAATGCTCCTGTACTTAATATGGAAACGGTCACTTTCGGTTTGATTTCAATAGTAGGATATACCTTTTGCCAATTTAGCTTTCGCCATTCTTCTGGCTGATGTTCTTTTAAATATCTTCCAATACCAAGCACATCACTATTAGCAACTTGGATTTCTTTGATTACCTCTTGAGCTCTTTTATTTAAATCATTCTTAATAATGGACCACATTTCTTTTTCATGTAACATTTTAAATGATGTAATTCCGTCTATTCTAACAAATGCATCAATTTTTAAATTTACTTCTATTTTATCTTTAGAAGTCGTAATAGAGAAATTAGTTCTAGGTCTAATGATTTCATAAGATATTGTATTGTATGGTGCTTCATATTTTTTAGGAAGCTTTGTAATAAAATGGCCGGTTTTTCCATATTTTCCCATCAGCATTAAAAGAACAGGAGATTGTTCAGTAGTTATGAAATGACCAGTATAGCTAGTATTATGCATTAGTCCGGAACCAACAACTTCTACGCGTTTATCTGATGATACATCTACAACTGGGATTGTGAAATCAATTCCATCTTCAGAAGTATAAGTAAAAATATTAAACAACTCCATTTTTTGAGCGATGGATGTTGACTCTGCATTATCAATTGTATCCGTTAATACAAATGACAATGGTTTTGAACCAATGGTTTTTAATTTCAAAACGTTTTTTGCAGGTTGCTTATTTGTTATAGCGACAGATACATTTAGATTTGAAAATGTTCTACGCCGAAAGGTACTTAAAAGATGAATAAATTTAGTTTTCGAGAAATCTTCACCTAATAATATAACCCTCGTTTTTGATGTCGTTATATCTCCGGGTAAAAATGATTGTATTTCCATCCCAGCATGAGATACTGAATTCTTCTTTGTAGATTTAACGTATTCATTTTGGAAATCGAAGACGCCAGCTCCTCTTCCGATAAGATCAAGTATTAGTGCATTCACCTCAGTTTTTTTATCTTGATCTATATCAATACTAATCCCATTTACTAAGGTTTTTTCTGTAATTGGTCTTGAATCCCAGCAACCAGTAGCTACTAAAAGTAATAAAAATAAACAAATAATGATTTTTAATTTGCGAATCAATTGAATAGCCCCCTAACTTTATTAATTAGGAACAATAGGCATGGAATAATAATAATAAATAAAGGGTCTAAATAACTACTGAAATTTACAATTGTTTCTCTTCTGATTAGATGGAAGGAAACTAACGGATAAAAAGCAAATACTACTATAATGATGAAAAGTAATATGCTTTTCCTATTTTTTACAATTAATGATAGTCGCTTATGCACATCTTCACTAACGATATAAATATAGCTAACTACTGTAGCACAAATGACAATTGTCCATAAGCTTAAGAATATCGTATCTAAACTTTCAATCATTTTCGAGTGATAGGTTTTAAAAATATATAGAATGGGGTCTATGATATAACTATTTTCTTTGTTACTTAATCGAATATAGGAAGTAATAATAATAAAGGTATAAAAAATTGTCGTAAAGAAATTTGCAAATGTTAAAGTAAATAATTTCTTTTTTGTATCTTGAAAACTTGGTGCTATAAATAAAAAAATTTCAAAACCTAACATTTCAATAAAGGACGAATAAGCACCGGAGCCAATCTTTTTTATTGGAGATTGGCCAATAGGTAATATTCTACCAATATGAACATTATCATAAGCAGATAGTAAAAATAAGATAAAGATTAGAAAGATAAAAGTACAAAGTACATATGTTCTAGCAATTGTTAGAATGTCCTTTTTCGCAACAATGTACGCTGTTAATAAAAATAAAATAAGTATAAGCCAAGACGGGCTTTTAGGAAAAATCCATATCGTGATAATATCTGAAAATCTCATCGATATTACAAGCACAACATACAAAAAATAGACGTAATAACAAATATTTATACATGTTCCAATGAATGGATTCGTTATTATTTTTGTATAGTCAGTAAAGCTTTTGCCTGGAAATTTTTTATATAAACTATAATAAAGAAGTATTAAAATTTGAACAATCATGCCACCTATTAGAGTTGAAATCCATCCGTCATGGCCAGCAACTTTATACATATTATTAGGAAAGCTAGTTATAGCAACACCGAATTGCGTAAATATAATTAAATAGAATAGGTGTTTATTATTAATCATGACGATTTCCCCTTTCTATTTTTAAAAAGAACAAACTCAGAGAAACCTGGATTTTCAACATATCGAAAACTAAAGGCTTTAATTTTTGATAGGTGAGCAAAAATCATAAAGACGCCTAAACTAATTCCAATAAATCCAAAAATTGATGAAAGAATTAAAAGCGGTATACCCATAATTCGTGCAGCAACCGACATTTCCTTTGATGGAAGTGAGAATGATGAAACGGCAGTAATCGCAATTACAACAACCATTGAATTTGAGATTAAATTCGTTTGTACAATAGCCGTTCCAATGACAATCGCTCCAACAGTACCAATGGTTGCTCCAATAGGGTTTGGAAGTCTTAAAGCAGCTTCCTTCAACAGCTCTAAAATAATAATCATCGAAAAAGCTTCGATTAATGGTGGAAGTGGGACATTTTCTATTGATAGCTTTAAAGTATAAAAAATTGAAACTGGCAAAATATTTGAATGAAAAGTTGTAATCGCAATATAAATTGAAGGTAATAATACAGCTATCCAAAAAGCTAATATTCTTAAACAATAGAAAAATACTCCAAAAAACCATCGGAAATTAAAATCATCTGCAGCTCGAAAATAACCATAAATATCATAAGGAAACAATAATGCACTAGGATCATTGTCAACCATAATAGCAGGTTTTCCTGATAATAAATGACGGACTGTACGATCAGGTCTTTCAGTGAACATTACCTGTGGAAAAGGTGAAGAAGGATATTCTTCTATAATGTTTTGAACATGTACAGACTCAATCATTTGATTAGGTTCGACTTTTCCATTCGACTCAAGTTTTTTTATTTTCTCTTCAATTGTTTCAATCATAAATTGAGGTGTTATATCATTTAAATAAAAAATGGAAAGGTTTACAGGATATTTTTTACCAACAGTTATATTCTTGATAATTAATTCTTTCGTACGTAATCTTTTTCGAATTAATGTTGAATTGATTTTAAGGCTCTCCACAAAACTGTCATGAGCACCTAATGTTACTGTTTCAGAAACTGTTTCTGATATTGAACGGTCGCTATTATTACTAGGTGCAGAATATGACTTTGCTTTACTTTTATTATTATCATTAAAAACAATAACATTTCCAGAAAGAATTGCTTGTATACATTCATCAAGTGTATATGCATCATCAGAATCTAATATAGTCGTAATGATTCGACCTGAATGATCTTTTGAAACTACTCGTTCTAATATATGTGTTTGAATAACCTCTGAATCGATCATTGTATCTAGATAACATAAATGAAGAGTTACTTCACCAATTGAATATTTTTTAAATTTAAAATCTGAACTTGAATGAAATTCGTTTTGTACTTCCTCAAGCATGGAGGTTTTTTCATTTACTTCCATTTAAATCAACTCCTTAAAAACTCCGCAAAGAATATAAGTATTATTCCCTGTTATAAATTGGATATGTATGGAAAAAAATCCTAGATTTCACAAAATACATAGGTGTCAAAATTTAAGCTTATAAAGAAGGTAGAATAACTAAACTTCATTTTTTATCGTTCTGATTAAGATGCCTGATTCTTCTATCTGGGCATTTTTTTAGTATTCAAAACATAAATTTTTAAAGTATCTCATATAAAAGAAAGCTTAAATTAAATATTGCTAAAGTATTAAATACTTTATGAAATGTTTTTTACGGAAGGGGTTGAGAACACATCATGCATATAATCGGTAAAGGAATACCCCGAAAAGAGTCTTTCGAAAAAGTTACTGGCTATGCAAAATATACTGACGATTTTGAGGCAAATGATATGCTTCATGCTCAATTAGTAACAAGTCCATACGCACATGCGATCATTAAAAATATTGATGCAACTGAAGCTCTGAACGTGCCAGGTGTCAGAAAAATAATATTTGGTGAAAATCTACCTTTAGTAGGAGAAGGAATACTTGATCGTCATCCAATCGCATTTGACAGGGTTCGATTTTTTGGTGAAGTAGTTGCAATCGTCGTTGCGGATACTGAATATATGGCAAATCAAGCAGCTAGTTTAGTGAAAGTACAATATGAATTACTTCCTGTTGTCAATTCTCCGTCAGAAGCACTTAAACACGACGCGCCTCTTCTTCACCCCAACCTTGGAGAATATGAAAAAACAGAAGGGGTTTACCCAGAGCCAGGAACGAATATTGCTACAAGAATTAAAATTCGAAAAGGCGATTTTAACAAAGGCTGGAGAGAAAGTGAAGTAATGGTTGATGAGAGTTTTGCTTTCAGACCATCTGATCATGCTGCGATGGAGACAAGATGTTCATTTGCTCAAATACATCATGATGGCACCATTGAGATTACTACTTCTTCACAAAGCCCTTTTATGGTTAAGGATTTGATTGCTGATTATTTTGGAATAAAACCTGGAAAAATCATTGTAAACACCCCTTTTGTTGGTGGGGGATATGGTGGAAAAGGGGCAGTCCAGTTAGAGCTTTTAGCCTATATTGCTTCAAGAGCAGTAAATGGACGATTAGTAAAAATATATAATACACGAGAAAATGACATGCTTTCATCACCTGGACATATTGGACTTGAAGCGAATGTAAAACTAGGATGTACAAAAGAGGGAATGCTCAAGGTTGCAGAGATTCAATTTTTATGGGATGGCGGAGCGTATGCTGATAAATCAATTGATTTAACACGGGCGGGAGCAGTTGATTGTACAGGTCCTTACAATATCGAAAATATTTGGTGTGATTCTTTTTGTATGTATACAAATCATCCATACCCAGCACCTTTTAGGGGGTTTAGTCATTCAGAAGTACATTTTGCATTTGAAAGAGCGATGGATATTCTTGCTAGAAAATTAAATATGGATCCAATTGAACTAAGAGAAAAAAACGCAATTAAACCAGGTGATCAAACGCCTACTCAAGTTGTATTAAATTCTAGTACAGTTGGTAATCTACCTAAATGTATTGAAAAAATGAAAGAATTAATCAATTGGCAAGAAGGTCAGGTTATTGACTTAGGTAATCATAAATTGAGAGTAAAAGGAATTAGTTGTTCTTGGAAAACTTCTACCATTACGCCAAATGCAAGTTCAGGTGTTATATTAATCTATAATGAAGATGGAAGTATTAATCTAATTTCTGGAGTTGTAGAGATTGGTCAAGGGACAAAAACAATTCTTGCTCAAATGTTAGCAGAGATTCTAAAAATGAATGTAGACGATATTCATGTTCAAATGAAGATCAACACATTAAATACACCTGAGCATTGGAAAACTGTTGCAAGTAGAGGGACATTCATGGCTGGAAGAGCTTTGCTAGCAGCTGCTGAAGATTTAATTCGTCAATTAAAAGATATAGCCTCATTTGTATTGCGTGCTCCTGTTGAAGATTTAGAGGTTGGTTACGGTAAAGTATTTTTAAGAAGCGAACCTACTAAAAATGTAGCGATAAAAGATATCGCTTATGGATATACTTTCCCAAATGGAAACTCGATTGGTGGACAAATAATTGGAAGAGGACACTATATTTTAACTGGCTTAACTTATATAGATCGGGAAACTGGCGCTGGAAAACCAGGACCAGAATGGACGGTTTGTGCACATGGTGTAGAAGTAGAAGTCAATCTGAAAACATATGAATATAGGATTCTTAAAGCTGTTACAGCCGTTGATATTGGCAAAGTACTAAATATTAAAACTGCAACTGGTCAAGTAAAAGGTGCAATGAGTATGGGATTATCTTTTGCTGGAAGAGAAACGTTTTATTTTGATGGACAGGGGAAGGTACTAAATCCTCAATTACGAACTTATCGACCAATTCGATTTGGAGAGAACCCTAAATATGAAGTAGCTTTTATTGAAACGCCACAAATTGACGCTGTTTTTGGTGCGAGAGGAGTAGGAGAGCACGGCTTACTAGGTATGCCAGCAGCTCTTGGTAATTGTCTTTCTACTGCACTTTCAGTTAACATAAACAATTTACCAATTATCCCAGAACTATTATGGAAAGTAAAAGAAGGTGGGGTATAGTTTGTTATCTTCTAATATAGATTACTATAAACCAATGACCATTAAAGAAGCATTGGAGCTTTTTTATTTTTTAAAAGCTAAAAACAAAAGGCCAATCTATTATGCAGGTGGTACAGAAATCATAACACTAGGTCGATTAAATCTGGTTGAAACAGATGCCCTGATCGATATTAAAGAGCTAAAAGAGTGTCAATTATTTGAGTTTAATGAAAGCTATTTAATATCAGGTGCTGCCATTTCACTTACAGATATTGAAGAAAAAAACCTATTCCCATTACTATCTGAAGCATCTATGGGAATAGCTGACCGTACGGCTAGAAATAAAATTACCTTAGGTGGAAACGTATGTGGTCAAATTTTTTACCGAGAAGCAATTTTACCATTTCTTCTTTGTGATAGCCAAGTGGTTGTTGCCGGGTACAATGGTGTAGAAGCTTTTCCAATCGAACAAATCTTCAATCAAAACTTACAACTCCAAGACGGACAAATTCTAATCCAACTTTTAACGGAAAAGAAATATATAAATCTACCATATATGAGCATAAAAAAACGTCAGCAATGGGATACGGGATATCCACTACTGACGATCGCATCTATTAAATCGGATAATCAATTGCGTTTTGCTTTTAGTGGGCTATGTCCTTTTCCATTTCGTTCAAAGCAAATGGAAGCCGAGTTAAATAATTCGAGCTCGAGTATAGAAGAAAGAATCCAAAAAGCAATACAATTTATTCCAGGTGAAATACTTGACGATGTTGAAGGCTCAAAAGAGTATCGACTATTTGTACTAAAAAACACAATAGAAGAGATAATGATGGAATTGGAGGGAAGGTAATGGACCAGTCTCCAAGCAAAAAATTAAGTGTTTCTTTAAATATTAATGATGAAATTCGACAAGTGGAGATCCGGCCAGTTGATACTCTTCTTTATGTGTTGCGAACAAAGCTTGGTCTCACTGGCGCAAAGCCAGGTTGCCTAAATGGAGATTGCGGAGCCTGCTCAGTCGTTATGAATGGTACTGTTTATAAATCATGTATCATGCTTGCCATCGAGGCAGTAGGACAAGAGATAACGACAATTGAGGGGTTAAAAGATTCACCTATACAAAAAGCATTTGTTGAAAATTTTGCGTTTCAATGTGGTTATTGTACTCCTGGATTTATTATGAATTGTCATTCCCTTTTATTAAAGAATCCAAATCCAACCTATGAAACGTTGAAGGAATGGCTATCCTCTAATATTTGTAGATGCACATGTTATGAAGAAATCAATGAAGCTGTTTTATCAGTTATCGAGAATAAAGAAAAAACCAATGAATAATGGGCTAGAAAAAGACGAATAGTGATCTCTAATTCATCTGTGTTGTATCACTAGCTTTTCGTTGTGTAAAGAAGAAAATAAACGAAATGACGGAAATTGCCAAAAGAAAAACTTGGGTATCAGTAGGTCTTACCGTAGGGATATCTGTTAAAGACATAATCACCATTCCTTTATTTACTAAAGATTCGCGGATCAATATCAAAATGTTTCGAAACAATTTTTTTACAAAAGTAATATGTTTTTTTTAGAAAAGGAAGTGTCGGTTCGCTAACTGGCGCACCAAAAATGGGCCCACTGACATTGAGTGAGAATCTACCAGGTCCTATTACAGAGCTTACAACTCGAACTTCATCAATTAATAATAAAATCGCAATGATTAGATCGATTACATCTATGAGAGCATTTGTTAATTGATCTCCATATTTACTTTCTATCCGTTCTCTACCTAATAAGGGTCCACTTAATGAAAGACTAAATTCACCAGACGTTACAAAAACACCTATTAACGTAATTTGACCAGTTAATAATAGTGCAGCAGTAGCGACATTTAAGTCTCTTTGTAGAGTAGCAATTATACGGAGGTCTTCTTTAATCTTAGAGTTATTCATTGCATCACACCCTCAAGCCTATAGTATTCAATAAGTGCCCAAGTGTGAATGGAGAAAAGGTGGAGGAAAAGAAGAAAGGAAAAAAGATTTAGACATAGAATGTTCAATATCCTGATGCTGCTACACTTTATTCGTAGCAGCATCTTTATTTTTAGGCTTAGAATTGATAAAATGTATATTGGTGCTATTCAATATTAAGAAATTATTAAATCAAAATCATAAATGGAGATTTTACTAAATAAAAATGAAAAGAGAAGCAACGTTTATGAACCACTTCCTTTTGGAATGTGGTTATGTTTGTATAAGTAAGATAAACCCATACTACTTAGGCAAATAGGATAAAAAGCAAGGAGGTTGTAGAATGGATGTGAAAAAGTTTTTTCAAAGTGGCACGTTTAGACGATTAGCGATCTTTTTATGTATCGCCTTAGTGTTGATTTTAATTCGGAAGATAATAAATTTAGTATTACTAATATTCATTTTTACTTATTTAATGGATCGGATACATAAATTTATTACGAATAGATTGAATAAGATACTGCCAGTTAATCGTTTAGTTGTTGTCTACTCATTGTATGTGGTCATTGTGGCGGCGTTAGTATTTGGAATCTATAATTATTTACCGATTATTACAACTCAGGTTGTTCAACTAATCGTCCAAATAAAAACATTTTATATGAATCCACCAGATGAACGAATTATTAACTATATCGTTACAGCAATTAAAAAAGTAGAAATATCAGGTTATACCGAACAGGGATTAGACTTTTTATATAAATACGCGTCTAATATTAGTCAATGGGGGATCGAAGTATTAATTGCCCTCGTCCTGAGTTTCTTTTTTCTACTTGAAAAGCCTCGAATTATTGCTTTTACCCGAAAATTTAAAAATAGTAAAATATCACTATTTTATAATGAAATGGCGTATTTTGGGGAAAGGTTTTCACGTTCTTTTGGAAAAGTGATTGAAGCGCAGTTTATCATTGCACTTGTGAATTGTATCCTATCGGTCATAGCATTAAATTTTATGGGATTTCCTCAGTTAATCGGTTTAGGCTTTTTGATTTTCTTACTTGGTTTAATCCCTGTAGCAGGAATGTTTATTTCTTTAATTCCACTTTGTACGATTGCCTATACAATCGGTGGTATGGCTCATATTATGTATGTTATTATCATGATTTTAGTCTTACATGCGATAGAAAGTTATTTCTTAAATCCAAAGCTTATATCAGCTAAAACAAACTTACCTGTTTTTTATACATTTCTAATTCTCGTTTTCTCAGAACGCTTTTTTGGCGTATGGGGTCTGATCATCGGTATTCCTGTATTTATCTTTTTACTAGATGTATTAGGCGTAACAGATCATGATACAAAAAAGTAGAATCGACTTAATAAATGAATAAAGATGATATCGTGTTTTTAAAACGATATCATCTTTTTTTATGTCTTTCCTACTGTAATTACCGATTTAATAAGTTTAATTAGATGCTTCTTCCTGCTTTTCCTAAATCAAATACCCAACTTGACATAAATTGGAATTTTGCTGGACAAACTAAACAAAAATATGTTTAAGGTCATTTTTAATTTATACTGAACAATCTACTTTATTAGTAAGTTTAGAAA
>NZ_NTZO01000043.1 GCF_002559405.1 Bacillus sp. AFS001701 | reverse complement strand
ACTCAAAATCATACCGAATCATACAAAAACCTACAAATAAAAAATAAAAAATAAATAATTTTCTCAGAACTATTTCAATTTTCCAAAGGTTTGAGTAAAATGTTTAATGTTTGGAGGTGTGGAACTGAAGGAACGAATTTTAGCAGTTGTATTTTTGATGATTACCGTTCCGCTCGCTGGAGAGTTTAAATTCTATCCGTTCAATGATGCATTCCGTGTCAGCCTGGGGACACCGGCATTTTTCTTATTTTTGTTATTGGGAAGGGGCATTCACCCGAATATTGCAGGAATTTTGACTGGGACAAGTGTGTTTGTATTTCGATTTTTTTTGGCGGTCCTAATCAGTGACATACCGGTTGATGAGGCATTTTACAGTCATTTTCCGGTACTCTTTTATTACGTCGTGTTCGCTTTCATCTTTCATTTTACAAAGATGAATGAGCAGCATAACAAGCCATTTATGATTGGATTACTAGGAATGGTCATAGAAATTGGTGCAAGTTTAGTTGAAATGGTGATTCGATACTCGATAGCGGATAAAATCATTGCATTTCACTCAATCGAACAGATTATCTTTATCGCGTTTATTCGAAGTTTTTTTGTACTTGGCTTTTTTAACATTTTTAAACTGAGAGAATCAAAATTGGCAGTGGAAGAGCAACGTAGACAAAACGAGCAAATGCTGTTGTTCATTTCGAATTTGTATGAGGAATCGGTACAGCTTAAGAAAACAATGCAAAATGCGGAAGAAATCACCCGTATAAGTTATGATTTTTATCGTAGGTTGAAATCGGAAGTTTCTCATGTACATTTTTCCCAAACCGCACTGCAAATTGCAAGTCTCGTGCATGAAGTAAAAAAAGATAATCAGCGAATTTATGCTGGACTATCACAGTTGATTTCTACTGAAAAGCTAGAGGACTACATGGGCATTGAGTTACTGAGTAACATTATCCTTGTTTCCAATAGACGGTATGCAGAGTTATTGAATAAACACATTTCGTTTTCTATGCACGTCGAAGGGGAACATCCGCCATATCATGTATATAGGGTATTATCTTTGATAAATAACTTGATCGCAAATGCGGTGGAAGCCATTGAGCAAGAGGGACATGTATCGTTGTATGTCATTCGAAGAGACTGGATTGTAGAATTTCATGTCTGTGATAATGGACCAGGCATTGCACCGAAGTTGAAAGAAGTCATTTTTAAAGAGGGGTTTACATCTAAGTATGATGCTTCCGGCAATCCTTCTACAGGAATTGGACTTTCATATGTGAAACTAACCGTAGACAAGCTTGGCGGACATATTAAGCTAAAAGAAAGTCATAAAGAAACAGTATTTGTCATCGAGCTTCCAATTAGTGCTCTGATACAGAAAGGATAAATCAAATGAATTATTTTATAATAGACGATGATCCAGCTATTAGAGCGATGCTGATAGACATGATTGAGGATGAGGATATAGGCAAAGTGATGGGTGAAGCAGAAGACGGATCATTGGTAGATAATGACTTGCTTGCGCTCAAAAAAGTAGACGTAGTACTTATTGATTTACTGATGCCAAAGAGGGATGGAATTGAAACAATTCGTGTTCTTTCTTCTGAATTCCAGGGGAAATTCGTAATGATTTCGCAAGTAGAGGCAAAGGAGCTCATAGGGGAAGTATATAGTTTAGGAGCAGAATACTACATCACTAAGCCGTTAAACCGCATTGAAATCTCAGGAGTGTTAAAAAAGGTTAACGAACGGGTGATTCTGGAAAAATCAATTCGAGGCATACAAGAATCGTTAACTTTATTAAAAGGTCATCAGTCGCCACCATTCGGCTCTTCTCATACAAAAAACATAATCGAGGCCGGCCGTTCATTGATTTCGGATTTAGGGATTATCGGAGAAAGCGGAAGTGAAGACTTGATGAATATTTTAGAATTCCTGCAGGACCAAAAACAAAAGTTTGGATCCTTCTACATCTTTCCGTCTCTAAAAGAAATATTTTATGGAAATGCCAAAAAATCGCTTGGAGAACAGGCTACCGAGGCGGAAATACAAAAAGAATCGAAAGCCTCCGAACAACGGGTTCGCAGAGCTATTTACCATGTGCTCATCCATATTGCCTCATTAGGATTAACAGATTACATGAATCCAAAATTCGAAGCGTATTCATCCACGTTTTTCGATTTCTCGGAAGTCCGAAAGAAAATGTTAGAGCTTGAAGGTAAAAGTGAAAAAAGCACTAATCAAAGCCGAATCAACATGAAAAAATTCATTCAATCGCTCTATATAGAATCAAAGCAGTTGGTGCATTAGCCAATAAATTTGTTTCTTCAAATTGCAGGGATTGTAGTCAGGTTGTAAAAAGGGTAGGGATAATAAGCCCATGCAGTCTTTGTTTATTTAATTTTAGCAAGTTTTATATAGAAAGCATTTAAATACCTTACTAAAAAGTTTTCAAAATCTTATTATCTAATATAAACTCCAAAAATTTTAAGTGCATGATTTAGGAGGAGAAATTAGTGAAAAATGATCTGAATATAGTCGTTCTGCACAATTTCTGAATATTTTTTTTGTTGAAAAATGCTTTGTATAATTAAAAACCGTATGATAAGATAAAAATCGTTTAATTCTAACAATTAAATTTTTCTGGTTTTAGTTGTCGGAATTTTCTATTTTTTACAAACAACTATGAAACTATTAAATAATTAAAATTGGAAAAGTAGCACAAGAATTTAGAGGAGGTTTTTATGAATTTATTTCGAAAAAAATCAGTATCGAGTGGATTATCTAACAGTTCACTTAATAAAGTTTTAGGTGCATTTGACTTAACAATGCTAGGAATAGGTGCAATTATTGGTACAGGGATTTTCGTTCTAACTGGTGTAGCAGCAGCAGATTATGCTGGTCCGGCACTTATTCTTTCATTTATAATTGCAGGTTTAGCCTGTACATTTGCTGCATTATGTTACTCTGAATTTGCATCAATGATTCCTGAGGCAGGTAGCGCATATACGTATAGTTATGTCGCATTCGGTGAAATTGTGGCATGGATTTTAGGTTGGGATATGGTACTTGAATATGGACTGGCTTCATCAGCTGTAGCTAGTGGATGGTCTGGTTACTTCCAAAGTTTATTATCAGGTTTCGGAATTCATTTTCCAACAGCATTAACAAGTGCATTTGATCCTTCTAAAGGAACTTTTATAGATTTACCAGCAGTTCTTATCGTATTATTAGTTACATTCATTCTTACTAGAGGTGTAAAAGAATCTGCAAAACTAAACACTGTAATGGTAATTGTTAAATTAGCAGTAGTAATTCTTTTCATCGCTATAGGTGTTTGGTATGTTGAGCCAGGAAACTGGACACCGTTTATGCCAATGGGATTCTCTGGTGTAACAGCTGGAGCTGCAGTTGTTGTTTTTGCTTACTTTGGTTTTGATGCAGTATCTACTGCTGCTGAGGAGGTAAAAAATCCTCAACGTAACTTACCAATCGGTATTATTTCTGCATTAACAATTTGTACAATCTTATATATCGTTGTTTCATTAATTCTTACGGGTATCGTACCGTTCGATCAACTTGGTGTTAAAGATCCTGTTGCTTTTGCTTTATCATTTATCCACCAAGATTGGGCAGCTGGTTTCATTTCACTTGGTGCAATAATTGGTATTACTACAGTTTTAATCGTAATGATGTTTGGACAAACGCGTTTATTCTACTCAATCAGTAGAGATGGTTTACTTCCGAAAAAATTATCAAAAGTTAATGGTAAAACTCAAGTACCAGTTGTAAGTACATGGGTAACTGGTGGGTTAGTTGCAGCATTTGCTGGTTTAATTCCATTAAATAAACTAGCTGAATTAACAAATATTGGTACATTATTTGCCTTCTCAGCTGTATCACTTGGTATTTTAGTCTTAAGAAAAACTCATCCAAACTTAAAACGTGGATTTAAAACTCCTTGGGTTCCTGTTGTTCCAGTATTAGCAATTTTATTCTGTGGATATTTAATGTTTCAACTTTCAGCATTTACTTGGAAGGGATTCGTAGTTTGGTTAGTAATCGGTTTAGTAATTTACGCTACTTACGGATATAAAAACAGTAAATTAAATCAAAGTGACAGTACAAAAGCAAACACAAATACACCTGCATAAATAAAAATTGGGCTATCCCTTAAGTTAGGAGAACTGACTTTTGGGAAGCCCTTTTAAATACAAAAAATCACCTATTACTAAGTGGTTTGCACATACTTCCTATGCAAGTTCTTTCCGTCATAACAAAATAAAATGTTTTCCCTTCAAATTAGTTCAAAAATGTGTTGGACGTCCCCATAGCTGATAAATCCAATCTAATCACAGACATTTTCCCAACTCGTATCACTGATTTTGCATTCCTTGCCTTGGAACAGGTACATATCTTCTTGTATTATCAGTTTTGAAGATTTGAGTATTTAATATTATTTTTCTGAATTCCATTTTGTATTTGGAAAATCTCAAGTATATGGACAACATTACTGCCTGTATTATGACACCAAGGAAAGGTGATTTTTCGATGAACGCCACCAAACTCTCAATCGACAAAATCAAAAAATAGTAAAACAAAATAAACAGTGGACTAAAAATTTAGTTAATGGAATTTTTCTAAAAGAAATTAATGAAAAAGAAGCTATACTTTATATTAAATTAAGAAAAGATCAACCAACATACACGACAATTAATGTTGATATTAAAAAATTGGATAATAAATTTCAAATTAATGTTGAAGAAAAAAATGCGATTCAAGATTCCGAAGTAGCTGATGAATACTTCGGAAAATTAAATGGAGAAATCCCTTTTAATAAATTACAAGTTTATTTAAATGGGAAAAAAAGTGAAATAATAATTATAGAATAAAAAAAGCAAGATTATTTATTTCTTTTTATTATTGAACACCTAATAAAAAACTTTTTGTAAGCAGTTATTGAAACTGCTTACTTTTTTTATTTACAAAAAGAATTATAAAACTTTCATAAACTATGAAAACAGTTTTTATCCAAATATGATAGACAGGTAACAAGAGATTAAAACATAGAACATTATGCAAGAAAAATGGAACCGCTTTCTATAATTATTTGAACAATTGGTAAAATAATGGATTCATTCGAGATTATAAAACTATTTTAGGAGGGTTAAAAATGCAAATTCCAATAAAGAAAACGCTTGATAAAATTCCAGGTGGTCTGATGGTTGTTCCACTTTTTTTAGGAGTATTAACGAATACCTTTTTCCCGCAATTTTTACAAATCGGAAGTTTTACAACGGCATTATTTAGTAAAGAAGCATCATCTACCATTTTGGCGTGTTTTATGTTTTTAATTGGTTCACAAATTAATTTCAAATTAGCACCAAAGGCATTAAAAAAAGGTGCAATATTATTAACAGGAAAATTTATAGTGGGTGCAGGTATCGGTTTAACTGTAGCAATGCTTTTTGGACCAGCAGGAATATTAGGATTATCACCATTAGCTATCCTAGCAGCGTTATTGAATGCAAATGGTGGATTATATGCCTCTCTTGCTTCATCATATGGTGACGAAACCGATGTAGGCGCATATGCTTTATTTTCTTTAAAAGATGGTCCATTTTTTACATTAGTTGCATTAGGTGCATCTGGTCTAGCCTCAATTCCTTTTCAAACACTTATAGGAGTATTAATTCCTATAGTAATAGGAATGATTTTAGGAAATATTGATTCTGATATGAGAAAGTTCCTTGGAAGCAGTAAATTATTATTAATCCCATTCTTCTCATTCCCATTAGGTGCGGGAATGAATCTTTCAACTATTATAAAAGCGGGAGGACCTGGCATTTTACTAGGTTTAATAGCTGCATTCACTGGAATTGGAGCTTATTTACTATTAAAGTTATTTAAAGAAAATCCTATCGTTGGCTTAGCAACAGGGTCAACTGCAGGGAATGCTGTAGCTACACCAGCTGTTGTTGCAGCAGTAGACCCAACTTTAGCTGCAATAGCACCAGGAGCTACTGCGCAAGTTGCAGCGGCATGTGTAATATCTGCAATAGTCTGTCCTATTATAGTTAATTTTGTATTTAAACTGTCCGAAAAGAAAAAAGCTAATAAATCAATTGCAAGAGCATCATGACAATAAAGTGAAAATCTACTATAATCTTGGCCATCATGCTGCTGAAGCTTTAATGCCAATTTAAAAATGAAACTAAAACAAAGCAGTCAGCGATTTTACTTTCTGCTTTTTTTAGTTACAAAAAAGGGTTTTTAGTTAAAAAAATACTGGGATAAGGAAAATTTTATTAAGATGATTTCGGTATTGTCTAAAATAGCTAATTTAAGATAGAAGGAAGGAAACACCATGAATGTACTTGAGAGTGTACCTGAGAATGTTATTCTAACTACAATAAAAGGAAAAGAAGTTCTATCTAATCCTTTTTTGAATAAAGGAACAGCTTTTACGAAAGAGGAAAGGGAAGACCTTGGTCTTGAAGGTCTGTTACCGCCACAAGTAATAACCCTTGATGAACAAGTTAGTAGGGTCTATGAACAATATTCGATGCGGACGACCAATCTGTTCAAAAACGGGCTGCTTTATGATTTATATAACCGTAATGTTGTCTTGTTTTACCGTCTTTTGAAAGAACACCTGGCAGAAATGCTTCCGATCATCTACACTCCAACTGTTGGCGATGCAATCCAATCATACTCCCATAGATACCGTCGCTCAGATGGCTTATATCTTTCCATTGATAATCCTGAGGGTATTGAAAAGTCATTTTATAATCTTGGAAAACCCAAAAATGGTATTGATTTAATCGTAGTGACTGACTCTGAAAGCATTCTTGGTATTGGGGACCAAGGGATAGGCGGTATTAATATTGCGATTGGTAAACTTGCTGTGTACACCGCTGCAGCTGGTATTGATCCAAACCGTGTTCTACCAATCGTGTTGGATGTTGGCACGAACAATGAGGCTTTGATTGCAGATCCTATGTATATCGGCAACAAATTTGCTCGTGTCCGAGGTGATCGTTATGATCAATTCATTGAGTTATTCGTTCAAACTGCAAGAAAGTTCTTTCCGGAGGTTCTCATTCACTGGGAGGACCTTGGCAACGTTAATGCGCGAAAAATCTTGGATAAATATGGTGACAAAATCCTTACCTTCAACGATGACATCCAGGGGACAGGTGCTGTTACTCTTGCTGCTATTATGTCTGCTTTGAACGTAACAGGAGAATCCTTGAAGGACCAGCGCATTGTTGTCTTTGGACCAGGGGCTGCTGGCATCGGTAACGCAGACCAAATGGTAGATGTCATGGTTCTAGAAGGATCAACCAGAGAAGAAGCCTTTGATCGTTTCTGGGCTGTAGACTATCGGGGTCTACTAACAGATGAAACACCAGATGTTCTGCACTTCCAGAAGCCTTATGCAAGAAAGGTGGATGAAGTTAAGGACTGGGATAAGAATGAGGAAGGAATCATTTCATTAATGGAAGTAGTTCAAAGGGTGAAGCCAACAATCCTGATTGGTACTTCAGGACAAGCCGGCGCTTTCACTGAAGAAATTATTAAAGAAATGGCTAAGCACGTTGAGCGTCCTATCATCTTGCCTATGTCCAACCCTACTGCATTGACTGAAGCAGTACCGGAAAACCTGATTAAGTGGACCGATGGCAAGGCTCTAATTGCAACCGGCAGCCCGTTTGCAAATGTAGAATACAAAGGTATTTCCTATGAAATTGGACAGTCGAATAACGCATTTGTATTCCCAGGCTTAGGCTTGGGGGCTATTGTGGCAAAAGCTGAAGTGATCTCAAAAGGAATGTTTGCAGCTGCTGCTTATGCGGTTGCAAGTATGTCTGACACCAGTAAACCTGGAGCTTCCCTGCTGCCATCCATTGAAAAGCTACATGAAGTCTCAAAATACGTAGCCGTTGAAGTAGCCTATGCTGCTATAAACGAAGGAATTGCAAGAGCAGATATTCAAGATGTTGAAACTGCGATTGAAGAAGCTATGTGGAAAGCTGAGTATAAAGAAATTAAGAATATAGCTAAAGAAGTATAGAAGTCAAGGGGAAAGCTAATAAAGTTAGTCCTTAATAATAAAACAGAGCCTAAATATTGGAAAAAAATAAAGATGGAGCAATAGTTTTCGTTGACTCCATCTTTATTTCTTTACCATACCTTGCTTAACAAAATTGTGGCGGGTGAAATTTTACTAATAAGTTGATTTAATATAGAGACTGCAAAGCTCTTCCAAGAGAGCTTTGCGGTCTCTTAGTATGTAATGGATAAACCTTATTCATACTATCATTAAGCAGTTAACCTGGAGGAGATTATGAAAAAGGGCAGATTCAGTTTACAAGCCATCATCATTATTTTTGTATGCCTTGTTGTTGCTTTATCACTAGGTATAACCGATTTGCTAATCAGTAAGAGAATTACCTCCAGTGTGGAAGAGACACAGAAAGAAAAGGTACTCAATATTGCAAAAATCATTTCTCTTAACCCGCAAGTGATTGGGTCTCTCGAGGGGAAAACAAATTCGACAGAAATAGAAGTTTTTGCTAATCAAATAAAAGATTTAACGCATGTTAACTTTGTTGTCGTCATGGATATGAATGGAATCCGGCTTTCCCATCCGGATCCCAGTGAAATTGGAAAGAGATTCAGGGGAGGAGATGAAGGACCGGTCCTTCGAGGGAAAGAGTATGTATCTATCTCAAAGGGGATTCTCGGCCCTTCCATGCGGGCATTTACACCAATAAAGAATTCAAAAGGAAAACAAGTCGGCGCTGTTGCTGTAGGGATTTCTTTGGAAAACGTAACGAATGCTGTACATAAAGGTCGGATGGGGATGATGATTGGGACAATAATCGGAATATTAATCGGGGTAACTGGTGCGGTGGGCTTGGCCAAGTTTATCAAAAAAATCCTATTGGGCCTCGAGCCGTTCGCTATTGCAAAGCTGCTTGAAGAGCGGAGTTCCATGCTCCAGTCTGTGCGTGAGGGAATTATAGCGATTGACCAAGAAGGAAAAATTACCCTTGTAAACAGGGCTGCCCAAAAGCTTTTTAAAAAAGCCGGCCTAGAAGGGAATCCAAAAGGACTCAAAATAGAAGATTATTTGCCTGAGACCCGCTTAACCCGTATTTTGCAGTCTGGAGAAACAGAGGTTGATCAAGAACAGGATTTGCATGGAGTTACTATTTTGGTAAACAGGGTGCCGGTAGTGGTGGATAATCAACCGGTTGGAGCAATCGCTACATTCCGTGATAAAACGGAAGTTCAGTTATTGGCCGAACAGCTCACTGGTGTGCGCAATTATGCGGATGCCCTCCGTGCCCATGCCCATGAATTCATGAATAAGATGCATGTTATTCTTGGCCTTGTCCGTACCGAACAATACGACACACTTGCGAACTATGTGAGTGAAACGGTTAACCACCGGGAAATGGAAATGGGTTTTGTAACCAAGAATGTCCAGGATCCAGTTCTAGCAGGATTTTTGATTGGTAAACTAAGCTTTGCAAGAGAATCAGGTGCATCACTATCATTTGAATGCTCCAATAAGATTCCCCAGTTTGTGAACCTGGGAATCACGCATGAACTCATAACGATTATTGGAAATCTCGTCGATAATGCAATGGAAGCGATAGCGAACAGTCCTGTCAAAAAAGTTGACTTAAAGCTTGATTACGCAGAGGATATTTTAACAATTGAAGTTAAGGATACAGGGATGGGAATGACAAATGAAATGCAAAATAAAATATTCGATAAAGGCTTCTCCACGAAAGGAGATAACCGCGGGGTCGGACTATATCTTTTAGCTAAAGGTATTGAAAGACTAGAAGGGGACCTAATCATTTCTTCTAAGCCGGGAAAGGGAACGAATTTTGCGGTTTATATACCTTATAAAGCAGAGGATGAAAAGGCATGATCAATGTAATGATTGTTGAAGATGACCCTATGGTGGCGGAAATCAATAAACGATACCTTTCTAAAATTGGTGGTTTCCGTTTGACTACAGTAGCTAGTTCAGTTGATGATGCTATCCTTTTACTTAGAAAGGAAGATATACAGCTTATACTTCTGGATATTTTTATGCCGGGCAAACAGGGGTTAGAGCTATTGACGTTCCTCCGGAAAAATGAAATTGAAGTCGATGTAATCATTATTTCGGCAGCATCGGATCTAGAGCGAATCAAAAAGGCATTAAGGTACGGCGTTGTCGATTATTTAATAAAGCCTTTTGAATTTGAAAGGTTCAATGCTGCTCTTGTCAGCTATCAGCAAAAGACCCGGTTTACCGATAAACTGGAAGCTGTCAGCCAACAAGAGCTCGATAATTATCTTTTACATAGGGATGAAATTGCAATAGTTGAAGAGCTCCCAAAAGGGTTGACAAAGGATACTTTAAAGCAAGTATGGGAAGCAGTTCAGGAATTGAAAGAGGTACCGTTTTCCACCGAAGAAGTGGCAAATGTTGTGGGCATTTCAAGGGTCTCAGCGAGAAAGTATCTGAACTTCTTAAAGGATTTAGGAATCCTTGATGTCAAGGTTATATATGGGACAATCGGAAGACCTGTTTACCAGCATGAATATAACCAAATTAACGAGTACTTAATAAAAAACTTTCTGTAAGTGTTTATACCGAAATTAAGTGTAGAAGCCAGTGGTTCTCTCTATTTATAATTTGCTTAAGTAATAGCAAATTATAAATAGAAAATGGTAGCGTGGGTGCTTATGCCTGCGCTACCATTTTACAGATTAACCAAAGTAAACGTCAGATGAACTTTACTTCCAATTAAAAAAAGCGCTGATTAAATCAGCGCTAAAATTCATACGTTTTGTTTACTCAGATTTCGTTGAGCTGCCATATAGCTTCCAATTATATTCTGATAACCTGGAAGATTACTAGCAAGTAAATTACCAAAACCTTCGACATCGTTGCGCCAATCGCGTTGTAATTCGCACGCTACACTAAACCAGTTCAAAAGTTGCACGCCACTATGTGCCATTCGCGTATTGGCCGCATCTGCAACTTGTTTGCTAAAAGTGCCTGAAGCATCAGTTACAGCAAATACTTCATACCCAGCTTTTATAGCGGAAAGTGCCGGGAAAGCAACGCAAACATCCGTAACTACGCCTGCGATAATAAGTTGTTTTTTTCCAGTTTCTTCGATTGCTTTTACAAAATCATCATTATCCCATGCGTTAATTTGTCCAGGACGAGCTATTTTTGGCGCGTTAGGAAAAAGATCAACTAATTCTTGCATAAGTGGTCCATTAGGCCCGTTTTCAAAGCTTGTTGTTAAAATAACTGGTAAATCAAAAAACTTAGCAGTGTGAGCAAGAGCCAAAACATTATTCTTGAATTCATCAACACCATAGTCACGCACTAGTCCAGCCATCAGACCAGTTTGATGATCTACTAAAAGAACGACAGCATCATCCTTATTAATACGAGAATAGAGATCAGACATTATGTATTCCTCCTAAAAATTAAGTAATCGATGAAAGTATAAAAGCTGAAATATTATCAAATTTCAACGTTTGTTACAATCAGTTTCTCAAAAATCAGAAAAAAGTTAGACTGATTTTTAAAATATTTGGTCCTTCTATTAATCTAAAACAGAAGCTTTATCTATCCAATTTATAAATTGTTGTAAATAACGATGAAGATATCGTTTTGTTCGTTCGTCAGTAAGTACTTTATGATCTGCATCGATTTTTTCATGTACTTGGGAAATCAGCATTTTTTGAAATGGAAGAACATGAGCTTGCATAGTTTCTAGTATTTCTCTGATTTGTATTTGAGCATATACAGTACCTAATCCCCCAGGAGTTGCACCAATTAAACCAACCGGTTTTCTACTAAGAACAGCGGATTCCCGAGGTCTTGAAGCCCAGTCCAATGCATTCTTTAATACGCCTGGAATTCCAGAATTGTACTCTGGACTGACAATAATGATACCGTCAACGTCCTGGATAGCAGACTTAAATGATGTCACTGCTTCTGGTACACTTGTTTCTAAGTCTTCATTGAATAGAGGTAGCTCATTAATCTCGATCCAACGGAATTGATGGGAATCAGCCATCGCTGTTAATGATTGAGCAATGATTCGATTATAAGAGTTTTTTCGTAAACTACCACAAATAAGACCTATTGTTTTAGCCATATATATCCTCCTTTTGTCAAAATCACCCTAATATTACCATAATATACCAAAATATAATAAGTGGCTTTATACCTAATCTTCAGACTATTTAAATTGTAATCTAATCTATTAATGATTTGATATTTTTGGAATAATTTTACAATTTTGATAGAAGGTAATATAATAATCCTATAAACTTTAAAAAATAGTTTAAATGTTTTAGAGTAAAGAGTTTTTTTGATCAGGTAGTAAGAATACAGGTTTAATAATGAAAATTCATGGGAGGTAATTTAGATGGCAAAATTTACTGTAGGTAATGAAAATCATGCTCCAATTGAACTTTATTATGAGGACCATGGTTCAGGGAAACCTGTTGTCTTAATACATGGTTGGCCCTTAAGTGGACGCTCTTGGGAATATCAGGTGCCAGCTCTTATTGAAGCAGGTTACAGAGTCATAACATATGATCGTCGAGGCTTTGGAAAATCATCTCAGCCGTGGGAGGGATATGAATATGATACATTTGCTTCTGATTTACATAAACTGTTAGAACATTTAGATCTTCAAAATGTCACACTTGTTGGTTTTTCTATGGGTGGAGGCGAGGTAGCTCGATACATTAGTACGTATGGAACAGATCGTATTGAAAAGGCTGTTTTTGCTGGAGCAGTTCCTCCTTATTTATACAAATCAGAGGATCATCTTAAAGGTGCATTAGATGATGCAACAATTGAAGAATTCAAAAGTGGTGTAATAATTGACCGCCTTGCATTTCTTGATAAATTTACGAAGGGATTTTTTGCGGCGGGTAATCAAACAGATTTAGTTAGTGAGCCATTCCGTTTGTATAATCGGGATATTGCAGCTAGTGCCTCACCTAAGGGAACGCTAGATTGTATAACGGCCTTTAGTAAGACAGATTTTAGAAAGGACTTGGAAAAGTTCAATATACCTACTCTTATCATTCACGGTGATTCTGATGCAATCGTACCTTTTGAGTTAAGTGGAAAACGTACATATGAGTCCATTCCTGGCAGTAAGCTGGCTTTAATAAAGGGTGGTCCGCATGGATTAAATGCAACTCATACAAAAGAATTTAATGAAGCTTTACTAACATTTATAAAAGACTAATTAATATAGTTTTTATATAAGCGAAAACAAGCAGGTCCTCGATTATTAAGGACCTGTTTATTTTCACGTATAAACTAAATATTAATTATTAAATCATTTATTTATTTCACGTTACTCTATCTAAAACATTACTTGAAAGAGAAAAAGCTATTATGTTTTTTTAATATAAAGATTTAGTATCTTAGTTAGCAACTTGAACTTCATCTAAATTGTTATCAAAATTTTTATGAATAATAAATTTACATATTTATTTTACGAATATGCTTATCTAGGATTACTTTCTTATTAAAGTAATTTACAGCAACAACCCCAAAGATAATAAGAAAACTACCAATTATATGATAATAATGGAATGACTCTTTGAGATACAGAATACCAACTAAAATTGTAATAAGTGTAGATAGATTTTGAAATACACTTATCTGAAAAGTCGGTAATTTTGATAAAGCATAATTTGAAAGAAAGGATGTACCTAAAGAAGAAAAAATCCCTAAATATAATATAGCAATTATAAAATCATTGTGTTTAAGAGGCTGGATAAATTGTTGAATTGTTCCATTCCTTAAATGCAGAAATAGAGTAATTCCGTTAAATACAATAAACCCAATAAGAGTAATGAAATATGTGATCGTAAATAATGAATATTGTTGAAGGAGTTTTTTTGTTAAAACATTATATATTGAGTTTGCTAACGCTGATAATAAGATTAAGATACTACCTACGATACTAGTATTAATGTTCTTAACTCCATTCATATACATAATATACATGACCCCAAGAACAGAAATGAATATCGCAATTTTTTGTACAATTGTTGATGATTCATTTAATAGTAAGCTGGCTAGTAGCAAAGTAAATATTGGAACTGTAGCCTGTATAACACCTGCTTCAGAGGAGGTTGTATGCATTAGTCCAAAAATTTGCAATGAGAAAAATAGTACTGGATAAAATGTGGCAAGAAATGAAATTTTAATTAAATCACCTCTCTTAATCCTAATACTTTCTTTTTTAAAGATTAAAATGATTGTGGCAGCAAGCCAGGCAATTGTAAAACGATGTGCTAGGGTATCAAGTGGCGATGCTATTGTTAACGTTTGTTTTACAAAAAGAAATGATAACCCAATGATTAATGAACAAATAGTAATCGCTAAATAAGCTTTTCTATTATCGGTCATAATGTTTTCCCCCTATTAATCAGAACTGTTAATGCTAATATTATGTAAAAAAGTAATTCTTATCGAGGTAAATAATTTGTATCTGTATCGGTACAGGAGGATTCAACCATATTGTTGAAAGGAGCAGGTTTAAAAAGCCTGCTCCTTGTGATTAATGAAAAGTAATAATCTTATCTAATTCAAAACGATGATGTTCATAACCGTCTGAGTCTGCGCGGCCAAATGGTACCATAGCAGCAAAAGCTACATGCTCGGGAAGACCTAACAGTTCTTTAACTTTCTCTTCATCAAAACCCAACATTGGCACGCTAGAATAACCAAGTCCTTGAATTGCTAGTAAAAGAAAACCGAGTGCAATATTTGCCTGTGTTAGACCCCATGCTATTTTTTCCCCTTTACTCATCTTTTCAAAAACTGATGAAAGATTAGCTATTTCAATTTGCTTTCGATCTTCAGAAATACCAGGATGGATTGTTTCCGATGAACGGCTAATTGAATTCTCCATATCAACTGAAATAATTACAACTGCTGGAGCAGAGGTTACTTGTCTCTGACCATAAGCTGCTTCTTGAAGTTTTTCCTTTAGTTGAATATCCTTGATAATATGAAAATGCCATGGTTGAATATTCCATGCACTAGGTGTTAATCTAACAAGTTTGAAAATTTCTTGGATTTCTTCGTCTTGAATTGTTTCTTGAATGAATTTTCGAATACTACGACGTGATTCGATTGAATCTTTCAATGAAAGAGTTTGCTTTGTTTTTTGTTCTGGCAAAATACATCTCTCCCTATACTAAATTTTGAACCGGCCGATACTTATATTTTATGTGCTTTTTAAAATGTAACGTTTAAAAATTTAACATCTGTACCGATACAGGGAAAATATAGGATTATTTAAAGGAGTTATAAAATGCTCAAATATGAATATGTATATCAATCTTTACTTACTCAAATTCAATCTGGAGAGTTAAAAGCGGGATCAAAGATTCCATCAATACGAAATTTAGCGAATCAATTTGCTTGTAGTAATAGTAGTATCCTTACTGCACTTGAGAAATTAGAAAATCAACACCTTATTTATGCAAGACCCAAAAGTGGTTTTTATGTAGTTGAGCATAAGATGTTTATACAGCCATTTAAAACGAGTAAAATTGATTTTGCGACTTCAGCTCCTAATTGGCATTCGTTTCCGTATCAAGATTTCCAACATTGTTTAAATAAAGCAATTGATACGTTTCAAGCTGACTTATTTCGATACGGTACCAATAAGGGCTTACCATCGTTAATAAATGAGGTTGAAAAATTATTAAAATCATATCAAGTATTTACTCAAAAAAAACAAATATTTATTACTTCAGGCGTTCAGCAAGCTCTTTTTTTACTGAGTACTATGCCTTTTTCAAATAATAAAACTAAGATTTTAATAGAGCAGCCAAGCTATCATTTATACATTGACTTAGTAAAATTATATAAATTACCTGTAATAGGGATAAAGCGAACAATAGAGGGGATTAATTTACAAGAACTCGAACAAATTTTCCGTGAAGGTGATATAAAATTTTTTTATACTATGCCAAGATTTCAAAACCCATTAGGAACTTCCTATAATAAAAAAGAAAAATTAGAAATCTTAAAATTAGCTTATAAATACAATGTTTATATTGTAGAGGATGATTATTTAGCAGATTTTGAATATATGAATAAAAATGATCCACTGTTTGCAAATGATCTGCATGGCCGTGTTATTTACTTGAAAAGTTTTTCGAAAATAATGTTCCCAGGTTTACGTATTGGTATAGCAGTTTTACCTGATTCGTTAATAGAAACTTTTCAGCAATATAAAACAGTAAATGATATTGATAGTTCAATGATTTCACAAGCAGCTATAGAGCTGTATCTAAAAAGTGGTATGTTTGAACACTATCAAAAACAAGTCAGAGATAAATATCTAGCTCGTGCTCAAATACTTCAAACGTCTTTAAAAACTCATCTAATAAATTTCAAGTACGCAACCGACCACGTAATGCACAGTCATATTGTTTTGCCCAAACAAGTTGATATGACTGCATTAATTAAACAATTAAATGAACAAAATATTCAGGTGAAATCTATTAAGCAAAACTATTTAGATAACTATTTTCAAGAAAAATTATTAAAAATCAATGTTTCCAATTGTGAACCTACAGATATTGAAAAAGGAATAAGACAAATTGCTAATTCATTAAATAACATTAACAATTATTTTGTATGAACAATGATACGTATCGGTAAAGTAACCTATTAAATTACAAAAAGCACCAATTAGTAGACTGTACCCCTTATAGTAGATGATATAAAAATAGTCCTGAGAATCTAAATGATTCGAAGGACTATTTGGACTGAACATGAAATGGTGAACGATTAATTGACTTCTTTCATTAAATAGGTCTGCTAATGATACTTTACCGTTTGGACTGTCAAATATGTAAGGCTTGCTAACGGCTTCCTACGGCAAATCTCGTCTCTGCTGTGTAAGTTCATCCCGTAACTTTGTGAAGTCTTTTTCTTTCTGTAAGAGTTTTTTCCTCGCTTCAATCCATTCATTTCTTGGCAAAACTTTATGATTCATAACAACACCTCTTCATCTAGCTTTACCCGTCTATTCTTTCCGAGAAAGCTTCGCGTATTCTTTTGCTTTTTTCAAAAATAATTAAGTAATAGATATGAATTATTATCTGCTTTTATTTAGATTTCGTTTTCGGGGTAAAACAAAACATTAATTTTTTGTTAACAACTTGATAATTACACTACTTAGTGTTACTATGTAATGGTACTAAGTAATACTGAATATCTGTAATACTAAATAGTTGAAAATGTTATAAATTTATTTATAAAATGGTTCACATTTTCTCTACTCAGTAATACAATATACTATTACTAAGTAACACTGAATATCAGTCACGCTAAATAGCTGAAAAGAATTCATGTGAAAATTATCAAATGAAATCCTTGCTCCATAGGCTATTTAGATATTTTTTTTATTCAGTACTAAGTGACACTGAATATCTGTATTACTAATTAGCTTGAGAAGTGGTTTTATGTATTCAAAATAGGCCGAAAACTATTTAACCAAATTTTAAAGGAGGTGTAAGCAATGGAAAATTTAACAGAAATGCTCAAAGGTTCATTAGAAGGCTGTGTACTTGAAATCATAAGTCGAGGTGATACTTACGGCTATGAGATTACTCGACTCCTAAATGATTTAGGTTTTACAGAGGTTGTCGAAGGTACAGTTTACACGATTTTGATCAGGCTGGAAAAGAAGGAATTAGTAAATATTGAGAAAAAACGTTCTGAAATGGGCCCACCTCGAAAGTTTTATTCATTAACAGAAGCTGGTCATGAGGAATTACAGCAATTTTGGAAAAAGTGGGATTTTGTTTCATCGAAAATAAATAGCTTAAAAGGGGAGAAGTAATATGAAGAAATTTATAGAGCTAATCATTGGCGATTTAGAAAGCAAGAAGGAATACAAAGCATTTATGAAAAAAGTAAATGCCCTTCCGAAAGATTACGCATTTGTGTTTAAAAAGATTCAAAAATACATGTGGAATTTCGGATATGGATTTGGTGAAGAAATTATCAATTTGTATGAACTGTTTGAAGCAAGTTCAGCAGAAGGCAAGCATGTGCTAGATGTTACCGGTGAAGACGTGGCGGCATTTGCTGACGAATTGATGGCTCTCTCAAAACTAGATAGAGAATCAGGGCAAGTAGATTTGAAAAAAGACATTGAGAGTAGAGTAGAACAGCAAGTAAAAATATGGACGAATAAAAAATAAATTAGGGGGCTAAATATCATGATAAATTTTATCAAAAAGATACTGGATGACAAAAAAGAGTACAAAGAAATGATGGCGCGTGTGGAAGCTTTGCCTGGAAACTACTCAGAAGCCTACAAAACAATCTGCAACTATATGTGGAGTTTCGCCTCTGGAAGTGGGATGGATATGCTGAGAATCCAATATGATCTCATTGATTTGTTTGAAGCTGGTGCGGCAGATGGCAAAGACGTATTGGAAGTGACTGGTGAAGACTTGACAGCATTTGCTAATGGACTTACCGATCAAGCGAAGAGATGGGACGATAAGTTACGCAATAATTTAAACAAAAGCATTCTAGATCGTGTGGGTAAGAAAAAATAAGCGTGATATATAAAAAAATAGTTGCAGGCGCTACGACGCAGTGAAACGCGCTTTCAACTATATATATGGGAGGGAAATAATTATGAGTAATAGAGCAATTTCAGTGAAAGGGCTAAAAAAATCCTTCAAGGAAATTGAGGTTCTCAAAGGTGTTGATTTTGAAGTGGAAAAAGGCAGTGTCTTCGCGTTACTTGGGTCAAATGGTGCCGGTAAAACAACTATTATTAAAATTTTGACTACATTATTGCAAGCAGATAAGGGGGAAATCGAAGTTTGTAATGCCAACCTTCAAACAAACCCACAACAAGTACGTGAGAAAATCAGTCTAACCGGACAAAACGTTGCAGTAGATGATATTTTGACAGGACGTGAAAATCTTGATCTAGTAGCAAAACTTCGCCACTTGCCTAATCGGAAAGAAGCTGTAGAAGAAAGTCTACGTCGCTTTGATTTAGTTGAAGCTGGTAATCGTGCTCTTGCTACTTATTCAGGCGGTATGAAACGACGCTTGGATTTAGCAATGACAGTACTTGGGTCACCTGAACTTGTTTTTCTTGATGAGCCTTCTGTTGGACTTGATCCAGAAGCACGTTTAGCTTTGTGGGAAGTGATTCGGGATATGGCGAAAGCTGGTATTACCGTTTTTCTCACGACACAATATTTAGAAGAAGCCGAACAACTAGCTGACCGAATTGCGATTTTACATGAAGGAAAAATTCTTGTTCAAGGTACATTGAGTGAATTAAAAGCAATTCTTCCACCTAAAAAAGTGGAATACGTAGAAAAACAGCCGAACCTTGAGGAAATTTTCCTCGCTGTTACCGGAAAGAAAGGAGAATAGGAATGAGGGGAAACCATTTTTTCAGCGATACAATTACAATGAGTAGTCGGGTGATGAAGCATTCACTTCGAAGTATTGATACAATTATCACAACGATTCTCATGCCGATTATGCTTATGCTTGCTTTTGTCTATATTTTTGGTAGTGCAATGACAATGGATAAAGTAGATTATGTGAATTTTATCGTTCCAGGTGTGTTGCTTATGTGTATTGGAATGGGGATTTCCTATACAGCAGTTCGAGTGAACACAGACATGACTAAAGGAATCTTTGATCGTTTCCATTCCATGCCAATCGCCAAGTCATCGATATTGGGAGGGCATGTCATCTCAACATTAATATTAAACTTATTATCAGTTGCTGCAGTGATTCTCATTTCTTTTATCATGGGATTCCGTCCTCACGCTGATTTTGTGGAGTGGCTATTAGCAGCTGGTATGATCCTGCTAACCGTATTTTCATTCACTTGGATTGCAGTCGCATGCGGGCTAATGTCAAAATCGTATGAAGGTGCGAGCGTATTCTCTTATCTGCTAATGGGCTTAATGTTCGTTAGTTCTGCCTTTGTACCAACAAATAATATGGGTAGCAAGCTTCGAGCTTTTGCCGAAAATCAGCCAATGACACCAATTGCCGAAAGTGTACGTTCCCTTTTAGCTGGGCAGCCGGACTACGGTGCGATTGTAACAGCATTGTTATGGTTAGTGGTAATTGGTATTTTGTTTTATGTGATTTCGATGAAGGTATATAAAAAACGAATGAAATAAAATGAGGTAGTACAGGGTGGGGAATTCTCTTTCATTCTGTACTTTTTTCTTGGTTTATATTTTCATTAATATTAAAAAAAGAGAAACCTTAGTTTCTCTTTCAAACAGGTGATATTTGGTAAACAAGAAATACTTACTACAATCTATTAATTTTGAAGAAAAAGTATATAGAAAAATCGACTATTTTAAAAATATAGGTTATTTTTTAATTTTTTCGTCTTGTAGATCAGGAGTCAATTCTTCTGATGCCTCGGTTTGATATCGTAAATTTCCAGTTGATACATTTTCTCGATGCTCTGTATGTTTAATAACATTATGATAAACATATTTATGAAAAAAGATTTCAAACAAAGCTATGCCAATTGCGGAAATTAAAGCTGGAGTTACCATACTACCACCATATGTTAATTTTGATCCCATATACCAAATAATTAAGTATGCTAGTCCTGCATCCGCTATTGTTGCTATAGTATTATTTGTTTTGGGTAAGATCAATAGATCACCAACTATATATGCGATTACTCCTAAGACTAACGATATCAGAAATACATTTCTAAATGCCATATCGTACCCAACACCCAAAATTATATATAATAATGCAAGACAAGCAATAAATTTAATTATTAATGCTTTTATATGCTTCATAAAAATCCCTCCTGAACTTATTATGAGAAATTTATTTCACATATATTCTTTTTAAATTTAAAAAGATTTTAAGTGGAAATTTAGTATATATACGCTGTTAATTCAAATATTAGTTCTTAAGAACAATGAATACAATTACTTAGTCAATGTTCCGTATTCTTCGTCTGAAACAGATTCCAACCACTCCGGTGTACCTGCAGTTATTGCATGTGTTCAAACCAACTATCCTTTGCAGCACCATGCCAGTGTTTTACTCCATCGTGGGTAACAATCACATCACCAGCCTTTAAGAATTGAGCGGGTTTACCTTCTTCTTGGTACCAACCTTCTCCGCCGGTTACTAATAAAATTTGGAATCCATCATGATGGATATGCCAATTATTTCTACAACCAGGTTCAAAAGTCACGTTCCCAACACCAACATTCACTTTAGGATCGGCAATTAAGGTTTTAAGATAACTTTGTCCTACAAAAAATTGTGCGTAAGCTTGCTTTAGCGGTAAGTACTGATATGGGGGTACCATCTGCTTAAAGAAGTCTTATTCAATCTATTGGCTAGGAAATATGGCTTCATTTGAAATACCAAATTGCAATAAGACTGCACTAACATAAACTTAAAAAAGTCCACCTAATTTTATAGGTGGACAATTTTTTTAATGTTGTTGTTGCTTTGTTTCAAGGTGAAGAGGTGGTGGAACTAACCAACCTTTTGTTTTCATCATTTGTAGTAGTGCCGCGCCATCTTTCGCTTTTTTAGCACCAAAACTAGCAAACATAGTGCCAATATCTTCACGAATTGATTGACTCATTAATGTAGCATCAGCTGAAACTCCAGCAGCAATTCCAGCAGCAACCATGTAAGCGATTTGAGCATCTTGAAGCCTAGCACCAGCTGGAATTTGTTCTAAATCAGCTTCTGGTCGTTCTGATGGAGTAGGAGGGACTGCAATATCATTATGTAGAAGTACTTCTTCAATTTCTTTAATTGCAGGTTTCATTGAATTTTCAATTACTTGTTTTAAAAATGCTCTTAACTCTTCATCACCTGTATGGTTAATATAAACTTGATAAGTATCTACACCTGCTTTAGTAGCCGATAAGTGACTCCATAGACCGTAAACTTCGCCATAATGTAAAGGTTCATTTTGTGGATTTCCACTTAATACTCCCATTATAAATTTACTTCCTTTCTCAAATAAATTCATACTAATCTCCTTATAAAGAGGTAGGTACAAAATTATTATTGAACCATTTGAGTATTTTATACTATTTATTTAATTGAGCTAATAGGCTTTTCACTTAAATTCTTTACATTGTGTTTTTTTATTTTAACAGCTAAATGGACAGAATTTAAATTAGCTTTTTTCTTAGATATATACAAAATATAGGTTTATATTCTACATTCACTTGAAATCGAATAATGTTTATAAGATAATCTTTTTTTCAAGATGAGGTGGTATCCTTTGGTTCGAGAAGCCCTTTCAATGGAGGAAATGCTTGAGATCATTCAAAATGGATTAACTAAAACAATTTCGCCTAAGCGAGTAACCATAATTGGTGGAGGTATATCTGGTTTAGTTAGTGCATCACTTTTGAAAGAAGCAGGGCATCAAGTTACGATTATCGAGGCAAATAGAAGAATTGGTGGACGGATCTATACAAAAAGAGAGCCATTTCTTGAATACCAGTATATTGAACTTGGTGCTATGCGTATCCCTTCTTTTCATCATTTAACATTTGCATTAATAAATAAATTTAATTTACAAGTAAATGAATTTATTAATAGTACTCCAAATGATTTAATTTATCTTAATAATGTACTAACAAATCAAAAAACGTATGAATCAAATCCAGATATCTTGAAGTATTCTGTTCTCCCAAATGAAAAAGGAAAAACGGCAGTAGAGCTACTGTTAACTGCAATAGGCCCAGTGATTGATTTTATAAATCAAGATCCAGATAAAAACTGGGATATCATTATTGATAAATACGATCAATATTCAATGGAAAATTTTTTGAAATACAATCCCGTAGGAAATTCTTTATCAACTGGTGCAATCGATATGATTAAAGCAATTGTAGGTTTGGAAGGTTTTCCAGAACTTGGATTTACAGCTATATTACGAGAAGTTATAATACTTTTAACTCCGAATCTAAAACTTTATGAAATTACAGGAGGAACTGATCACCTTGTAAGAGCTTTTTTACCACAATTGAGGGACAACATTATATTGAATGAAAGGGTAACCAAAATTATACAAGGAGATTCCAATGTAACAATCCACACAGAAAATGAAATACTGACTAGACAGAGTCAGTATGAATGTGACTATGTTATCTCTACAATCCCTTATTCTTTATTTAACTTTGTTGATATTTTCCCATACGAGTCTATATCTGATAAAAAATGGAAAGTTATTAGAGAATTGCATTATGCAGATTCAACTAAAATTGCTATTCAGTTCAGAACAAAATTTTGGGAAAGGTTTGGATTGTATGGTGGAAAACTAACAACAGATTTACCAATCAAATTTTCCTATTTTCCTAGCCATGATATGGGTTTTAAAACGGGAATTATGTTAGCAAGCTACACCTGGGAAGATGATGCTGTTATTTGGGATCATATGAAAAATAATAAGCGTATTGATAAAGCATTAGCTAATCTGTCAATGATTTTTGGTGATGTAGTTTATAAAGAATTTTTAGTAGGATATTCCCACAGTTGGACGCAATTTTCATTTTCAGGTGGAGCATTTATTATGTATAAACCAAATCAACAAAAAGAACTCGGTCCCTATATCAACTCACCTGAAGGAAGAATTCATTTTGGGGGTTCGCATGCATCATCCACTCCTGGGTGGATGCAAGGGGCAATAGAAGCAGGAATCCGTACTGCTAATGAAATTAATAATTTATAAGTAGAGTGACTCACCCAACGACTCGTTGGTTTTTTTTCGTTTAATTATAGGCATATGCTAGTAAAATAGCAGAAATACGAAATTTAGTAACTCATAAAAGTTCATGAGTAAGTAAAAAAACGAGAAGTTGAAAATAACATACTCATAAAAGGTTATGGATTTCCTATAGGGTACTGGAACTATGTATTAAATACTTCGATATAATCTTAATTAAATAATTATAAAATTTTATTTTTTCTAATAAATACAACAATGAAAGAGCTTTTTTGATAAAAACGTTTAAATTCCCTTATTGACAATCTGTTTACTAGGATTTATTATTCAGTTAATGAAATTACATAACACAAACTTATCGAGAGTGACCGAGGGATCAGGCCCTATGACGTCCGGCAACCTCCTTATTAAGGAACGGTGCCACTTCCTGCAGAATGAAATCATTCTGATAGATAAGTCGAAAACAATTGTTTCCGATGCCTCTTTCTGAATGAAAGAGGCTTTTTATTTTCTGATTTATTTACATTGGAGGTTGAACATAATTCATTTTTGAGAAGAATCTCATTAAATAAAAACCCAACTTAACCAATGCGAAAACTAGACAATTTTAATGATAAAGGAGAGAATAGAAATGAAATATGGTTTTTGGTTACCGATTTTTGGAGGATGGTTACGTAATGTGGATGACGAAAGCATGCCACCGACATTTGAATATGCTAAAGAGGTCATTCAATCAGCTGAAAAATGGGGATACTCGACTACTTTAATAGCTGAATTATATTTAAACGATATTAAAGGTCCGGAGCAGGATTCACTTGAAGCTTGGTCAACAGCAGCGGCACTTGCTGCAGTGACGGAAAAAATCGAAATTATGACCGCGATTCGTCCAGGTTTTCATAATCCTGCAGTAACAGCAAAAATGGCAGCTAATATTGATCAAATCAGTAACGGTCGTTTTACGCTAAACGTCGTTTCTGCATGGTGGGCAGAAGAAGCTCGTCAATATGGCGGTATTTTTACAGAACATGATGAGCGCTATGCTCGTACAGAGGAGTTTATTGATGTCCTAAAAGGCTTATGGACAGAAGAAACGTTCAATTATTCAGGAAAATTTTACGACTTAAAGGATACGAAGCTTGCTCCAAAACCTGTTCAAAGACCAAACCCGATTCTTTATGCAGGTGGTGAAAGTGACAAAGGTAAGCAAACAATTGTTGAAAAATGTGACGCATATGTGATGCATGGTGGAACAGTTGAAGAAATCAATCAGAAAGTAGCAGATATGAAGGTACGCCGTGAACAAACTGGCAATGCACCTTTAAATTCTTTCGGTATGGCTGCTTATGTTATTTGTAGAGATACAGAAGAAGAGGCTTTGGTTGAGCTAGAAAAAATTACCACAGTGAAAGACTCAAGCGGTTATGCTGGCTTTAAAGACTTCACGACAAAATCACAATTAGAGCAACAAATCCAATTACAAGATTACTCAGTTTCAAATCGTGGTCTTAGACCAAATCTAGTAGGAACACCTGAGCAAATTGCAGACCGAATTTTACAATATGAAGAAGCTGGATTAGACTTATTATTATTACAATTTTCACCTCAACTAGAGGAAATGGAACGCTTTTCAAAGCAGGTTATGCCTTTAGTAGAACAAAAACGTAGTTTAATAAAAAGCTAGAAAGGGGATATAAAAATGAGTAAGGTATATGTAATACATGAAAACAGTGAGTGGACAATCCATTTAACAAAACGATTAGAGGAGCTTGGAGTTCCTTATGAAGAATGGCATCTAGACGAAGGTACGGTAGATTTATCAACAGAACCACCAGAAGGGATCTTTTATAGCAGAATGAGTGCTTCTTCTCATACACGTGATCATCGTTTTGCAGCAGAATTTACTGGGCAAGTATTAGCTTGGCTTGAAGCACATGGTCGTACGGTGTTAAATGGAACAAATGCTCTAAAGTTAGAAGTTAGTAAAGTTTTACAATACTTAGAGCTAAATAAGTATGGTGTTAAGACCCCAAAAACAATCGCAGCTGTTGGTAAAGAAAACATTCTTAAAGCAGCTAATGGCTTTGTAGGACAGTCGTTTATTACGAAGCATAATCGTGCTGGTAAAGGGTTAGGTGTCCAATTATTCCATAGTGTTGATGCTTTAAAAGCTTATGTCGAAGGACCGACTTTTGAAGAACCAGTCGATGGTATTACACTTATTCAAGAATATATCAAATCACCTGAAAGCTACATCACTCGTTGCGAGTTTGTTGGCGGAAACTTTGTTTATGCAGTTAAAGTTGATACTTCAGAAGGTTTTGAACTTTGTCCAGCGGATGCATGCCAAATTGGTGATTTATTCTGCCCAGTAGGAGAAGAAGTAGAAGAGAAGCCTAAGTTCCAAATCATCGATGGTTTTGATGACGAAATTTTAGAAAAGTATAAAGAAGTTCTAGCTAAAAATAAGATTCAAGTTGCTGGAATCGAATTTATCAGAAATGCTGAAGGTACTATTTTTACTTATGATATTAATACAAATACGAACTATAACTCCGATGCAGAAGAAAAAGCTGGAAAATTCGGAATGCTCGAATTAGCAGTATTTTTAAAGAAGACTTTGGAAGAAAAATACACTACAACAGCAAGGTCTTAAGAAGAACAATTTAGAATAACCTTAAAAAGCTCAAACCCAAACATAACAAAGGTTTGGGTTTTTTTGTGGTCAGTTTGTTAAACTTATTCTGGAACTAAGAGTATTAGGTAATTATTTGATAGGAATATGCTAACGATTAAAAATAATATATTGATAATATTAGATTGTAAGTTGTTATTAAGGCTAAAAAAGGTCAAATGAATTCTTACCACTTGATTTTTAAAATATGCTTTTAAGATTCAAAAGGGGGATACAAATGAAAAAGACTTTTTATTTAATGAGACATGGACAAACATTATTTAATAAAAGAAGGAAGATTCAAGGTTGGTGTGATTCACCTCTAACAGGCGACTTTTTTGTTAAGTTTGGCGGAGAAGACCAAAAAGAACTGCAACAAAGAATGGCTACTACATGTCAAAAAATAATGGAAGAAGATAATGAAGTAGTATTAGCTGTTTCTCATGGAGCAGCATTGAGAAATTTTATGAGGTATTGGGAACATAAAAGCTCTATTACACAACAAGATCGAATTGGAAATTGTTGTATCTTGAAATTTGAGTTTCAGAACAGGGAATTTAAATTAATAGAGATTATCAATCATAATTTTAGTGATGTAGTCCAGGTATAGTTTGATTTTGAGAATTTGTTTAAATAGTACGCTAAGATTAATAGATTACATTTTTCCGAAAGTGAGGATATAAAAATGGAATACACAAAACTTGGGAATACAGGATTAGAAATATCTCGACTTTGCCTTGGTTGTATGGGATTTGGGGATGCAAAACGTTGGATCCATCCATGGGTAATCGATGAGGAGAGTAGCCGTACAATCATTAAAAAGGCACTAGATTTAGGTATCAACTTTTTTGATACGGCGAATGTCTATTCAGATGGTACTAGTGAAGAATTTGTTGGAAGAGCTTTAAAAGATTATGCCAATCGAGATGAAATAGTACTTGCTACGAAGGTATATTTCCCTATGCACAAAGGTCCTAACGGTTCTGGACTTTCCCGAAAGCATATTATGAGTGAAATTGATAAAAGTCTTAAACGCCTTGGAACAGATTATGTGGATTTATACCAAATCCATCGTTGGGATTATAACACCCCGATCAAGGAAACAATGGAGGCACTTCATGATTTAGTGAAGGCTGGAAAGGTAAGATATATCGGTGCTTCCGCTATGTATGCTTGGCAGTTTTTGAAGGCTTTACATGTTGCAGAGAAAAATGGATGGACCAAATTTGTCTCGATGCAAAATCATCTCAACCTTATATACCGTGAAGAGGAAAGAGAGATGCTGCCTCTTTGTAAGGAAGAAAATATCGGCGTAATTCCATATAGCCCGCTTGCATCAGGAAGATTGACGCGTGATTGGTCAGAATCGACGCTTCGATCTGAAACTGATGATACTCAGAAATCTAAATATGGTGCCACAGAAAACACGGATCGACTTGTAGTGGAGCGTGTTGCGGAAATTGCGGAAAAACATGGAGTTTCAAAATCAAAAATTGCTCTTGCTTGGTTACTGCAGAAAGAACCAGTATCAGCGCCAATTATTGGGGCTACAAAAATTTCACATCTAGAAGATTCACTTGGTGCATTGTCGGTTAATTTAACGGCTGAAGAAGTTGCGTATTTGGAAGAGCTTTATGTTCCACATCCGGTAGTTGGTGCTTTAGGCTCTAATTAATGTCAATTTTAGTATAATGAGTTGATCCCCTATTTTCCTTAAGTGTGAAAAGGGGATTTTTTAGGCGATTTCAATTAATAGCTTTAAGATTATAAAGTATGAGTTAGTATATGTATCGTTCATATTCTTTCTAAGACTTATTTGTAGAACAATTCATAAATCAACTGTTCAAACTGTAATTTTTGCCGTTTCCAACTCAATATTTATATTGAAAATGCTTTTGTAAGAGTGCTTCTCTCAAAACTTTTGAAGTAGGCAATCATCACTTGTTTTTTTGTATCACAGTGATATATGTTGCAATATGCCGAAAAATCCTTCATATTTGTTAAAAAGGAGGTCCGTTATGCGAAGTGATATACAACCGAATGAACGAGCTTTTTCTTCCAAGGAAGTAGCAGAAGAACTGGGTATCGCAACACCTACTGTTCGAAAGTATGGTCAAATCTTAGAGCGCAATGGATATGAGTTCTTGAAAGATGGCGATCGGCGTATATTTGTTCAATCTGATATTAGAGTGCTTATAGCGTTACGCGATTCAGAAAAGCCCCTGGAAGATACTGCAAAAGACCTCGTTTTTCAACAAAAAGAAAGATTAGAAGGTTACGATGAAACACAAATTGCCATATCAGATACATATGAAAACCTACCACATGACCCTAATCAATTAAAAGAGTTCTTAAGGTTTTTAGTAAGTGAACTTGCAGCTGCACGTGAAATGAATGTTCAACTGAAAAATGATATGACAGAACTTAAAACAGCGGTTTCCAGGCTTCAACAAGATCATCATGATATAAGTGCAAATATTGGAAATTCTTCCAAAAAAACTTATAACAAAATTGAAAAATTAGCTGAACAACAAAAAATCCAATACGAGACATTAATGGAACAAGAAAAACAAAAAATGGATTTTTTACAAGAAGAAATACAAAACATGCGAGAAGAACAGAGAATAGAATGGCGATCACAGGATAACTTTAATAAACGTTTAGAAGTTGTGATCCAAAAGCCTAAAGATAAATGGGGATGGCTTTTCTCTTTATTTAGAAAATAAAGAACCTATTAAAATCTTTTTATGCTAATCTTGTAAAAATTTGATTAAAACTTTTGAATATGAATACACTAATAAGTACTTTCAGGTCGATACTTCCTAAGGATGTATCGGCTTTTTGTTTCGAATCCATTGGCTGATACAAATTGCAATTAATTCAAAAATCTTTTTTATAGTAAAAATTCTTATCCGATACAAAAAAGTCTCTAAACGATACAGCAGAAATTCCTTTGAAATAAAAAAAGTAACTTATAACTAAACAATTGTACCGC